>JAIETJ010000044.1 GCA_019745275.1 Pseudomonadaceae bacterium | reverse complement strand
GGCCGCCAACTGTGCCAATGGCCAGGCGCTAAGGATGTCGTAACGTGCTCGAGTGGCCAGTGGCCGGCCAGCATCAAGCAAAACGGCGCCAGCTTCGAGGTGGATTCGGGCGAAGTAATCCGCCGGATCCAAACAATAGGGCAGGGCGTAGACAGAGCAGGTAGGCATACGGGCTGATCAGGAAGGCGAGGGATAATTGTAGACTGCCGCAACTGTTCATCCTAGAGCCTTGGGCGGGTTTACTTGAAGGGCAGGCAATGTTTAGTATGCAGCTATCCCCCGAGGCTCTAGCCTCACAGAATAATCATAATTTACTAGGGGTTTTGCTCATGGGTGTTGCTGACGAACCGGCCGCCGAAAGTTTATTGCGCTCTAAGTTGATGCCGCCGCAAATTCCTGCTGATGCACTGAGTCAGTCTCAGGTGCTGGCCGCGTTTGCCGGCCAGCCTAACGCTCGAGTTTTGTTGTTTTGTGCCCCCGCAGGTTTCGGTAAAACCACCGCGCTGAGTCTGTTGGCTCAGCAAAGGCAAGAACTTGGGCATTTAGTCGCGTGGTTTTCGCTGGCGCGTGAAGATGACGACCCTGGGCGTTTTTACGCGCAATTAATAGAGTCCTTGAATACTGTTTTGCCGGAGCTTGGCGCGGATGCTTTGGGCTATCTACAAAACACCATGCAGGTTCCTGTCGCCGCTGTGATGGAGAGTTTACTGGTTGATTTGTCCGTGGTTACTCAGCCGTTATTGCTGGTTCTGGATGACTTGCACCTGTTGCGTAATCCAGAGTTATTCACGGCCTTAAATCGCTTGGTGCGTTTGGCTCCTGCCGGCTTTACCTTGGCGATTGGCAGCCGCACCCAGGCACCCTTGAATTTGGCTACTTGGCGGGCCAAGGGCTTGCTGCTTGAAATCGGCAGCGATGAGTTGCGCTTAAATCTGCAACAAACCGCGGCTTACCTTGCTCGTTTGGAGGTGCAACTCGATGAGCCCGCTCTGGTGCAATTGCACCGCAATACTGAGGGCTGGATGGTGGGTGTGCATTTGGCCAGTTTATGGCTGCGCAATCAGCCATCAAACGGCGTGCATATGCCCGACGCCAGCGTCGGACAGGTGGCCGTTGCCGATTACCTGTTGCGTTCGGTGTTTGAGCAGTTGCCTCACGAACTGCAAGAAGCCTTGCTGGCCTTGAGCATTGCCCGGCAACTAAGTGGTGATTTGGCCAACGCTTTGACCGGTCGTCAGGATGGTCAGCAGTTGCTGGAGCGCTTGGAGGTCATGCAGTTGTTTCTGTTGCCACTGGACCGCGGACGTCAGTGGTATCGCTTTCACACGGTGTTTGCCGAATTTCTCCAAGCGCGATTAAAAGAGCGCGATCCAGAGCGTTTCAAACAATTACATTTCAATGCCAGCTTGTGGTTCACCAATCACCACATGCAAGACTTAGCTATTCAGCACGCAGCGCTTGCACAAGATCCCGAAATGCTGGCCGCCTTGGTGGATGCCTGCGGCTTGGAGATGATCAATCGTGGGCAACTCAATCAGATTTATCGCTGGCGCAAGCAAGTGCCCGATCATATCGCCGCGAATTACCCGATATTGGTGTTAGCTGAGGTTTGGGATAAGGCTGCGCAATTGGCACTGCCGCAAGCCAATTGCATGCTCGATAGCCTGCTTGCGGGTTTCCCCAGTGTTAAGGGCGATGTGCCTATCAGCGATAATCAACTCGCGGTGCTGGCGGTTAAAGCGGTCATTGCGTTGCAAAAAGATGACCTGCAAGTGTGCGTAGGCTTGGCGCGTAAAATCGAGCCGCAGCTCGGCAAACACAGTGCTTTTTTAGAAGTGGCGGTGTTGATTGTCGGTGCGCTGGCCCATGTGGTGTTGATTCAGCCCGAGCATGCCCGCCGTTTGTTGGCGTTGGCGCAGCAACGCAATCACTTTTTGGAAGGCCGCTATCTCGACATGCAGTTGGTTAATGTCGAGATTTTCATGGCCCTTGAACAGGGGCAAATTAAACAAGCGCAGTTGTTGTTTGCCCAGTTACGCACCCGTGTATTGCCTTGGTTTGGCGAGCGCTCGCGGGCGTTGGCGTTACCGGCTATCTGCGAGGCGTTAATTACCTATCAGCAGGGAAATTTGCTCGGCCTAGAGGAAAAACTCAACTGGGCATTGGCCACGGTTGATGTGATTAAGCCGATCGATTTGTATGCGCAAGCCATGCTTTGTTTGGCGCGTACCCAGCGTATGCAAAATAACCCGAAAGAGGCCATGGCCAGCTTGGCTTTGATGCAAAACTTGGCGGCGCGCAATCAATCGTGGCGGTTTTATGCGCAGGCACTGGGTGATGAAATTGCCTTGATTTTGCAAGAGCCGGCGACTGATCGAATTAAGCGCGCCGAACAACGCTTAAACAGTTTTGAGTGGCTTAAACACGCCGAACAGTACCAGCCAGCGAGCTTTAATCCGGTGCTCTGGGTGCATGGCTTAAGTCGTGTTCGTTTACAGCAGGCGCGTGGCAATTTCAGCGAAGCTCTGCATGAAATAACCCAGTTGCGCAGTTTGTTACAGCCCAACTGGCACGGCTTACAGCGCCTGCGCTTAGATTTGTTGGCGGCTTTAAGTTATCAGCGTCTGGGCTATCAAGAGCGCGGGCAAAGTTTGCTGCAGCAGTCGTTACAGCAGGCTGAGCGCGAAGGCTTGCGCAGTCTCTTTATCGAGGAAGGTGAAGCCGTTCGCCAGTTGCTGGTGCAGTTGGAGTCCGCCGAGCGGCAACCGGCGTTACAAGGTTTTGTACGCAGTGTGTTGATTCTTTGGCCGGGCCAGCGAGCGGCTAAGGTTGGCGAGCCCTTAAGCGATGCGCTCACTGAGCGTGAGCGCGAAGTGGTGTGTTTGGCCGCACAAGGCTTGTCTAACGATGAGATCGGCAAGCAACTGGCGTTGGCCTTGGGTACCGTCAAGTGGCATTTACATAACATCTACGAAAAGCTCAAGGTGCGTAATCGCACTCAAGCTATCCGCCGTGTCCGTGAATTGAGTTTGCTCGAACCATGACTTTGCCATCAGTAATCGAAAAGCTAGCGCCGCCAATATTGCGCACCAAACTATATCCCGCTGACTCCAGCGGCCCAGCAGTGCTTGAACGTACCCTGCTGGTGGAGCGCTTATTGACTGCTCGCGAGCAACGTTTGTTGCTGCTCAGTGCTCCCGCAGGTTTTGGTAAAAGCACCATTCTCAGCTTGTACCGGCAGCGCTTACTCAATGCAGGGGCCACGGTAGCGTGGTTGTCCTGTGATGAGTCCGACAGCGAGCCGCAGCGGTTATTGCAGTGTATTTGCGCGGCAATTAGCGAAGTGCTGCCGAGTTTTCACTTCAGTATCAATGCAATCGGGCCAGGTGATGTGAGCTGGCCAATTGAGGCGCTGGTTGATGCTTTTGTGGTGGATTTAAAACATCTGCCGGGCAATGTCTATTTGATCATTGATGATTTTCATCTGGTCCGTCACCCACAAATGGGTCACGGCGTGCGCTATCTGCTCGAGAAAATGCCGGCTAGGTTGCACCTAATTATTAGTAGCCGTTATAACCCCCAATTTCTTAGTGCCGAGCAGCAGGTGATGTGTTTGCAAGCTGAGGATTTACGCCTTAGCGCCGATGAAACCGCCTGGTACTTCAATCACCTTAAGCAGCTAGACCTTGGTTCAGCAGAGTTGAAATTAATTCATCAGCGTACTGAAGGCTGGGTGGCGGCCTTACATTTAACAGCCTTGGCCTTGAGCCGGCATCCGGACCGCAGCGCTTTTATTGCCGCGTTAAATGGTACCGAGCGCAATATCGCGGATTACTTGGCGGAAGATGTCTTGAGTAATTTGCCCGAGGAATTACAACTGTTTCTCGACCAAACCTCGCTGCTGGATGAGTTCTGTGCGGATCTGTGCGAAGCCCTAACTGGGCGCAGTGACAGTGGCACGATGCTGGCGCGATTGCAGAGCGAGCAGTTGTTTTTGATTAGCTTAGATGATCAGCAACAGTGGTTTCGTTATCACCACCTGTTTGCCGAGTATCTGCAGGGCCGTTTAGCGGCGCGTGGTGACTTCTCGGCGCTGCAGCACGCCGCGGCGCGCTGGTGCGAGGATCACGACTTCCCCGAGCGAGCCATTAAATATGCACTGCGCGCTCGTGACTATGCCTTCGCCGCGGAGTTGCTAGAGCGCCAAGGTGCTGGGTTGATTGCCAGCAATCAGGTGTATGGAGTGCTCGGTATGATTAATAAGGTGCCAGCCGAAGTCATGCGTGAACACCCAGTTTTTCAGATTTTCTATGCTTGGCAGTTAGCTTTCGAGCAAAAATATGCCGAGGCAGAGGCGCTCATCGAGGAAGTCAGTACCCGCTTAATGCAAGGGCGCGGCAAGGTCATGCATTTTGGTTTGGCGGAGTTGTTGGTAACAGCGCAGTTACTTAAGTCCCTCGTATTGCTCTACCAGGACAAGCTAGAGCCATGCCTAAAGGTTTGCCAGCAGTGGTTGAGTATGGTGCCGAGTAATCAGGCGATCTTTCGCGCCAGCCTCAGTTGCATCCAGGCCGCCGCACATGTGTTGTTAAATAACTTTGCTCAAGCGCAGAAATCAATCGCCATAGCCCGTGAAAGTTTGCAATACGCCGACAGCGAATACTTGCAAGTGATGGTCAGTATGATCGATGCGCTCACATGTAAAGCGCGCGGTGACTTGATTGTGGCTCATCGCATAGCCGCTACAGCGCGGGAGCGGGTAGAGCAGGTTTTTGGCCTGCGCAGCCGAGTCGGCGGCCCGTTGGTGTTGGCCTTTGCCGATATTCTTTATGAGCAAGATCAGCATGCATTGATTGTCGCCGAGTTACCGCAGGCGATGTCATGGCGTGATGTGGCCACACCCGTTGAGTTAATTAGTCGGGGTCAACTGGTGCTCATCCGTGGGCAATTTTATAGTGGTGCCAGCGAGCAGGCCATGCTCGACCTTGATGCGTGGTTGGCCCAGTTGCAGCGTCCTGGCTATGAGCGCGTCTTGGCCTTTGCCATGAGTTGTAAGGTGCATTTTCTGCTTTGGTTACAGCGCCCCAACGAGGCCGAACGTATCTGCCTGCAGTTACAGCGTCATCAGGCTGAGTCGCCTTCAGGGCGTTATCCTGACGAACAGTTTGCCTTGGCGTTGGCCCAGGCGCGCCTAGCCTTAAGTGAGCGCCGTGCCGACAAAGCGCAGTTATTTCTCGAGGGCTCGTTGGCAAAGTTGGCCGATGAGCATCAGCGTGACCGGCGCCTGCGAATACTCTTGTTACTGTCGGTAGCGTATTGGCGAAAGGGTAACGATGAGAAGGCGTTCGCCATGTTGCGCAGCACCCTTGAGGAGGCTTGGGCGTGTGGTTACCGGCGCTTGTTTGCAGATGATGCACTGTGGCTGCTACCACTCTGGGATGCTTGGTTTGCGGCGGATGCAAAGCAGGCAGGGGCCTGGCTTGAAGTGGCTAAGGGTATGCGTAAACAGTGCGTGGTACTGGCTGTGAATATAGAAAAATTCGATGAGAAACATGATGTTAGTCATCGAGAACAAGAAATTTTACGGTTTGTGGCGGCCGGTCTGTCCAATCGAGATATTGCTCAAGCGGTGCATTTGTCTGAAGCCACTATTAAGTGGCACCTGCACAACCTGTTCGCTAAGTTGGGTGTGCGCAGCCGCACCCAGGCGGTACTCAAAGGTAAAGCGATGGGCCTATTAAATGAGGCTTGAGCCGCTGTAGTTCTCCGCAATAGGTACGCTTGCTACAGCGCTCCATCCCTTGGATGGGCTGGCAGCAGCAAGCACTGGCAGTAACTTTAGGACTAGGACGAGAAGCCTAGTGCTTCAAGCGCCAAGTGCAACCATGACTATGGAAGTAGTGGTTGCGCTGGTGATGGGCATTAGGCCAGTCCTGCTGTTGATGGCGGAGTCATTAACGGTGCCCTGGGGGCAACCTACCTATAAGAACTTTTGGAGAAACAACAATGAACTTCAAACAACTTGTTCTGGCTGCTGCGGTACTGGCTGTTCCGTTCATGGCCCAAGCTGGCATGACTTCGATGGACGATTCAGCTCTTTCTTCAGTTACCGGCCAAGATGGCATCAGCATTGCCGGTAACTTCGCCGGCACTATCGGCAAACTGACTTACACCGATGGCGATACCGGCGGCGGTTCGCTGAACCTTGAAACCATCACTTTGACTGGTTTCAGCATTGCCGATAACGCCCCGCTGACGGTTGATGTGGTGACTACTACTATCGGTACTGTCGCTACTCAGCAATTAGCCATTGGATTGCCAACCATGACGGGTTCGGTATCAGTTGGCGCCATTCGCATGGGTACTGGTGCAAGCATTGGTGGTGTTGCCATTAACAACATCAACATGGCTGGCTCGACTGTGCGCATTTGGGGTCATTAATTCAACTCACTTGAGTTGAATTATAAAAAGCCTTACCGGCCCTGGTCGGTAGGGCTTTTTTGCGAAGACCGCTTTGGCATATGAGGCGCAAATGCTTGAGATTTTGATCGGTAGCCTGATTGCGCTGTTCGGTTTTACTGAGGCCGTGGATACCAAAACCCCCGCCGCGGGAACTGTAAATCTAACCCAATCGTTAGTGCCAAATGGCCCGCTGCGTGAGTCGGTGGTACTTGAGCCGAAAAGTGTGGCGCAGTTTCGTAATGTTATTCATCAAGCCTACGACTACAGCTGCGGTTCTGGTGCCTTAACCACTTTGCTTGACTACTACCTGGGTCGCAATCTGCAAGAAAAGCAAGTTATGGAAGGCATGTTGCAGTATGGCGAGGCCGATAAAATCGCCGCCCGCCGCGGTTTTTCATTACTCGATATGAAGCGTTACGTGGGGCAACTGGGTTACAAGAGCGGCGGTTTCAAAGCGACCATGGCCGATTTAGATGAGCTCGAGCATCCAGCCTTGGTGCCGATTATTTACGGTGGCTTTAAACATTTTGTGGTAGTGCGTGACGTGCACGAGTCTCACGTTTATGTGGCTGACCCGGCGCTTGGCAACATTAGCTTTACCCGTACCCGTTTCGAAGAGATTTGGGATGGCAACGTAGTATTTGTGATTTTCCCCAGTGGCCAAGAACCGAAAAATGCACTGGCGTTGGCCGATCACGATTTGCGCATTATTGATGATCAAACCATCAGTTTATTGGCGTTTCGGGTGTTTCCGCAGATGGGCAAAATCACTTCAAATGAGGTGGATGAGTTGGGCTCGCAGGGTGATATCAGGTACCTACGACGTAAATGAGCAGCGCAAAACATTATAAAAATAATAGCGGCGGGGATGCAGTATGAAGGTTTGGGGTGTGATGGGACTTGGGCTTATGGCATTTTTTTTGACCAGTTTAGCCCAAGCAGAGCAAACCACTGCTGAAGTTGCTGTGGAGCCTTCGGTTGATCAGGCGCGCGATGCATTGAGTAAGAAAGACGATGATGCCGACAGTGCTAAAGCGCTGGAGCAAGTTTTTTCTGCCTCCGAGCAAAGTTATACATTGTTAAAAAAAGGTGAGCGTACCCTGACCTACGGTTTTGATTATTCATTAACTCGCGATACGCAAATTGAAACATTTAGGGCCAATAACAATGTTGTTAGTGTGGCCGCCCAAGCCCAAGCGCAACATAGTTTTACCAATTCCTTTACCTTTGACTACGGTATTTGGGATAACTTGACCTTTAGTGTTCGCTTGCCGTTTGTTGCGGCCTATGATACCGAGCGCAGTATTGATACCTATAGCCTCGGCGATATTTCCACAAGTTTGCGTTGGCAGCCTTGGCCTTCGGTACGGGGGCGTCCTTCGACTACCTTGTATGCGACTTTGGGCTTGCCCACCGGGCAAAGCCCCTATGATATTGATCCCAATACCGCGCTCTCCACTGGTAGCGGTTATTACAGTTTGGGTGGTGGCGCGAACCTATCCTACGTAATTGACCCGGTCGTACTGTTTGGTTCTATGGGTTATACCTACAATATGCCGGTTACCGATGTCGATCAGGTGCGTGGTGGTCGCTTATTAAAAGAAGTTGATCCTGGCGCAACTATTTCATACAGCATGGGCTTTGCTTATGCATTGTCGTATGACGTGTCTTTGTCGACTTCCTATCAAATGGCTTATTCGCTAAAGCCGACCTATACCTTTGACGATCAACAAGTTGAGGGTACCGAGCAAACCAGTGCCATCATGAATTTCTCGTTGGGCTTAAGGACTTCGCCTGATTACATCGTCAACGTCAACGCCGGCTTTGGTATGACCGAAGACTCACCGGATGTGCTCCTCGGGGTTTCCATGCCCTTGGATATCAAGGGCCTTAAAGCCCAATAACCTACGAGCGAGTACTTCATGACAATGCGAATTTCGCCGCTCAAGCGCGCGATTGCAGGAGCGGCATTGCTGGTGAGTGCCAGCACGCAAGCACAGTTGGCGCAAAACCTGACTATTGGCAACCCTAAGGCAATGGCGATGGGTAATGCCATTACTGCCGATGAAAGCGGCATTGATGCCGTGCATTACAATCCGGCGGCTTTAACCAAATTAAAAGGCCGTAAGACTACGATTAAATACATTACCGCGGTGATGGATATTCGTTCGGACTTTAATGCTGGGCCCAATTATGGCGATAAATTTCTTGGCGCAGATAACGATCCAGTGGCCAATTCGTCTAGCCGTACCACTACGCCAGCCATGTATTTTCCAGGTTTGGGTGGGGCTACAGAGTTACCTCTATTGTTTGTGCCGCTGGCGGGGATATCAATCAATCCACCCGGCTCCAAGCTGACCTTCGCCACCGATGTGTATACCCCGCAAGCGCTAGGTTATGTGCGCGACGACGATGATCCAGGGCGTTATCAGGGCAAGGAAGTAGTCATGCAGCGGCTAACTTACTTCTCGCCAGCCGTGGGTTATCAGGTAAATGATCAACTGTCGGTGGGTCTTTCCATTAACTTCTCTGATCAAGCGCTGGCGCTTAATCAGGATTTGCGGGCACCTAATTTGCTGACTGGCGCGATTGGTCAGACCCAAGAGGCACTGTGTGGGGTCGAAGGCAATCCATTTGAGGTATTGTTGAATCTATGTGGTGGTGAATTCGGTCCTTACACTGATTTGGCTAATCTTGATGTGGATATGCAACAAACATTGTCGCCTACTTGGAATCTTGGGGTGCAATGGGAGCCTGTCGATTGGTTCGCTTGGGGGGCGGTGTATCAAAGTGAAGCCAAGATGCATTTGCAAGGTAAGTACACCCTGGATTACACGGAGAATTGGCAGGGCTTTTGGCGTGGTTTGGATGCTTCGTTAATCGGCGCGGTGTTTAACGGTATTACTCCTGATGGGGTAGGCAAAGAAGTTGGCAATGTGTCGATGGACTTAACCTATCCGCAGCATTTTTCTACTGGGATTAAGTTAAAACCAGCGAGTAAGTGGCAGGTTAATTTGGATGCTAAGTGGACTGATTATGCGGCCTGGGAGAAGTTTGAATTGCAGTTCGATCGTGATTTGGACTTCTTAAAAATAGCCAGTATTTTCTCACCGGATGGCGCGACCAGTGATGCAATTACACTTGATCGTAGTTATAAGTCTGTGTGGAGTTGGGCGTTGGGTGTGCAGTATGATGTAAATGATCGTCTTAGTTTGCGTGCTGGGTATGAGCCTCGACCTTCTGCGGTTCCGGACAATAAGGCCGACGCCTTAGTGCCTTTGGGGGATGCTCAGTTATATGGTTTGGGTGTTGGTTATAAGTGGGATCAGGACACAGTTATTGATGTGGGTTTTAATTATCTGATTAGTAAACAGAATATACCTGCGGGTAGTAGCTGTAATGCTAACTGCGCCGATATCGACAGTGTTGTGTATAACCCATATGCTGACTTGGATGTTGAAACTACGGTTAAAGCTTATATTTTGGCGCTCACCTATACGACGAGTTTTTAATTTTATGCGGCGCTTATTGATTGGTTTGACGGTGCTTGCAAGCTTTCATTCACAAGCGAGTAATGGTCGTTATTTGACCTGGGTCGACGAGAGTGGACGGCTACATAACACCTTTGTTGACAGTGGCTATGGTGCGCAGCAGCGTTCGGCCACCCGGCAAATTAACCAGAGCGATCAAGCGCGGGTTTCCGATCAAGGGCGCAGTAATTGGCCGGGAGGCGCTGCTAATATCGAGGCAAAACGGCGCTATTTCACCTGGGTAGATGCCGGCGGCAATATGCAGAGCAGCTTCTATGCAGGCGCTCAGCAACTGGATGGGCAAAAAAACCTGACCTTGCCCAATGGTCAGCACTCCAGTGAATACATCGATGCCGAAGCGTTTGAGGATAAGGGCTTTGTGCGCAGCGAGAACGGTAGTCCGTATTACACCTGGGCCGATGAACAAGGGCGCATGCACAATTCACCTATCTCTGCCGAGCAGCGAGCTGATGGCCTGCGCCGTGGCGCACAGGCCAGCGCGATCAAGTACACCGAAGGTCATCAAGTGCAGTTCAGCAAGCGTCCGGCGGATTTACCCGGTCTCGATGGTCAGCTAACCCCGGCAATGCAAGCATTGCTGGCGGGCACTCAGGAAAAAACCGCCGGGTTATATCAGAGCTTACAAGACAATTGCTGCGTGCAATTGCCCGATTCTGCCTTCACTGAGCTATCGGCAGATGAGCCACGTTACCGTGAGTTGAATAAGCTCTCGCCGAGCTTTGATTTCCCCATGGGGCGCAGCTATTACTCGGCGGTAAAACTGCCGACTTCACAGCATACCTACGGGTTACGGGTACGCAGTTTTGCCAACAAACAGGTGGTCTATCCGTCTTTGTTGTTTCTTGATGCCAGTAAGCATCCAACCCGTTTAGTCAGTGATGCGGTGTATCAACTGCATGCTGAGACTTGGTACAGCTACGCGTTTATCGAAGGCACTGTGCCGGTGAACGCAGTAGAGGGTGAGCGCTATGTGTTGCTGCTCACCACTAATCAAGACCGCACCGTGCAGACCTTGGATAACAAGCCTTTCAAGCGGCCGTTACAAGATCTGGCCTTAGATGAGGGCGGCATGCAGGTGCATCAGCATGCCGACGTCGGCGGTTTCGAGTTAGCCGTGGTGCGTTAACTGGGTTAAAAACTGGCCTTAGTCGGCCCAAGGTGCCGGTGCGCCAATCAAGCGTCCCATGGCCCCTTGGATACCGATTTCTTGTAGCGCTGCCAGTTCGCTCGCGGTCTCGACCATCTCAGCAATCAGCGGCATGTCGATGCTGTTGGTGGCGCGGTAGATGGCTTCGATAAAACGACGTTTGTCCGCTTCTTGATCGAGTGCTCGAATGTAGCTGCCGTCGATCTTCAAATACGCCAAGCCGAGATTGGTTAGGTTTCCGATTAGCCCGAAATCACCCCCAAAGTGCTGTAGCCCTAGGCTATAACCCGCCGCCCGCACGGTTTGACTGAGTTGTTCCAGTTGCGCGGCCGAAGGCAGGTAACGCTCATCCAGTTCTAAAGTCAGTAAGCCGTCTGATCTTGGGTTATTGCGTAAAACTTGCAGCAGTTCGGCCTGGCTTTCTGCGTCGCGCAGGGTTTGCCCTGACAGGCTTAAGGCCAAGGGTTGAGGGTGCAGGCTAAGGTGTTTGATGGCGTCTTTTAACATGGCCATGTCTAATCGTGCGGACCAGTTTAGGCGCTCGATCCAAGGCAAAAATTGGCCCGCCGCAACCGCTTCGCCCTGCGGATCAATAAGTCGCGCCAGGACCTTCTGGTGCAGCACGCCGCTGCCTGCGCAGCGGACAACAGGTTGGAAGAACAGCTTGAGCTTGCTGTGCTTCAGCGCGTCGTCAATCCATTCACGCCAGTCAACCGGATTACTGCTGCTATGCGCCGTGTTGTCCAGCCTGGCCCAAACCTTACCGGGTGTTCCTTGGGCTTGTGCCAGTGCCTCGTCGGTACGGGCGAACACGGCTTTGGCCAGCTCGCCCGAGCTAAACGCACCAATACCGATAAAGGCGATGGGCGACATGCCACTTTCACGCGCCAGTGCCAGTGCTTCAATGCTAGCGGTAAGTTGCTCGGCCAGTTGTTCGGCGTGCTCGCCACTAAGGCCGGCCGCGATCACGGTGAACTCGCCCGCGCGGCTGCGCGACGCCAGCCATTGCGCACGATTAGGGGCATCCAGCTGCTGTTTTATAACATCGCTCATGGCTTTGATCAGCGCGTCAGTTTTTTGTCCGCCCAATTTCTGATTTAAACCGGTTAGATCGGTGAGCCGAATAAACAGTAGATAACCATCGGCGTTATGCTCACTGACCAGCAACTGCTCGCTTAACCGAATATCCAGCAAACGACGGTTGGCCAGTCCGGTCAGGCTGTCTTGATAGGCTTCGATGCGCAGTTTTTCACTGCGCGAGGCTTCTTCTGCGAACAATGCTTTGAGTTTTTGCACCATCTGGTTCATCGCCAGCACCACTCGCTTGAGTTCTGGGGTGCGAGGGATTTGCTGCACCGCGAGAAATTCGCGGCGGCTGATGGCCTCGGCTTGATCGACCATGTTGTCTAGGGGACGTAACTGGGTGCGCAGCAGCCAACCACCGAGCAGGGCGCTGATTACGCCGCAGATCAATAACCAAATCAGGCTGCCGATGGCGCTGTCCCAGAGTTTGGCCAGCGCAAACTGTGGATGGCTTTGTACTTCGATACGCGCCGCTTGCTCCCAGCCGCGCATGATCAATGCATCGCCGCCTTGAGCGTGCAGGGCGACCAACTTGACGAACCATTCGGGCACTTTTTGCTCGCTGGCAGTGGTATTGCTGCGTTCAACCAGTACCTCGCCATCGGGGATGCGCACCACCCGAATACTGGCAAAGTAACCGCTATCAAACACTGAGCTGACCATCAGTTCGAGCATCGCTGGGTCGTCAACATTGGGTGTCATCGACAGCCCCAAGGCGGTCGCGGCGTCTTGCGCGTGTGAGCGTAACTGGCTGATCAGTTGCTCGCGCGAGCTTTCCACGCCTGCAATAAAACTGCCGGTGAAGGCCACCAGCAAAAACACACAGATGGCCAAAAATAGCTGTTTAATTAATGACATAACGTCCTCCTAGCCTTCGCCAATAGCGAAGCCTTCTTCGCGCATTTTTTTCAGTAGGTCTTGCCAGCGTGAGAGCTTTTTGCTGTCACTGGCGCGTTTGCCGCCGGTAGCGCCCGGCATGTACAGGCCTTCGGCATTGAAGGCATAGACCGGCAGCAGGTCTTTACGCTGAGGAGCTGGGCGAATTTCGCCAATTAAATTGTCTAGCACTAAGGGCACGGCGCTAGGGCTGCTGTAGTAGGTCAGCACCATGTGCGCTTGGTTGTACTTGAGGGCTTTAACGTAGGTGATGCGCAGTTTTTCACTGGGTATACCGAGGCGGCGTAGCGTGAAGTATTTAGCGATGGCGTAGTCTTCACAGTCACCGGCACCTTTTACCAAGGCTTCGATGGGGGTGGCCCAGTAATCGGTCTGACGCCAGTTGATGCTGTCGTCGACAAAACGCAATTGCCGATTAAAAAAACCGTTAACGGCCTGTAGTTGTTGGTTTTCTTCAATGTTGAGGCTGCTGTTAATCAACCTGTCCCATTCTTCAATGCGCACTTTGGCATTGTCGATTTTGCCGTAGCGCTTTTCGGCGTTACGGATGATTAAGTCAAAACCCCAGTCGGCATAGCTGATGGCAACACAGGCCAGCAGGCACGCCAGCAGCGCCGGCCTAAGCCATGCGCGCCCGCAGCGATATCTCGCTGGGCTACTGACTCGTGTGTGCATGTCTGCATTCATGGCTTATGTGCCAGCAGGTTAGGGCTCGGGCGTGCGGGCTGGCAGGGTTGTTTGCCGCAGTATGTACAGTGTTACCAGTATTGCACTGATTAGCATAAATGCTCGGGCCCAGATAAACGGCAGCAGATAGCAGGAGAGGGCGATGCTCGACCACATTAAACTGATCGCGTAGGCCTTGGCGCGCCGCGGGATCCCACGGCCATCCAAGTACGCATGAATCCACGGACCGAGCCGCGAGTGTTGCACCAGCCAGGTGTAGAAACGTGCGGAGCTGCGCATAAAACAGGCGGCAGCTAGGAGCAGGAAGGGTGTGGTCGGGAGTAATGGCAGAAATATGCCGATTACCCCCAAAACTACGCTCAGCCAGCCCAGCAGCAATAACGCGTAGCGAACGCCCGCATGGGGATGTAGGCGCAGATTGGGCATGCCTGTACCGCTATTAGTGATGACGCGGCTTCAGCAATGCAGGTTTTTCATCGGGTGCGTTGCACAGCAAGAACAGGGCGGTGAGTAGTTCGGGGATTTGCTCAACCATGTCGTCCACCATGTTGCGGTCTTGGGCGATATCGCTGAACTCGGGTTGGTCGTCGAACAAGCCCGACACCGCCATGATAGGCAGCAGCAGTTCGCTGACTTCGTCTTCGGCGTCTTCAAACCAAGCCGCTTCGCGTAGGAATACCCCTTCCATAAAACCAATGCACCAGCCGCGCAGGTCAGAGTCGTCTGGCTCATCGCCAAGGTCGAGTTCGCACGGGATTTCCGGCTCGTCATCGCTGGCCAGTTGCCGGGCGATGTGCGATTTGAGTTGGATTAAGGTCGCCTCGATGTCGGCGCGCTCTTCTTCGCTGCGATAGTGCGGGGGCTCGGAGAACAGTGCGTCAATCCACTCACGCTCATCCGGTTGCTCGGTGCAGATCGACAGGGCCGTCAGAAAGCCGTGGGCCGCCACATAGTCGAGCGCCTCGTCGTGCAATTCGTCGGCGTCGAGAAAGGCTTGCAGGCGGTTCAATTGCTCAGCGAATGACATCTGGGGCTACCTTGAAAGAATAAGCGAAGGACAAGTCTAGTCTAGTGCGGTGCTGGCGGCAAAACAGACCGTGTGAAAACTACTGCGCTCGACTATGCGGCGTTAAAAACAGGCTAAAAATGCTCATTTACAACACGTAAATTGCGCTTTTGACTCACTGCGTTCGCCCTGCGGGTCAGCCAAAGGCTGTTACTTCGCTTCGCTACGTTTAGCCTTTTTTGCCTTGTGACCCACATGGATGTGGGAAATGCAGCTAGCCCGCAGGAGCGGGCGTCGCACTAATCGTCGCTCGCTCCGTTTTCACGCGGTCTGTATCGGGCGCGGGCCTTTGCGCCGTCAGCTTGCGTATAATGGCCGATTTATGGCAGTTCTAGCGGTTTTGGCTAGAGGCTGTCTGCTCAGTGTGGGGCTTTGCAATGGGGCGCTGCGTTAAGACTTGGAGTTTCTATGCTGGTGCAGGCTAAGCGCATTCTTAAAGACGTTTTTGGTTATGACCAATTTCGCGGTCGTCAGCAGGCGATTATCGAACGCGTGGCGGCCGGTGGCGATGCTTTGGTGCTGATGCCCACTGGCGGTGGCAAGTCGTTGTGCTTTCAAGTGCCGGCGCTGCTGCGCGACGGCCTGGCGGTGGTGGTTTCGCCGCTAATTGCGCTGATGGACGATCAAGTCTCAACGCTGGATGAACTTGGCGTGGCGGCAGCGGCGCTGAACTCCACGCTAAGCACCGCCGAACAGCGCGAGATCGCCGACAAGATTCGCCGTGGCGAAATCAAGATGCTCTATCTGGCGCCCGAGCGCTTGGTGCAGTCGCGCATGTTAGCGTTTTTGCAGAGCCTTGAAATTGCCCTGTTTGCCATCGACGAGGCGCATTGCGTGTCGCAGTGGGGCCATGATTTTCGCCCGGAATACCTGCAATTAGGCCAGTTGGCCGAACTGTTCCCGAATGTGCCGCGCATCGCCCTGACCGCCACGGCGGACATGCGTACCCGTGAAGAAATCGTCCAGCGCCTGCATCTGGAAAACGCCGAGCGTTTTTTAGCCAGTTTCGATCGGCCGAATATTTTCTACCGCATCGTGCCCAAAGAGCAGCCGCGTAAGCAGTTGCTGGCGTTTCTCAGCGACCGCCGTGGCGATGCCGGGATTGTTTACTGCCTGTCGCGCAAGAAAGTCGATGAAGTGGCCGCATTTCTCTCGGCGCTGGGCTTTCCCGCGCTGCCGTATCACGCCGGTTTGCCCAGCGATTTGCGCGCCTATCACCAGAAGCGCTTCCTTAATGAGGAAGGGCTGATCATGGTGGCGACCATCGCCTTTGGTATGGGTATCGACAAGCCCAATGTGCGCTTTGTCGCCCATCTGGACTTGCCTAAGTCGCTGGAGGCTTATTACCAAGAGACCGGGCGGGCCGGACGCGATGGCCTGCCGGCGGATGCTTGGATGGCCTACGGCCTGCAAGATGTGTTGATGCTCAAGCAGATGCTGAATAACTCCGACGGTGACGATCGTCATAAGCGTCTGGAACAGCACAAGCTGGACGCTATGTTGGCGCTGTGCGAGCAAATTGGTTGTCGTCGGCAAGCCTTGCTAGCGTATTTCGACGAAGATATGCCTGAGCCCTGCGGGCATTGCGACAACTGTGTCGACGGGGTGCAAACCTGGGATGCCACCGAGCCAGCCCGACAAGCTTTATCGGCGATTTTTCGCAGTGGTCAGCGCTATGGCACCGGGCATTTGATTGATCTACTGCTCGGGCGCGACAACGACAAGGTGCGCAGTCATGGCCATCAGCACCTCACGGTGTTTGGCTTGGGTAAGGCGCTGAGTGAGGGCGAGTGGCGTTCGCTTTTTCGTCAGTTGGTGGCGCGAGGTTTGGCCGATGTCGATCTAGAAGGCTACGGTAGCTTACGCTTGAGTGAGAGTTGCCGGCCGCTGCTGCGCGGTGAGGCGCAGTTGCAACTGCGCCGCGACCTGAAACCTGCGCAGAGCAGTAAATCCAGTGGCGGCAGTAATGCCAGTCAGTTGGTGCGCACTGAGGAACGTGAGCAGTGGGAGGCGTTGCGCACCTTACGGCGCAACTTGGCGCAAGAACATGGCGTGCCGCCGTATGTGATCTTCCCCGACTCGACTTTGCTGGAAATGCTCCGTAGCAAACCCGGCTCCATGAGTGAAATGGCCGAGGTGGGCGGCGTCGGTGCGCGCAAGTTGGAGCGTTATGGCCAGGCGTTTCTTGAGGTATTGCAGGGCAAGGCGGATGCGCCACGGGTGGTGGCCGATTTACGCCACGAGCTGGTCAGTTTGGCCTGCGCCGGCATGACCCCAACGCAGATCGCTCGACAGCTCAGTTGTTCGGAGAAAAACGTTTATAGCCTGTTGGCCGAAGCCATTAGTCGTCAGCAATTGAGCCTAGAGCAGGCGCTGGATGTGCCCGAGGCGTTGCTCGGTGAAATTCAAGAGGCCTTTCTCGACGGTGAGGGCGAGTTGCCCAGCGTGGCGGCGCTGGCCGCGCAGTTTGCTGGGCGTGCCAGTGAGGGCATGCTGTATTGCGTGCGTGCAGCGCTGCAGGCGGAGTTCGAAGCCTAGCCAGCACCGGGCGAAATCTACCGGCTAGAGTAGGTAAACAGTCGCTAATCGCCGCCGTCCTGGGCTACAGTCAGTAAGGCTTGAGCGGGAGTGATGAACGTGGCGTTAGAGCACGAATGGCTGAGTGACGTAGGCTCCAACACCTATGCCGATCAGCTCGCAGTTGGCTTTCGGCGGTTGCGCTTCAGTGCGCCGCTGGAAGCGGAATATCTCGAGTTTGTTCGCAATGACCGCTTCGAACTGCAGCGCACCGCGCTGGTCGGCGCGATCGTGCTGTGGAGCGCCTTTGCCGCCGTCGATCAGTTACTCATCCACAGCCAAGAGCGTTGGTGGATGTTGGCAGTGCGTGCGCTGGTATTGGCATTTCTGCTGGTGTGCGCTTTTTTGCTGGTGCAGCGCAAACACACC
Source organism: Pseudomonadaceae bacterium (assembly GCA_019745275.1). Lineage (GTDB taxonomy): Bacteria > Pseudomonadota > Gammaproteobacteria > Pseudomonadales > Pseudomonadaceae > Aquipseudomonas. Next base: position 30,512 of record JAIETJ010000044.1, on the reverse strand, counting down.
CATCTGCTTAATCCGTTATCGATCGCCTGTATTTCTGCGCTGGGTGTCGGCGCGGCGGCGGTGATTGCGATTGCTCATCGAGTGGCGCCGCATTTCCCTTATGAGGGATTGCTGCTGGTGTGCATGGCCGGCTATTTTTTGGTTGGTTTGCGCTTGTCGGAGGCGCTGATCAGTCCGCTGTTGATGCTGATAAGTTATCTTTTATTTGAGTTATGGGTCGGCATTCCGACACCGATTTTACTGAATAACCTGCTGTTTTTAGTGTTTGGCAACCTGATCGGCATCGTTGGTTGCTACTTGCTGGAATACAAGTCGCGCGAGCACTTTTTGGTCAGCCGATTGATGCGGGTGCTGGCTGAGCATGACAGCCTCACCGGGCTGCACAATAGGCGCAGCTTTAATCGGCAACTTGAGCGCTTGTGGAGCTTGGCGCAGCGCGACGAGGTGGGCGTGGCGATGCTGATTTGCGATGTTGATCACTTCAAATTGTATAACGACAAGTACGGCCATCAAGGTGGCGATGCGGTGTTGGTGCAAATTGGTCAGTTGTTGGCAGGGGCAGGGCGTCGGCCTTTAGATATGTCGGTGCGTTTGGGCGGTGAGGAGTTTGCCGTATTGTTGTATGACATCAGCGCAGCTGAGGCGTGCTTGCGCGCCGAGCAACTACGCGCCGCGCTGGAGCAATTACACATAGCCCACGCCGCCTCGAGCACCGCGCCAGTGGTGACCTTGTCGATCGGCGTGGCTTGTGTATTTCCCAGCCGCGATGGACGGCTTGCTCAATTGTATGAGCAGGCTGACAAAGCCCTGTATTTGGCCAAGGCGCAGGGTCGTAATCGCGTGGCTGGCCTCTAGTCGGCAGGCTTTCCTCAGCCTTTTTTATTCCTCGGCCGCCATTATGCTGGGGATGAGTCGTTGTGGGGGCGAGCGCAGTGGCGCGCCATCGAGGCCAATCAACTGCCCCAATGTCACCGCATCGAGCACCGCCAAATACGCCCCGGTGGCCGCCGCTAACACGCCCTTCAAGGCGCAGGCTTGCGAGTACACGCAGGTATTGCTGGCAGAGTTAAAACACTCGGCCATAAAAAAGTCAGTTTCAGTGTGGCGCACCACCGCGCCGACATTGATCTCGCTGGCGGGTTTTTTCAGCCGTAACCCACCGTTGCGCCCGCGAACCGTTTCCACCATGCCCGATAGCCCAAGCTGGTGAACCACTTTCATCAGGTGGTTCTTGGAAATGCCGTGCGCTTGGGCGATGTCTTGAATGGTCACCAGTCGATCTTGGTTCAAGGCCAAGAACATCAAGGTGCGCAGCGTGTAGTCGGTGTAAGCGGTTAGGCGCATGGCGTACTCGCAATTCGATAAGTGACTGTGTGTCAGTGCCTTGGGGTCAGTCACGAAGCTTAATCCAGTATTCAGCATATAGCTTTATGGCCGGCTTGGCCTGCTTTGACACATTAAGATGTATTTTGCTTGCATGTTATAAAAGCTGTATCTAGAATCCATCTTTAGCGGCGCTAAGCAATTGCTTAAGCCGTAGGCCACTTAATTAATTGCACAAGGAATCCTTGCCATGCATGCAACGCGCAAGCTCTGGACCTGGCTCGGGGTCATCTGCGTACTGTCTTTTGCCGTTTTAGGCTGGGTCGGTACTGAGATTTATTTGACCGCGCCACCCATCCCTAAACAGGTCGTCAGCACCGACGGCAGGGTTATATTTTCCGAGGGGCAAGTACAGCGTGGTCAGGAAGCCTGGCTGGCCGCAGGTGGTCAGCAACTGGGTTCGGTGTGGGGTCACGGCAGTTATGTTGCCCCGGATTGGTCGGCCGATTGGCTGCACCGCGAAGCCACGGCGTTGCGCGAAATTTGGGCGCAAGACCAGTTCGCTAAAGATTTTGCGCAACTCAGCGTTGGCCAGCAGGCCGAGCTGAATGCGCGGCTGAAAACCGAGATGCGTGGCAATACCTACGATGCCGCCACCGGTAGCATCAGCCTGTCGCCGGCACGCGCCGCCGCAGTTGCCCAGGTGGTTGCCCACTACGTCAGCCTGTTTGGTAGCGATCCGTCGCTGGATAAACTGCGTGAGCAATATGCGATGAACGCTGGCTCCTTGCCGGATCAAACCGATCTGCAAGCGCTGCCAGCCTTCATGTTCTGGGCTGCTTGGTCGGCTGCCACCGATCGTCCGGGGGTGACGGATGTCAGCTACACCAGTAACTGGCCGCACGAGCCACTGGTTGATAACAATCCAACGGCGGGCACCGGTATCTGGTCGATCGCCAGTGTGATCTTCATGATCGCGGCGATCGCCGGGATGATTCTGTTTCACTCAACCCACCAAGAAGAAGCCGATCCTGCGCCACCGAAAACTGATCCGCTGTTTGACCTAAAACCAACGCCGTCGATGCGCGCCACCAAGAAGTACTTCTTTGTGGTGATCGGGCTGATTCTGGCGCAGGTGTTGATGGGCGTGATCACGGCCCACTATGCGGTCGAGGGCCACAGTTTCTTCGGCTTCCCGCTGGCCGATATTCTGCCGTTCACCGTCAGCCGGACCATTCACACCCAGTTTGCCGTGTTGTGGATTGCCACTGCATGGCTGGCTACCGGCTTGTATATCGCCCCGGCGATTTCCGGGGTGGAGCCTAAGTTTCAGAAGCTCGGCGTCGATCTGTTGTTCTACGCGCTGCTGTTTATCGTGGTCGGTTCTACCGCTTGCGGTTGGCTTGGCACCCTGCAACATGAGGGCAATGCCTTTAGCTTCTGGATCGGTAATCAGGGCTTGGAGTTCACCAGCATGGGCCGCGTTTGGCAGATCCTGCTGTTTGTCGGCCTGCTGTTTTGGGTGACCTTGTTGGGCCGCGCGCTACTGCCGGCACTGAAAAAGCCGTCGGAAAGCCGTGGCCTGATTGCCATGGTGTTCCTCGCCGCGCTGTGTATCGGCGGTTTCTACGCCACCTCGCTAACCTGGGGCCCGCACACCCATTACTCGCTGATTGAATACTGGCGCTGGTGGTTGGTACACCTGTGGGTCGAAGGCTTCTTTGAAGTGTTCGCCACTGCGGTAATTGCCTTGCTGTTTACCCGGCTTGGCTTGATTCGGGCCTCAACCGCCAACGCCGCCATCGTGCTGGAAACCATCGTGTTTCTGTTCGGCGGCATCCTTGGCACCTTGCACCACCTGTACTTCACCGGTACACCGACCTTTGTGATTGCCATTGGCGCGATGTTCTCGGCGCTGGAAGTGGTGCCGCTGGCGATGATCGGCGTGGAAGCCTATCGCAACTATCAACGCTCGAAAGCCGCGCCCTGGGTGCAGGCGTACAAGTGGTCGATTCTGTGCTTTATCGCCGTGGGTTTTTGGAACGTAGTCGGCGCCGGTTTGCTCGGTTTTGCCATCAACACGCCCATCGCTCTGTACTACGTGCAAGGCTTGAACATGACCGCTGCCCATGGCCACGCTGCCTTGTTTGGGGTGTACGGCATGCTCGGGATTGGTTTGCTGCTGTTCTGCCTGCGCGGCTTGTCGGAGCGGGCTAATTGGTCTGACGCACTGCTCAAGCCGATGTTCTGGTGCCTGAATATTGGCCTAGCGATGATGGTGTTTATCTCGCTGTTGCCCGCCGGCATCTACCAAGCCTGGGCGAGCATTACCCAAGGCATGTGGTTTGCCCGCTCGCCCGAGGTGATCCATTCAAGCTTGATGGAAACCCTGGTGTGGATGCGTGTACCGGGGGATGTGGTGTTCGCCATCGGCTGTGTGTTTTTGGCCTTGTTTGCGGCGCGCTTGCTGCTGGGTAAAAAACAGCCACAGCCACAGCCGGCGCTGGCTGCCATGACGGGGCGCGAAAGCGCTTAAAGCTAAAGCCAGCACCTTGCCTAGGCCGAGCTAAGCGGCCTAGGCATTTTGACGGCGCATTAGCAGTTGGGGAAATTGTCATTAACTCAGGGTAAAAAAGCGTCAGTTAGATTTTTTGCCAACTTAACCCAGATCAAGGAAATGCTTTTTAGGCTCATCGAACAATGGTTTAACCCGTGGTTTAGCCGATTTTGTTAACTAAAAAAGCGAGAAGATTATGCAGAATTTCAACTTCAAGCTGGCCACTGGCGTGCTTGCCGCGCTCTCTGGTGCCTTGGCCCTGACGTCCAGCGTTGCTTACGCGGCCAGCGAGGCAAATTTACCGGTGGTGCAGCAAGAACTAGTTGCGCCGCCAGCAATGCCTGCACCTATTACCCGTAAAACCCCGGCGCGGGTGGTGGTAAATCTAACGGTGGAGGAGGTCGAGAAAGAAATCGCCCCGGGCACCAAATACATGTTTTGGACCTTCGGCGGCACAGTGCCGGGCAAGATGATCCGGGTGCGTGAAGGCGACACCGTTGAACTGCACCTGAAGAATTTGGCCAGCAACAAGCTCCCGCATAACATCGATTTACACGCCGTGACCGGCCCCGGTGGAGGCGCGGCGCAAACCCTGATCGCCCCGGGCAATGAGGCGACTTTTACTTTCAAGGCGCTGGCGTCGGGCTTGTATGTGTATCACTGCGCCACCGCGCCAGTGGGCATGCACGTGGCCAACGGCATGTACGGGATGATCTTGGTTGAGCCCAAAGAGGGGTTATCTAAGGTCGACCATGAATACTATGTGATGCAGGGCGATTTCTACACGGCGGGGGCATACCGCACCGAGGGCCTGCAGAACTTTGATATGCAAAAAGCCATCGATGAAAAACCCACCTATGTGCTGTTTAACGGCGCCGACGGGGCGCTCACCGGCAAGAACGTGCTGACCGCCAAAACCGGCGAGAAAGTCCGTATGTACTTTGGCGTGGGTGGCCCGAACCTAACCTCAAGCTTCCATGTGATTGGGGCGATATTTGACAAGGTGTACACCGAGGGTGGCACTAAGTATCAGGAAAATGTGCAAACCACTATGGTGCCGGCCGGCGGTTCGACCATGGTCGAGTTTGTACCGAAGGTGCCGGGTAATTTGACCATCGTCGATCACTCCCTGACTCGCGCGTTCAACAAAGGCGCAGTGGGTTTGCTGGCCGTGAGTGGTGAGCCGCAGCCGGAGATCTACAGCCAGGGGGTGAAAACCCCGCTGGCCGAGGTGGCTAAGGTGGCTGCGCCGGTTAAGGCCGCCGTAGTGGCCACTGATGATTCCGGTTTGGCCCGTGGTAAATCGGTGTACGAGCGAATTTGCTCGGCGTGTCACTTGCCGGATGGCAAGGGTGTCGCGGGGGTATTTCCACCTCTGGCGGGTTCCGATTTCTTCCAGCAACGGCCGTATGAAATGGCTCACATCGTTCTGCACGGACGCAGTGGCGAGTTGGTGGTTAATGGCCAGCACTACAATGGTGTGATGCCGGCGCAAGACCTGAATGATGACGATGTCGCCGCGGTGATTAACTACATCAACGTGGAGATGAATAACGGCAAGCCAGTGCTGACGCCTGCTCAGGTTAAAGACATGCGGCAGATTAAATCGCAGTGAGTAAAGCTTGGGGCGTGAGCGCTCAGTTTGCCGCGGGGCTGTTACTGGCCGCTGCGACGCTGAGCGCCTTGGGCGCGGACTATTTGCCCTTGCCGGGCGGCACTTTACGCAGCGTATTGCCGGCGGATGGGCTGAGTTCAGCGGCTAAAGTTAAGCCGTTTCTACTGCGCAGTAAGCCGGTCAGCAATGCCGAGTTTCGCGACTTTGTGATGGCCAATCCGCAGTGGCGCTTGGGTAAGGTACCGAGCTTATTTGCCTCGGCGGCTTATCTGAGCAGTTGGAATGGTCCACTTAATTTCAGTCCGCTGGCGGGCGATGCGCCTGTAACCCAGGTCAGCTGGTTTGCCGCCCAAGCCTTTTGTGCCAGTGAGCAGGCGCGCTTGCCGCGCTGGTATGAATGGGAAATGGCCGCCGCGGCCGACGAGACGCGCAGCGATGCGCGTGATGACCCTGTATGGCTGGCGCGCATCCTGAATTGGTATGCCCGTCCGGCCAATCAGCCGCCGCAAGCCATAGGCTTAGATGCGCCGAACTTCTATGGTCTGTATGACCTGCATGGCCTGACGTGGGAGTGGGTGGAGGACTTTAACGGGCTGTTTGTGAGTGCCGACAGCCGGGTGCAGGGCGAGCAGAAACAATTGGATTTCTGTGGTGGTTCGGCCCTGTCACTGGGCGATAAACGCAATTATGCGGTGTTGATTCGCCTGTCGCTGCTGGCCGCGATGGAGGCCAATCAAAGTGGTAATTATCTGGGCTTTCGCTGCGCGCGTGAGCCGCGTAACTAATTATTCTGGAGTAAGGCATGGCTATTAGTCGCCGTTTTAAACGTTCACTGATCGGCGTCGCCCTCGGCGCGGTCGTTAACTTCGCCATGCCTAGCCTGCTCTGGGCGCAAGACGCGCCAACCGCGCCAGTAATCGCGTCTGCGCCGGCGTTGCCCGCCGACTCGCTGTATGCGTTGTCGGTGCCGTTGATCGATGCCCAAGGACGTAGTTTTGATTTTCAAGAGCTGGCCGGTAAGCCGCTCTTGGTGACCATGTTTTATGGTGACTGTACGGTGGCGTGCCCGATTATTATGCAAAATCTACAGCGCACCATGGCTGAGGTGAAACCGCAGGTGGGGCAGTTGAGCGTGCTCATGGTCAGCCTTAATCCAGAACACGACAACAGCGCCTCGCTGCTGCACTTGAGTCAAAAACACCAACTCGACGAGCAGTTCTTTCGCCTCGCCGTGAGCATCGACGACGGCCATACCCGGGCGTTGGCTGCGGCCTTGAAAATTAAATACCGGCTGCTGGAAAATGGCGAAATCAGTCATAACACCCGGGTAGTGCTGCTCGATGCGCGCGGTCAGGTGCTGGCCGCCAGCACCCAGTTGCAAGCCACGCCCGATCCGTTATTGGTTAAAGAAATTCGCCAAGCGCTGCAGTAACGCTGACCACGATTGTTGCTGACCTTGACGAGGATCAGCAGCTGCAAGATGGGCAGCTGTTAGTATCTTTGCGGTATTTGCCCTGCATTGGCGTGTGCGGCCTGCTTGCCCATGGGTAGGCAAGCCGCGAAGCTTGGGCAACAGGCTAAAACCAACGGATAATCGTCATGGCCCCATCGCTGTATTTTAATCGCGCGCTGGTCGAAAAATACGATCGCCCCGGCCCGCGCTACACCTCTTATCCAACCGCGCCGCAGTTTCATCAGGCCTTCGCGGTGGACGACTACCATGCTGCTGCGCAGGCCAGTAATCAGGCGCTTAGCCCGAAGTCACTGTCGCTGTATATCCATATTCCGTTCTGTCAGAGCCTTTGCTACTACTGCGCCTGCAATAAAATCATCACCCAAAAGACCCATCGTGCGGTCGAGTACCTGGGCTATTTAAAGCGCGAGATCGCCATGCAGGCGGCGCTGTTTGATCGCACCCGGAAACTTACCCAGTTGCACTTGGGCGGCGGCACCCCGACCTATCTAACCGGCGAGCAATTGGCCGAGTTGATGGCGTGTCTGCATCAGGCGTTTAACCTGGACGACAGTGACGAGCACGAGTTTTCCATCGAGGTCGATCCGCGCACCATCAGCACCGAACAAATCGAGCACCTGCGTCAGCTGGGTTTTAATCGCCTAAGTTTTGGCGTGCAGGACTTCGACGCGCAGGTGCAGGCGGCGGTTAATCGGCTGCAGAGTGAAGAGCAGATTTACGCGCTGGTGGCCGCCGCGCGTACGGCTAAGTTCAAGTCAGTCAGCGTCGATTTGATCTACGGTTTACCGCTGCAGACCGTGGCCAGTTTCGACGTGACCTTGAGTAAAATCATCGCCCTGCGTCCGGACCGCATCGCCGCCTACAGTTACGCGCATTTGCCCGAATTGGTGCGTGCGCAACGCTTGATTCGGCGTGAGGACATGCCGCCGCCCGAGCGCAAAATGGAGCTGCTGGAGCTGACCATTGAGCGCCTGACCGCCGCCGGCTATGTGTATATCGGCATGGATCACTTCGCTTTGCCGGATGACGAGTTGGCGCTGGCCCGGGCCAATGGCAGCTTGCAACGCAATTTTCAGGGCTATTCGACCTTTGCCGATTGCGACTTGATTGGCTTGGGCGTGTCGTCGATCGGCAAGGTTGGCGACAGCTACAGCCAGAGCGTTAAGGAACTGTCGCAGTACTATGCGCGCCTCGATCAGGGCCTGTTGCCGGTGCATCGCGGGTATCGCCTGAACGCCGATGACGCGCTGCGCCGTGACGTGATCAACGCGCTGATGTGCCACGGTCGCATCGATTTCGCCGCCATTGAGGAGCAGCATAAAATCAGCTTTAAAGCGTATTTTGCTGAGGCCTTGGCCAAGCTCGATGGGCATGTTGCCGACCACCTGGTCGAGATAACCGAACACGCCTTAGTGCTGTTGCCGCAAGGTCAGCTGATGATGCGCAGCGTGGCCATGGCCTTCGATGCTTATATCGGCACTGCGCACAAAGGTGGTTTCTCGCGCACCGTGTGAACGGTGCTGGCTGCTTTTGCTCGCCCGATTGGCGTTATGGGTGACTGGCAGGGCGGGGAGGCAGTGCTAGCATCGCACTATCCTCGCTCAGAGCACCTGCACATGGACCAGCTGATTCAGGCCAACGGCCAACCGCATTACGGCATCTTTCAAGGCGCGCCTAAACACATCAACTACCGCGATTTTGATTTTCGCTCGCCGATGGGTCGGCCCTTGGGCGCGCTGGCCAAGTGGCGGCGGTTTCATCAGTTTCAGTATTTTGGCCTGATCAGCGATCAGCTGATTGGTGGCTGCGCGCTGGCCAATTTAAGTTTGGCCGGGATCGGCTTTGTCTATCTGTTTCACCCAGCCTCGGGACGGATGATTGAGCGGCAATTTAAGTTGCCGTTGGGTTTTGGCACAGCGTTTTCGCAAACACCCGATGACGGTATCTGTGAACTGCGCCAGGGGCGCAACTTACTGCGCCTTGAGAACTGCGCGGCCACTGGGCAAAAACATCTGCTGGTTGAGTTGGACGATGGCACGCGCATTCAAGCGAGTTTTTCTGAGCGCGAGCCGGCGTTTCAGCCCATGCATATTTGCACTCCCACCGCGGTGAATGGTTGGGTGTACGCGCAAAAGGTCGCCGGCGTGCGTTGCCAAGGTTCGGTGCACAGCGCCTTAGGCGACTTTGACTTGCCAGGCATTGATGCCTTCGCCCATCACGATTGGTCGGCCGGTTATATGCGCCCGGAAACCCACTGGAACTGGGCGTGTTTGTCGGGGCAGGTGGACGGTCTGCGGGTCGGGTTGAACCTGTCGTGTGGGGTGAATGAAACCAGCTTTAGCGAAAATTGTTATTGGCTGGATGGCGAGTTGCTTAAGGTCGATGGCGTGCGTTTTGACTTCAACCGCCAACAAGCCTTGCAACCTTGGACTATCACCTCGGCCGATGGTCAGGTTGAACTGCGTTTTGAATCTGCCGGTTTGCATGAAGAACGGATGAATCTGGGCATCATGGCCAGTAACTTTAAGCAGATATTTGGCCGCTTCAGCGGACTGTTGCGCCCACATGGCCGGCCGGCAATAGCCATTGATAACCTCTGGGGTTTTGTCGAAGACCAATATGTGAAGTGGTAGTGGCGGGCGACTGTTGCCCTAAGCGCTGAATTAGCACCGGCGAGAACTCGAGCACAGCGACCATTGGTCGCCCGTCAGTTACCCGTAATGCACGATCTAGAGGTTCTGAGGCTTAATTTTCGGTGTTTTTATCGCTAATCAATACCGTTGCAATTGTGCAAGCTGGCCAAGCTGTGACTAGTCTGTAGGCAGGATGACTTGCCAGTCACTTGCGGTTTTGAGGACTCCGACTGGGCAAGGCATGCGGTTAACGCTGCACTTATCGACAGCTAACCTGTTGGCTGGACATGGGCGCGGGGTTTAAGCGGGTAAAACCTCGGAGGTCATATGGCTCGCGGGCATAAACTGCGGTTAACGCTGGCTTCAAGTTCGGCGCTGTTTTCAGGTGTAGTGTCGGCTTTGGGGCTGGGCAACATCACCTTGCATTCTGCCCTTGATCAGCCGTTGGAAGCCGAAATCCAACTGCTTGAAGCTGGCGGTTTAAGCGCCGATGGCGTGCGCGTGCGGCTGGCCTCCGAAGCCGACTTTGTTCGCAGTGGTGTGGATCGCATATTTTTCCTCAACGATTTACGCTTTACTCCGCTGTTTAAAGGTAATCGCAGCGTAATTCGGGTGAGCTCGAGTAAAAATATCCGCGAGCCGTATCTGAATTTTGTGATCGAACTGGCCCGCCCCGGCGGCAAGATTCTGCGCGAATACACCTTGTTAATCGACCCGCCGAGTTCGTCGGCCTATCGCCGCGTGGCCGAGTTGCCTAGCTACGCGCAGTCGCAAGAGGTCAGGGTGCGGCCACCGAAGCGCGTGTTGGCAGTGCCGGTAGCCATTCAAGGTAATAGTTACCAAGTGCAGGCCGGGGATAGTTTATGGCTGATTGCCAAACGGCTCTTGCTCAGCCACCCGCAACGCACGCAGCAGGCGTTGATGGATGATATTTTGGCGCTTAATCCGCAGGCATTTATTGGCGGTGACGCTAGCCGTTTAAGCGCTGGGGTTAATTTGGCTTTGCCGGACCGCGCTGCAGGCTCTGTTAGCGAGGCCAGCCCGGCAGCCGCGCTGTCTGCGCCAGCGGCTGCACAAAACGTGGCCCAAGAGGTTGCCCAAACGCCGCCGCCAAGCGAATTGCCGGTAAGCGCTACGCCGCCGCTGGCGGGCAATGAGGGGGGGGCGAACACTGTGGGTAGCAACGCCGACATTGCTCTGGTGCAAAATCGGCTGGATGTTGAGTTGGCCGCCCGGGCCGAGGAAAATCGCCAATTGCAGGCTTCCATGCAAGCCTTGCAAGCCCAGTTGAATGCGCTTCAAGAACAACTGCAAAGCAAAGATCAGCAACTGGCGCTGGTCCGCGCCGATCTTGCGCAAAACAACCAACCGGCGACTAGCCTCAATCCCGCCGCCCCGCCAGCGTCAGTGCTCGTGGCAGTACCAGTTACAGTACCGGCTGCGGTTGCGCCGCCCGGCGAGACTCAAGGTTCTTGGCTGTTGTGGTTACTGGGCGGCACCAGCGTGGTGCTCGGCAGTTTGGCCGGATTGCTCTGGCGAGCGCGTGGTCGCAGCCAGAGTGCGCCTGCCGCAGAGACCCGCGACTTGCTCGCCGCTGGCGATCAGTTGCTTAGCCCTAGCCCGTTGCCGATGGTTATATCGCCTGCACCGGACAGCGTTGTGCCAGTTACCCTTACGTCGGTTAAACGCGCGCCCATAGCACCCGCGGTGATCAGCACGTCGCAGCCGGAGGCGACACGTCAGAGCAGTGTTAACGCGGATGCGCTGGAGGGGGCGAATATCTATATCGCTTATGGGCGTTTTAGTGAGGCCCTTGGGGTGTTGCGCAAAGGCCTGCAAGCCGAACCGCAACGGTTGGAGTTACGCCTGCGAATGCTCGAAGTGCTGGGCGAGTTGGGTGATGGTGCCGGCTTTGCTCAAGAGGAGGCCATTTTGCGCCAGCAGGGCACCGACTCAAGCGTGTTGGATCAGCTCTGGGCGCGCTTCGCCCATCTATTGGTGGCCGAACCTGAAGTGTTCTTGGACGAGCCCGTAGCCCTACTCGATGAGCAGCCCCAGCTGGAGAGTGCGCCAAGCCCGCAGTTGCAAGATGACTTTCAGCTGAACCTCGAAGATCTGTCCTTGGATGCTGATTGGGAACTGGTCAGCCCATTCAAAACCGCCGCCAGCACGCGCAGCAAAGCGCCGGTGTTGACTGCCGTGGCCAACGATCCGGCGTTTCGCTCAGATTTACAGCACTTGCCCGAGGTGACGGAGGTGCAGTTAGAGCAAAATGCGCCAAGCCCGTTTGGCGACCGCTCCGCCACCCCTCCAGCGCCAGATGAGGTGTTTGATGAGACGTTTGTGGATGCCTTTGCCGGTGAGTCGCTAAAAAGCGTGAGTAAACCGGTCTTGGCTAACCTTGAGCACTTGGCCACCAATAGAGAGAATCTGGTCAAACTAAACAAAGCCCTGGCCTATATCGCCCAAGGTAACTTGCCCAGTGCGTGCAGTATTCTCAATGAAGTGATCAGCGACGGCGATGCCCAGCAACAGCAAGAAGCGCGAGCCTTGTTGGCAAAAATCGCCTAATTAATTACCGTTTTGCCCACGCCGCAGCCTCAACCGCTGCGGCGTTGTTGTTTTAGTGCCGGTTAATGCGGGCGCTGCTAGTATCCGCAGCCCAACGAGTGGAGGCAGGCGTATGCAACAAGAAAAACCTGAGGTGGTGATTACCTATTGCACGCAATGCCAATGGTTGCTGCGCGCCGCCTGGTTAGCGCAAGAGTTACTCAGCACTTTTAGTGACGATTTGGCTCGCGTCAGCTTGCAACCGGCCAGCGGTGGGCTGTTCCGGATTACCTGCGCGGGGGTGCAAATCTGGGAGCGCAAGCTGGATGGTGGTTTTCCCGAAGCTAAGGTGCTCAAACAACGGGTTCGGGATTTGATTGATCCAAGCCGCGATCTCGGCCATAACGAGCAGCGCAGCGAATAACGCTGGTGGTTAGCGGGCTTGGCACCGGTGGACGGGTGTCAGCAAACTGCTGCGTAATTGTCATGGCGGCGTCATCAAGGTTGCGCAAGCTCGGCGAAACCCTGCCGGAGACCGCCCATGAGCAGCGCCCAGTTTGCCCGTCCGACCCGTAAGCAACGTGTTCGTACTCTTTGGCTGTCGGATGTCCATCTAGGTACGCGAGATTGTCAGGCCGAGCATTTGGCCGCCTTTCTCAAACGCTACCATGCCGACAAAGTCTACTTAGTCGGTGACATCATCGACGGTTGGCGGCTACGCAGCGGCATTTACTGGCCGCAGGCGCACACCAATGTGCTACGCCGCTTGTTGACCATGAGCAAGCGCGGCACCGAGGTGATTTACGTCACCGGCAACCATGATGAGTTTCTGCGCGGCTACTCAAAGCTGATCCTCGGCAACATTCGCCTGGTCGATGAAATTGAACATGTGACTGCTGATGGGCGTCGTTTGTTGGTCATTCACGGCGATCAGTTTGATGTGATCACCCGCTACCACCGTTGGTTGGCATTTCTGGGCGACTCGGCCTACGAATTCACCCTGACCCTGAATCGCTGGCTGAACCTTTGGCGCAGGCGCTATGGCTACGGTTATTGGTCGTTGTCGGGATACCTGAAACACAAGGTCAAATCAGCGGTTAATTTTATCAGCGACTTTGAGCAGGCGATTGCTCACGAGTGCCAAAAGCGCGGCTTGCAAGGGGTGATTTGCGGGCATATCCACCATGCTGAGATTCGTCTGGTAGGCGAGGTGGAATACATGAACTGCGGTGACTGGGTCGAGTCCTGTACGGCATTGATCGAACACTTGGACGGCTCTATTGAACTGTACCGGTTGGCCGACGATCAGGCTCGCTTGGCGCAATTAGCCGCCGCCGCAGTTGCCGAAACTGCCACCGCGGCAATGGCCGAAACGTCGGCCCGAGAGTTCGCTGCTGCCGCACGAGCGAGTACTGCTGCTGAGTCGGTGCTATGAGGGTGTTGATTGTTAGCGATGCCTGGACGCCGCAAGTTAACGGCGTAGTCACCAGCGTGCAGGCCTTGATCGCTGAACTGCGTGGCCTCGGCCATCAGGTTAAGTTGCTCTCGCCGGATAATTTTCGCAGCATCGCCTGCCCAACCTACCCGGAGATCTCGCTGGTGTGGAATCTTTGGCAGGTGGGCAAAGCGATTCGCGACTTTGCCCCGGACATGGTCCATTTGGCCACCGAAGGCCCGCTGGGTTGGGCTGCTAGACGCTGGCTGCAAAAACGTCAGTTAGCGTTCACCACGGCTATTCATACGCGTTTCCCCGAGTATCTCAGCGCCCGCTGGCCGTGGTTGCCGTTGTCGTGGGGCTATGCGTGGCTGCGCGCGTTTCATCGGCCCAGCCAGGCCGTATTGGTCAGCACCGAACGCATGCGCACAGAATTTGCCAGTTGGGGCTTTATTAACGTGCAACTGTGGCACAAGGGCGTTGACACCCGACTGTTTTACCCGTGCCCGCAGCGTGAGGCGCCGGCGCAGCCGATTTTTCTGTATGTGGGGCGCTTGTCAGCGGAGAAGAACATTCAGGCATTTCTCGACCTGCAGTTGCCCGGTGAACTGCGCGTGGTTGGCGATGGGCCGCTGCGTTCTACCTTGCAAGCGGCGTATCCACAGGCAAGTTTTCTGGGTTATTTACATGGCCAAGCGTTGGCGCAGGCTTACCGCGCGGCCAGCGTATTGGTGTTTCCATCCCTGACCGACACATACGGTTTGGTCATGCTGGAGGCGCTTGCCTGTGGCACGCCGGTAGCGGCTTTCCCGGTAGCTGGGCCATTGGATGTGTTACAGGAGGGTTTAACCGGGGTGTTGGCGACAGATTTACAGCGTGCCTGCTTGGCCGCTTTGCAGCTTGATCGTGACGACTGCGCCGAGCAGGCCAAGCGGCAATCCTGGCGTGCCTCGGCGCAGGTGTTCTTAGCGCACCAGTGTTTACTCGATGGCCAGCAATGCGTGTTGCCCGAGGCGGCTGGAACTGCCAGTGCGGGTTAAAGAATTATTTTGTCGCGCAGTTTTTCGGCGGCCAAGTTGAGGGCCAAAATAACCCGTTCTTTGTCGTAGTTCTGTACGCCGTTAGTGTCGAGGTACATGGAAAAGCCCGGCACTTCGTGCTCCAAGTAGCTGGAGGTGGCGCCCAGGTCGCGGCGAAAGTCCACCACTTGGTAGATTTGCACCGGGCGGGTGAAGCCTTTGACGGTAATTTGGCCCTTGTCGCGGCACATGATGACGTCTTTAACCAGTGAGTAGGCCTCGTGCGAGATGAGGATTTCGCCTGGCTCTGCGGCACTTTCAAGGCGGCTGGCAAGGTTAACTTCGCGGCCGATGATGGTGTAATCCATGCGTGTGTCGGCGCCAAAATTGCCTACGGTGCAGTAGCCAGTGTTGAGCCCCATGCGAATTTCCAGCGGTTTGGTGATGCCCTGCGCGCGCCATTGTTGGCGTAATACCTTCATCTGTTTGCGCATGGCGATGGCCATCGAAATCGCCGCTACCGCATCTTTCTTGGCGCCCAGCGAGCTTGGATCGCCGAAAAATACCATAACGCTGTCGCCGACAAACTTGTCGATGGTGCCGCCGTATTTGTGCACCAGCTTGGACATTTCATTTAAGTAGGAGTTGAGCAGGTCGGTCAGCGCCTCTGCCTCTAACTCTTCAGACAGCTCGGTAAAGCCCTTGATGTCGGAAAAAAATACCGTGAGTTTTTTGCGCTGAGTTTCCAAACGAACATTTTTTTTGCCGCTAAAAATTAACTGCCACACCTGCGGTGACAGGTATTTAGCTAAATTACGCGCCAGTTTGGCGGCCTTCTCTTGCTCGCGTTTAATTTCACCACGGGCCACCGCCAGGTTGATGCTTTGCTCATGCACAAAGTAAGCAGAGATGCAGATATACAGCGCGCCAAATAACACGCTGACCACTGATAAGGCGATAGGGCTGTTGCCTTTGAATTGCAGTCCGGTTACTGCGCTGGTTAATACCGCTCCGCTGCAAGCGATCAATAAAGCCAGAGCAAGCGCTCGCAGGCCGCTATTAATCAGCGAGCTGAAGCTTAAAATTAGGATAATCATCAGGCTCGGTACTACCGCAAAACCCATAAGCGCGGTGAAGGTGCCGGCGTGTAGGGCATCGATAAACAGCAGGCTGAGCATGGTCTGCTTGGTGTAGTCGTGTTTGAAACGAGCGCTGAGATGATGGGCTAGATGCGGGTATAGCAGTGCGTAGGGGATGATCCAGATGATGTCATTGGCAAAGTACTGGCTTGAGAAACCGGCGGCGATGCTGGCGGCGGCGGCAATGTAAGCCAGTATGCGTGAGTAATACTCACGTACTAGGGGCGTTGGTAAGTTGTTACGGCGTTCCGGGTTGGCAACTTTCATAGTGACTGCGCATACCTGCTTTAACGAACACCTCTACTGGGTGTCTGGGTGGCCTATAAGGCTCTTTTAGGGGGCAGATCATACCCAGCTAAGAGGCTGGCCGCCAAGCCAAGCTGCTAAATGGTGCGTTGCCGTCTGTTTGCGCAGCACGCCACCTAGGCTAAAAACGGATGCGCCCGGTTAGCGCGTCTTTAAGCATGACCCAATCGCCCAGCAAGCTGTACAGCGGGTACTGGAAGGTTGCCGGTTTGTTTTTTTCAAAGACAAAGTGACCGACCCAGGCAAAGCCGTAGCCGGCCAGCGGCATTAGCCACAGCAGCTGCCATTGCCGTTGGCTTAGGGCATAAATAAATATGCTCAGCACCAGCAGGCTACCAACGTAGTGCAGTCGCCGGCAGATGTCGTTGCTGTGTTCTTGTAAGTAGTAAGGATAGAACTCGGCAAAGCTGTTGAAGCGCTGATTGGTGTGGTTGGCCATGGTACAACTCCGCTCATTATTGTGGGTTGAGTGTAAGTGGGCTGGCCGTTAAGGTCAGTGACATTGAGTGCCAGTTTAGTATCCTTGCGCAGCCACTTCATGTGTATGGTGAGTGCGCATTCCTTATCCGCTACAACAATCTAGAGGCCCTATGGGTGAGCGTACTACGTCTTCCAGTTGGGCTTTAGGCATCGTCCAAGCGTTAGAAATGGGCGGTGTTGATTGTCGCAGCGTATTCGCCACGCTGGGTTTGGATTACGCCGCGCTGGCGGATGCCGATGCACGCTTTGCTCAAGACAGCATGACCCGCTTATGGCGCCGTGCAGTTGAGTTGAGCGGCAATCCGGCGATTGGTTTGAATATGGCCAAGGTGGTACGCCCAGCATCCTTTCATGTGGTCGGCTACGCCTTGATGTCCAGCCACACCCTCAAAGAGGGCTTTACTCGGCTGGTGCGTTACCAGCGAATTATTGCCGAGGGTGCCGACTTAAGTTTTCGCCCGTTGGGCGACGGTTATGGCTTGGTGCTGAGTATTCATGGTGACACCTTACCGCCGGCGCGCCAGAGTGCCGAAGCATCGCTGGCCTATGCCTTGGCGTTCTGTCGGTGGATGACGGCAAAACCGCTAACGCCGCTGAAAATATTTTTCCAGGGTGAGCCGCCAGCCGACCTAGAACCTTATCAGCAGGTGTTTCAGGCGCCGTTGCAGTTCAATAGTGAACACTATGCGCTGCTGTTCGCTCGCGCCGACCTAGAAATTCCCTTGCCCAGCGCCAACCCAGCCTTGGCGCAATTACATGACCGTTTTGCCGGCGAGTATTTGGCCCGTTTTGCCGATACGCGGGTGACCCATCAGGCGCGTCAGGTGTTGTGCCGCTTATTGCCGCAAGGCGAGCCTAGGCGTGACAGCGTGGCGCAAAGCTTGTGTTTGTCGCCGCGCACGTTGCAGCGGCGTTTGCAGGAGGAGGGCAGCAGTTTTCAGCAGTTGCTCGACGACACCCGTCGGGAGTTGGTGGTGCAATACTTGGCGCAGCCTAACCTGACCCTGCTGGAAATCGCTTACCTGCTGGGTTTTGCCGATCCGAGTAATTTTTTCCGGGCTTTTCGTCGTTGGTTCGCTTGTACGCCGGGGGAGTACCGCGCTGGCTTGTAAGCCCCGCGCCAGACTGTATGAAACGTAGCCAGCGCAGTAGTTTTCACACAGTCTGACGCAGCAGTTGTTAGTGCTTCCAGAATGCCTTGGTGAAGAGCACCAGAACGGTCAAGATTTCCAGGCGGCCCAATAGCATGCCCACGGTGAGTAGCCATTTGGCCGCATCCGGTAGGCTCGAGAAGTTGCCCGCCGGGCCAATGATCGGGCCAAGCCCCGGGCCGACGTTACACACTGCAGTGGCCGCACCGGTAAGGGCGGTGACCCAGTCTAAGCCGACTAGCGTCAGGCCTAGGGCGATCACCCCAATAGTCACGGTGAAAAAGAACGAGAAGGTAATCAGCGAGCGGACGATATCTTCGTCCAAGTTGTGCTTGTTGTATTGCTGCTTGATCACGGCTCGTGGGTGTACCAACTGTTGTAGGTTGGCCTTGAGCAGCACGTAAGCGACTTGGAAGCGGAAGATTTTCAAACCGCCAGCGGTTGAGCCTGAGCAGCCGCCGACAAAGGTAAGGTAGAAAAACAACAGCACTGCAAAACTGCCCCAGGTCGTGTAGTCGCCGAGGGCAAAGCCGGTGGTAGTTACCACTGAAGTGACATTGACCGCGACAATGCGCAGCGCATCCCACCAATCATTGCCTGAGTTGGCCCATAACCAGGTGCCGAATACCAGCCAAGTTAACAACAAAAAGCCGATAAAACCGCGTACTTGATGATCGCGCAGCAGTGCTTTGCGATTGCCGCGAATCGATGCCACGTAAAGGGTAAAGGGCAGGCTGCCGATGATCATCAACAGTACGGCCACCCAGTGCACGGCCGGTTGCGTCCAGTGCGCGAGGGATGAGTCTGAGGTGGAAAAGCCGCCGGTTGAAAGTGCCGCCATCGAATGATTGACCGCATCGAAAGGACTCATTCCGGCCAACCAAAATAGACCGGTGCCGACAGCGGTGAACCCGCTGTAAATCAGCAGAATATACTTGGCTGCCATGTGCGAGCGCGGCATGACTTTTTCGCCCCAGTCGGACGACTCGGTCTGGAATAGCCGCATTCCGCCAACCCGCAGCAAGGGTAAAATCGCCACGGCCATGCCGATAAAACCAATACCGCCCAGCCAGTGCAGCATCGAGCGCCAAATCAATAAACCCGGTGAGGCGTTGTCTAGCCCAGTGAGCACGGTGGAACCGGTGGTGGTAATCCCCGACATGGTTTCGAAGAACGAGTCGGTGTAGCTGATGTGCTGAATCAGGACCATCGGCAGCGCAGCAAAGCAGCACACCACCACCCAGCTGGCGGTGGTTAAGAAATACATATCCCGCGGGCGCAAATGCACGTGTTCTGGCCGGCCGGGCAGCACCATAGCGAGCCCCGCAACGAAGCTGATTAAACTTGACCAGGCAAACGCGCTGAGATCGTCGCGGCGTTCAAAAATCACCAGCGTCAGCATGGGGATTAGCATGCTAATGGCCAAGGTAATCAGGAAAATACCGAGGATGAAAGCGATGATGCGTAAGGTCGAAAAAGCCATAAAGGCGGTCTAGCTCGGCTAAGGACGGGCGGCTATTCTACGCCTGCTGGGCGGGCTGTAAATCGTTGTAAGCGTCTAGCGTTGCGATGTTAGCTGGGCGTTACTTGGATTTCTCCGGCCGCGCCCCGAGCCGATCGACTAGAATTGGTTTTTTTAGATTCTTTGAGGTGCTGTATGGATGCGCTTGACGCTTTGCTAAACCGGGTGTCGGTGCCGCGCTTAATGGCGCCGGCGCCCGACGCTGCACAGCGTGATCTATTGTTTCGCGCCGCCATGCGCGCGCCGGACCATGGTCAGTTGCGTCCCTGGCGCTTTATTACCGTTGAGGGTGTTGCGCGTGAGCAGTTGGCCGAGTTGTGGGTGGCCGGCTTATTGGCGTCTCATCCGGATGCCAGTGCTGAGGCGCTGACGAAGGCGCGTCAATCGCCATTGCGAGCGCCCTTGCTGGTGCTGGTGATTGCGCGTGTGCAAGCACAGGGCAAAATTCCGGTGCAGGAGCAATTGCTAGCGGTCGGTTGCGCGGCGCATGGTTTGCTGTTGGCCGCCCATGCCATGGGGATTGGCGCTGTGTGGCGCACGGGGGAGTTGGCCTACTGCGCGCAGGTGGCGGCGGGACTTGGTTTGCAGGCCGATGAGCAGCTGATTGCGGTGCTCTATCTGGGCACCCCGCAGGGCGAGTTACGCATCCCGGCGAAACTTGATCCGCAAGACTATGTCAGCGTTTGGCCGGGTTGAGTCGGCGCAGGTGCGGTGTGGACAATATTGATGCGGACGATGCTTAAATCGTCCGCATCAATAGTCGTTGATCGCTGCCTAACTCATCCACGCCCGACGCTTTTGGCTGGTCCCGCGCGCCAGTGCGCCGAGCAAAAACGCCAGCAGCGCAACACCGCCACCAATCGCAAACCACTTTTGTTGCTCGCTGAATAACTGCCCAGGTTGTTGCGCTTGGGCGGCTTTGAGTTGCATTTTCAAGCGCTGATTGTCTTGGTTCAAGCGGCTGACTTGGGCGTTGCCCTGAGCGGCAGCGCCGCTTTCTAACTGGCTATTAAGCTCGCTGCGCATACGTTCGCTTTCGGCTAAACGCTGCTCAAGGTTGTCTAGTTGTGCATTCAGGCTGGCCACTTCAGCGTTAACGATGCTGGTAATCGGCACCGTGGTGACTTCGGCCTTTAGCGGTAGCGCTGTCAGCGCAAGAGAGGCCAGAACTGCTCGAGAGGCTGTGCGCATGCAAACTCCTAGGTATTTATTATTGTTGTTTTGCTCTGTTCAGCGGTTACAGCGTTTCAACGGGTTAGGGGAAAACCTGTTTAAAGGGTTTAACCACCACGCTGGCATACACCCCAGCGGCGCGATAAGGGTCGGCATCAGCCCAGCTTTGCGCAGCGGTTAGTGAGTCGAACTCCGCCACGATTAAACTACCAGAGAAACCGGCCGCGCCAGGATCGACGCTGTCGATGGCTGGGTGTGGGCCGGCCAGTACTAGGCGTCCGGCATTTTGTAATTGTTGCAGCCGAAACAAGTGTGCAGGTCGCGCCGCTAGACGGTTTTCTAACGAGTCAGCAACGTCGGTGGCGATAATGGCGTAGAGCATGCTCAGTCCTTTAAATCAGTGGTTGGCTTGGCAGGGTCGTCGTGCAGATGCCGCGCTAGGTAGAAGCCTTGGCCGACGAGAAACACTAAGGTCATGGCCAAGCTGCCAAATACTTTGAAATCGACCCAGATGCTCTGGAAGGTAAAGGCGACAAACAGGTTGGCGCTACCGGCAATCAAGAAAAATGCGATCCAGGCCAGATTAAGTCGCTTCCAAACCTCAGCGGGCAGGCTAATAGCGTGGCCCATCATGCGTTCGATGAGTAATTTGTCGCCAAACCAGTGGCTGGCGGCAAAGCCTAGGGCGAAAAGGCCGTTGAGCACTGGCGCTTTGAGCTTTAGAAAAGTCTCATCATGCAGCGCCAAGGTGATGCCGCCAAACACTAAACAGGCCGCGAGGGTTAGCCATTGGCCTTTCTCTAAGCGCCGTTGAATGGCGAACAATGCTCCGTAGACCAGCACGGAGGTACCTATCAACACGGCTGTGGCGCTGAAAATACCGCCAAGTTGCAACTGTTGGCCTGCCACTTCGATGCTGCGTGGATCCAGCTTGTAGACGATGAAAAACAGCATAAGCGGGATGAAATCGATGAATTGTTTCACAGCGGCAGCCAGAACGAGGATGAGGCGGCATAATAACAAACATCAAACTAAGCGAAACCGCCTTAATGAACGTAGACCTGCACTGCCACAGTAGCGCTTCCGACGGTGCCCTCGCACCGGCCATGGTGGTGGCTCGCGCCCATGAACACGGGGTGCAGCTGCTGGCCCTGACCGATCACGACACGCTTGAAGGCTTAACTGAGGCGCGCGACGCTGCGCACGCATTGGGTATGCAACTGATTAATGGTGTTGAACTGTCCTGTACCTGGGGCGGGGCGACTATCCATGTGCTCGGTTACGGCTTTGCTTTGGATGCTCCAGCGCTGGTGCAAGCCATTCGCGAACTGCACGATGGCCGCTGGTTGCGCGCCGAAGAAATCAGCCAGCGGCTCGCTGCCAAAGGCATGCCTGGCGCCCTCGAGGGGGCTCGTGCGGTGCAGCAGGAATATGGCGACAGCGGTAACGCACCGGCGCGGCCGCATTTTGCCGAGTTTATGGTGCGTGCCGGTTATGTGCGTGACCGCGCCGAAGCGTTTCGTAAATGGCTGGGCTCCGGCAAGCTGGGCGATGTTAAGCAGCATTGGCCGAGCCTGCCTGAGGCAGTGGCGACCCTACGCGGTGCCGGTGCGTGGGTCAGTTTGGCGCATCCGTGGCAATACGACTTTACCCGCAGCAAGCGCCGCAAGCTGATTATCGACTATCAAAATGCCGGTGGTCAGGCCTTAGAGGTGGTTAACGGTATGCAGCCGGCGGAACAAGTGGGCGGTTTGGCCATATTGGCCCGTGAGTTTGGTTTAATGGCCAGCGTTGGTAGCGATTTTCACGCCCCCGGCGACTGGTCGGAACTGGGCTTGCTTCGCCCGCTCCCCGATGATTTGTCGCCACTGTGGGTGCATTTCAATGAATATCGGTCCGCCGTTAACTGCTGAAGAGGGACCTGTCGTGAGTCAGTTTTTTCAGATTCACCCGCAAAATCCGCAGCCGCGTTTAATTAAGCAAGCGGTGGAGATCATCAAAGCTGGTGGCGTGATCGTCTACCCGACCGATTCGTCCTACGCCATTGGTTGTCATATCGGCGACAAGGCCGCGGTCGAGCGGATTCGCCGCTTGCGCCAGTTGGATGACAAGCACAACTTCACCTTGCTGTGCGCCGATCTCTCCCAATTAGGCCTGTTTGCCAAGGTCGATACCGGCGCATTTCGCCTGCTCAAAGCGCATACGCCGGGGCCTTACACCTTTATTTTAGATGCCACCCGGGAAGTGCCGCGCATGTTGCTGCACCCCAAACGGCGGACCATCGGCCTGCGCGTGCCTGAGCATCCGATAGCGCTGGCGTTGTTGGCCGAGTTGGGCGAGCCGCTGATGAGCGTGAGCCTGATTATGCCCGGTGACAGCGAGCCGCTGGGCGACCCTTATGAAATGCGTCAACTGCTTGAACACCATGTCGACCTGATCATCGATGGCGGTCTGTGTGGTGCCGCTGTTTCCACAGTGATTAGCCTGGTCAATTCAGAGCCCGAAGTGCTGCGGGTCGGCTGTGGCGATCCATCGGCCTTTGTCTCGTGAGCGCAGCCTCGACAGACGCACAATTACAGCCCGCCGTCGCACCGGTTCCCCAGCAGCAAGAGCTGCAATTTGCCATGGTCTACGGCCAGGCGCTGACCGAACTGCCGATTGATCTGTACATTCCGCCAGATGCCTTGGAGGTGTTTCTCGAAGCCTTCGAAGGCCCGCTGGATTTGCTGCTGTATCTGATTCGCAAGCAAAACATCGATGTGCTGGATATTCCGGTGGCGGAAATTACTCGCCAATACATGGGCTACGTCGAGTTGATGCAGTCGGTGCGCCTAGAGCTGGCGGCTGAGTATTTGCTGATGGCGGCAATGCTTGCCGAGATCAAGTCGCGCATGCTGCTGCCGCGCTCATCGGTTTTGGAGGAGGAAGAGGACGATCCGCGCGCCGAGCTGATTCGTCGTCTGCAAGAGTACGAACGCTATAAGTCTGCCGCCGAGGGTTTGGACCAGATCCCGCGAGTCGGTCGCGATATTACCGTGCCGGCCCTTGATGCGCCGCAAGCGCGGGCGCGCAAGTTATTGCCGGATGTCAGCTTGGAAGAGTTACTGCTCTCGATGGCCGAGGTGCTGCGCCGCGCCGACATGTTTGAAAGTCATCAAATCAGCCGTGAAACCCTGTCTACCCGTGAGCGCATGAGCGCCGTGCTTGAGGCCTTAAAGGGCGGCGCCTTTGTGCCCTTTGCCGCCTTGTTTTTGGCCGAAGAAGGGCGCTTGGGCGTGGTGGTGACCTTTATGGCGATACTCGAGTTGATCAAGGAGTCGCTGGTCGAGTTGGTGCAAAATGAAGCTTACGGGCCTATCCATGTTCGGGCACGGGCCGAATAATCGCTGCTTATTACCCTCAATAATGCCGCTCTGCAACGCGGGGAAAGAACTCAAGCATGAACCTGAATGAACCCCGCGAGCTGGCCTCGCTGCTGGAAGCGTTTTTACTGGCCAGCGGTAAGCCGCAGTCACTGGAGCGTTTTTATGAATTGTTCGAGGAGGCTGAGCGGCCTGAGCCGCCGGTATTTAAGAAGGCGTTAGCGTTGCTGGCGAAGTCCTGCGAAGGCCGGGCCTTTGAATTAAAAGAAGTGGCCACCGGCTACCGCCTGCAAGTGCGTGAGCGTTTTGCCCCTTGGGTTGGGCGTTTGTGGGAGGAACGTCCGCAACGCTATTCGCGCGCCATGCTAGAAACCTTGGCGCTGATTGCCTATCGCCAGCCGATTACCCGTGGCGAAATTGAAGACGTGCGCGGCGTGGCGGTTAACAGTCATATCGTTAAAACCCTGCTCGAACGCGAGTGGATTCGCGTGGTCGGTTATCGCGATGTGCCGGGTAAGCCGGCCATGCTGGCCACCACCAAACTGTTTCTCGATCACTTCAACCTTAAAGGCTTGGATGAGTTACCGACCATGGCGGCCTTGCGCGAGTTAGAGCCCGAGCCGTTGTTTAGCCCTGACGATGATCTGCCCGCGCCAGCCGGTTTGCAGGCTCGGGTGGATGCCGAGGATGAGCAGGAGACAGCCGGCCAGTTGCGCGACGAAACTAGTTTTCGCAGCCTGTTGGTGGAGTTGGACGATATGGAACTGGGCTTGAAAAGCGATTTCGATGATCTGCTCGATGCCTTAGCTGAGCCCGGCAGCGAGGCGGTCAGTACTGCAGCGGTTGACGCAGCAGAGCCGGCGCAGACGAGCGAGGTTAATGCGCCTTAGTTATTGGCTGTACAAAAAACAGACAGTCGGCCGCGGCGCGTTAACGCTTAGTCGTGCGTCTAGCCGCTAATCAGCGTATGCTTCGCGCCCTTTTTGGCGATTGTTCGCCATTTTTACGCATTAGCCGTTCGGCAAATAGTGCGTTTCATCTACTGCTACACCGGGAGGTGCCAAGATGAGTGATACAGAATTAGGTCCAGCTGGCGAGAAATTACAGAAGGTTTTGGCGCGCATGGGTCTTGGCTCGCGTCGCGATGTCGAAACCTGGATTGGCCTTGGCCGAGTTAAGGTTAATGGCGTGGTTGCGACCCTTGGTCACCGGGTCGATTCGCTAGATGCGATCAGCCTTGATGGCCGTTTGCTTAAGCGCGAAGAAGGCGCTGAGTCCGTGCGCCGCGTGCTGATCTACAACAAACCCGATGGCGAGATCTGCACCCGTGACGACCCAGAAGGTCGTCCTACCGTATTCGATCGCTTGCCTAAGCCGCGTGAAGGCCGCTGGATCAATATTGGTCGTCTGGACATCAACACCACTGGCTTGTTGATGTTCACCACCGACGGTGAGTTGGCCAACCGCTTGATGCACCCTTCCTATCAGATGGACCGTGAGTACGCCGTGCGCGTGCGTGGCGAAGTCGACGAAGAGATGCTCGAGCGCTTGAAAGCTGGCGTGGTTCTGGAAGACGGCCCGGCGCGCTTCACTGACATTAAAGAAGCTCCCGGTGGTACCGGTTTTAACCACTGGTATCACTGCGTGGTGATGGAAGGTCGTAACCGCGAAGTGCGTCGCTTGTGGGAATCCCAAGGCGTGGTGGTCAGCCGCTTGAAGCGCGTGCGCTTTGGCCCGGTGTTTATGACCTCTGAGTTGACCATGGGACGCTGGCGCGAAATGGGTCAGCGCGAAATCGACATCCTCAGTGAGGAGGTCGGTTTGACCCCGGTAGCTCTGCCGGCCATGACCGATAAGGCCCGCGATAAGCTGGTCCGTCAGCAACGTAAATCGGCTAAGCCGGTGGGTCGTGCTGGTCGTCAAGAGCGGACTCTGCGCCCAGCCAGTGGCGGTCGTGCGGAGCGCGCTGCCAGTGGCGACTCCAATCGTGGCTCGCAGGTGGCTGAGCGTCCAGGCGATAGCGCTAAGCGTCCAGCCAAACCAGCGGGTCGCTCGTCGCACGATGCGGGCGAGCGCGCAACGCGTAAACCTGGCGCTGCGCCGGATAAACGCCGTGGCCCAGCCGCCGGTGAAGGTCAGCGTCCAGGCTTTGGTCGCGGCCCGCGTAAGCCGCAGTAAGGCTTAGGCGTAAAGCAAAAAAAGGGGCTCCAATTGGAGCCCCTTTTTTTTGTCTGCAGTTGTGCTGGCGGTTTTCTGACGCTTGCCTTAGGCGGCCACTACCAAGCGGTTGCGGCCATCGTGTTTGGCTGCGTACATGGCGTTATCGGCACGCTTCATGATGCTGTCTATGCTCTCGCCGGCCTGGAGGGTGGCGCAGCCGAGGCTGACCGACAGCTCTATGGCGCGACCTTGAGCCAGGCACTGCAACTCCATAACCGCACGGCGCAGACGCTCACCGATCATGGCCGCGGCTTCGCTGCTGGTGTTGGACATCACTACCAAGAACTCTTCGCCGCCAAAGCGAAACACCATGTCGATGTTACGCAGTTGCGCTTTTAGGGTCGCAGCCAGGGCCTTGAGCACTTCGTCGCCGGTGCTGTGGCCGAAGTTGTCGTTGATGCGTTTGAAGTGGTCGAGGTCGAGCATCAGCAGCGATAACGGCTGTTGACTGCGCTCGGCGACATCCACTTCGCGTTGCAGTACTTGATCCATGGCCAAACGGTTGCCAGTGTCGGTCAGTGGGTCGCGCAGCGCGCTGCGCATCGCGTTGCGATACAGCAGGGCGTTACGCAGGGGGAACAGCAAGCTGGCCAGCAAAGATTCGAGTTGGCCAAGTTCTTCTTCGGCGAAACGCACGCTGCGCCGGAAGGTCAGCTCGCCAAGGTATTCGCCTTCGTGGCTTAGGCGGTAGCAGGCCGAGTGACTGGCGCGCTCACCCATTTCCAGGCGCAAATCGCTTGAGGCCAATTGATAACTCAGCGCACCCAGTGGCACCAAGCGCTGCACTTCGCGGAAGAACAGGCTAAGGATGCGATCGGCTTCGAGGCTGGTCTGCAGTTGCAGCGTAAGCTGTTGGCGCAGTTGCGCCAAGCTGACCGGGCGCAGTGAATGGGTACGGTTGCCCGAGAAGCCCAAACGCTGCAGCTTGGCGGCGTCGAAGTCGATGGTGTTGGTATGGCTGTGAGAAATCATGGTGAACCTCAGGCGCTAAGTGCGGCGACACTAGGCCTAAAGCGATTTCCGTGCCATTTGCTGAAATTGTACGAAAAGTCGTTATATTTCAGTGGTTTGTATCTTTGTTGGAGCGGCTTGTGGCGAAGGCTTGCCGGTGCTTTGGCGGTTGTTCCGGCAATGTGCTGCCGTTCACAAAGCGTGCCGCCGGAAAACCGGCGGCGCACAGAGTTACTGGGCGTCGAAAGCCTGGCCGTTGACGCCAATGCTGTCCGGGCCCATCAGGTATAGATACAGCGGCATCAGTGCGGCCGGCTCTGGGTTTTGCGCCGGATTTTCCCCAGGGTAGGCCTGGGCGCGCATGTCGGTGCGGGTGGCGCCGGGATTCACGCTGTTGGCGCGGCCTGGGCAGATACCGTCCATTTCATCGGCCAGCACTTGCATGAGGCCTTCGTTAGCGAATTTCGACACCGCATAAGCGCCCCAGTACGCGCGACCTTTGCGGCCGACACTGCTGGAGGTGAAGATCACCGAAGCATCCGGCGACAGCTTCAGTAGGGGCAGCATGCTGCTGGTGAGCATAAAGGTGGCGTTCACATTGACCTGCATGACGCGCATAAAGTTGTCGCCGGACAACTGCTCAATTGGTGTGCGCGGGCCGAGGATGGCGGCGTTATGCAATATGCCGTCGAGATGGCCAAATTCGCGTTCAACCATGGCCGCAAGCTCGTCATATTGATGGGCTAGTGCGGTTTCCAAGTTGAACGGAATGACTGCGGCTTGTGGGTGGCCGGCCTTGACTATGGCGTCATACACCTGATTCAAATTGGCTTCAGTCTTGCCCAGCAGTAATACCGTGGCGCCGTGTGCGGCAAAGGCTTTTGCGGCGGTAGCGCCGATGCCACGCCCGGCGCCGGTGATTAAAATAACGCGGCCCTTTAATAGGTCGGGGCGGGCGGTGTAATCAAACATAGCAAAGTCTCTCTGGTGTCTGGTGTCTGGTGTTTGGGCGTAGGGTGGGTTAGCGCAGCGTAACCCGCCATGGCATCGGCGGGTTACGCTGCGCTAACCCACCCTGCATCTGTCACGGACTCAGCAGGAGCACAGCGCTCGATCAAGCAGCGCACGCAGTTCGGCTGGGTGATCGACCACCGCGTCTGCGCCCCAGTGGTTGGGGTTGTCGTCACGATGGATATAGCCGTAGCGAACCGCCGCGGTGCGAGTGCCAGCGGCTCGGCCAGACTCAATGTCGCGCAGGTCGTCGCCGACAAATAACACGCTGGCAGGCTCAAGTCCTAGGCGCGCGCAGGCCAGTAGCATCGGCTCGGGATCCGGTTTGGTATGGGTGACGTGCTCCGGGCAAATCAGAATCGCCGAACGCTCGGCCAGGCCCAGTTGCTGCATGATGGGCTCGGCGTAGCGCAGCGGCTTATTGGTCACCACGCCCCAGATCAGCTTGGCCTGTTCAATGTCGGCCAGCAGTTGTTCGATGCCATCAAATGGGCGGGTGAAGACTGCGCAGTGCTCTTGATAACGATCGAGAAACTCTTGACGTAGCGCCTCGAACTCAACGGCCTCGGGGCTTATGGCAAAAGCGCTGGCGACCATGGCGCGGGCGCCGCCGGAAATCTGCTCGCGAATCAGCTGTTCGGCGATTGGCGGCAGATCGCGGGCGGCGCGCATGGCCTGAGCCACGGCGATAAAGTCCGGGGCGCTGTCGAGTAGGGTTCCATCCATGTCAAACAGCACGGCACGCAGGCGCATTAGGCTTCCTTTAAGGTCTGCAGCATGTAATTAACGTCGACGTCGTTGCTCAGTTTGTAGTGCTTGAGCAGTGGGTTGTAAGTCAGGCCGATGATGTCTTTAATTTGCAGCCCAGCCGCGCGGCTCCAAGCGCCGAGCTCGGAAGGGCGGATGAATTTCTTAAAATCATGGGTGCCGCGTGGCAGCATGCGCATCAAGTATTCGGCGCCAATAATCGCAAATAGGTAGGCCTTTGGATTGCGGTTAATGGTCGAGAAATATACTTGGCCGCCGGGCTTAACCAGTGCGTAGCAGGCGCGAATCACCGAGGCTGGGTCGGGTACATGCTCGAGCATCTCCAGGCAGGTGACTACGTCAAACTGCTCTGGCATCTGTTGGGCGAGGTCTTCGGCAGTGATCTGCCGGTAGTCGACCGAAACCCCGGACTCTAGTTGATGCAAGCGCGCCACGGCCAGCGGTGCCTCGCCCATGTCGATGGCGGTCACGGTAGCGCCGCGCAGAGCCATGGCTTCGCTCAAGATGCCGCCGCCGCAGCCAATGTCGAGCACGGTCTTGCCGGCCAGTTTGACCCGCTCATCGATCCAGTTAACCCGTAAT
This sequence comes from Pseudomonadaceae bacterium, assembly GCA_019745275.1. Lineage (GTDB taxonomy): Bacteria > Pseudomonadota > Gammaproteobacteria > Pseudomonadales > Pseudomonadaceae > Aquipseudomonas. Next base: position 1,241 of record JAIETJ010000044.1, on the reverse strand, counting down.
GGATTGATGTCGTGCAGTGGCTTGAACTCGCTTTCGCGATCCCACCAGCGGTGTGCCAGAGCTTCAAATTTAGCGATTTCGGCGCGGTCGACGTTGCTCATAGAGGAACCTGTGGGTCAGTAAATGGAAAATTAGTTAACGGGCCGCAATCCGTGCGCCCCAGTTGCGCACGCTAGCCAGTAAGCGTGGCTCGTTGATGCGGGTCAATTGCTGGTCGTTGAGCAGCTGTTTGCCTCCGACCCAGACATGTTTTACCGCCTGACGCGAGCCTGCGTAAATCAGTTGTGAGACTGGATCATAAACCGGTTGTTGAGCCAAGTCGCTGAGGTCAAAGGCCAGTAGGTCGGCAGCTTTGCCGATTTCCAGTGAGCCGGTTTCCTGCTCGATGCCCAGTGCCCGTGCGCCATTTAAAGTGGCCATGCGCAGTGCACGGTGGGCATCCAGAGCGGTGGCCGAGTTAGCCACGGCTTTAGCCAGCAGCGCTGCGGTACGGGTTTCGCCGAGTAAATCCAAGCTGTTGTTGCTCGCTGCGCCGTCGGTGCCGATGGCCACGTTTACCCCGGCTTGCCAGAGTTGCTCGACTGGGCACAGGCCGCTGGCGAGTTTCAAATTGGAGTGCGGGCAATGGATGACATGGCTGTTGCTTTCTACCAGTAGCGCGATGTCGTCGTCACTGATTTGGGTCATGTGCACGGCTTGAAAGCGTGGGCCGAGCAGGCCGAGGCGGGCCAGGCGCGTCAGCGGGCGTTCGCCGTATTGCTCAAGGCTTTGCTGTACCTCAAAAGCGCTTTCGTGGACGTGCATATGAATGCCGGCGTCCAGTTCCTCGCTGAGCATGCGGATGGTTTCCAGCTTGTCGTTGCTGACCGTGTAGGGCGCGTGGGGGCCAAAGGCGACTTTTATTCGTGGATGCTGCTTGAGGTCGCCGAATAGGGCGAGGCCTTTGTGCAGAGACTCTGCGCTGTCACGGGCGCCGGGAATCGGAAAATCCAGAATCGGGATAGTGAGCTGGGCGCGCATGCCGCTGGTGTGAATCACCTCACTGGCCACTTCAGGAAAGAAATACATGTCCGAGAAGCAGGTGATGCCGCCCTTCAGTTGCTCGGCGATGGCTAGCTCGGTGCCGTCGCGTACGAAGGCCTCATCGACCCAGCGCGCCTCGGCCGGCCAAATATGTTGCTCGAGCCAATGCATCAGTGGCATGTCGTCGGCCAGTCCACGAAACAACGTCATCGCGGCAT
>JAIETJ010000107.1 GCA_019745275.1 Pseudomonadaceae bacterium | reverse complement strand
GCGCGATTACTTTGGGGTCCAGCAGGTTGTTGAGGAACTCGTGGGCCTCGCTGACGTTGCTGGCGCTTTTCGGGATGGCAAAGGAGTCAAACCACAACGGTGCGCCTTCTTTCGGCAGTCGCCAGTCCACCACTACACCGTTGCCGGCTTCCTTGGCGCGATTGGCAAACTGGTAGAAGCTGCCCGAATAGCCGATGGCCACGCAGATGTCGCCGTTGGCGATATCGGTCATGTATTTGGCTGAGTTGAAGTAGGCGATGTGTGGTTTGATTTTTTCCAGCAACGCGCCGGCTTTTTCATAGTCTTGCGGGTTGTGGCTGTTCGGATCGAGACCTAGGTAGTGCAGGGCGATGGGCAGGATATCGCCCGGCGAGTCGAGCATGGCGACTCCGCACTGCTGCAGCTTACTGATGTTTTCTTCCTTGAAGATCAGGTCCCAGCTGTCCACGGGGGCATTCTCTCCGAGTACCGCCTTGACCTTGGCCGGATTGAAACCGATCAGCACGGTGCCATACATGTAGGGCACCGCGTACTGGTTGCCGGGGTCGTTGGCGCTCATTAACTGCAGCAGTTCCGGGTTGAGATGCTGCCAGTTGGGCAGCTGGGTTTTGTCCAGCTTCTGGAACACGCCGGCGTTGATTTCGTTTTCGAGGAAGGTGTTGGTCGGCACCACGAGGTCGTAGCCGGAGTTGCCGGTGAGCAGCTTGGCCTCTAGCGACTCATTGGTGTCGAAGATGTCCCACGTGAGTTTGATGCCGGTGTTTTTGGCGAAGTCTTTGGGGACCGAGGGCAGCATGTAGTCGGCCCAGTTATACACCCGCAGTTGGCGTGGCGTTTCTGCCGCGTGTGCCGGGGCTACGGTGCCCAGCAGGGCAGCGCCACAGAGTGCGACGCCGAGTAGTTGTTGGAGTTTATGCATAGTGTTCTCCTGGGGTTGGACGCGGTTCAGGCGTTCTGAAAACCTTCGAGTACATTGACGGCGTTGATGCCGATTTCCGCCACGGCATAGCCACCCTCCATGACAAACAGGGTGGGCAGTCCGAGTGCGGCGATGCGCTGGCCCATGCGCAGGTAATCCGGGCTGTCGAGCTTGAACTGCGAGATCGGGTCGTTTTTAAACGTATCGACGCCGAGCGACACCACGATCACTTCGGCGCCGTAGGCGGCAATGCGTTGGCAGGCGGTTTCCAGCGCCGCGCCCCATACATCCCAGCCGCTACCAGCGGCCAGCGGCAAGTTGAGGTTGTAGCCTGCGCCGCTGCCCTCGCCCAGTTCGTCGGCATAACCGAGAAAGAATGGAAACTCGGCCACCGGATCACCATGGATCGAGGTGAACAGCACATCATTGCGGGCGTAGAAGATCGACTGGGTGCCGTTGCCGTGGTGGTAGTCGACATCGAGGATCGCCACCTTGGTGCGGCCTTGGTCGAGGAAGGCTTGTGCGGCGATGGCGGCGTTGTTCAGGTAGCAGTAGCCGCCCATCAGCTCGCCAGCTGCATGGTGACCCGGTGGCCGGCACAGGGCGAAGGCGCTGTGGGCACCGCCGGCGATGGCCGCCTGGGCGCTCAGCGCGACCTGCGCGGCGCTATAGGCGGCCTGCCAAGTGCCGGCGGTAATAGGCGCGCCGGCATCGAAACTGTAGTAACCGAGCTGGCCGTGCAGGCTGCTGGGCAGCCGCTCACTCAAGGTGCGCGCCGGCCAGGTATAGGGCAGCAAGTCGCCTTGGCCCTGCTCGGCCTGCCAGCGCGCCCAAGCCCCCTCGAAGAAGTCCAGATAGGCCGCCGAGTGAATCCGCAATAAGGGTGCGCGGCCGAAATCGCTGGGCCCGTGGATTGCCCCAAGCTGGCGTTCCTTGACCCGCGCCAAGACATGCTCGGCGCGTTGCGGCTTCTCGAAACAGGGCACCAACTGCCCGTCCATCAGCTCGCAGCTGCCGTGGTGCAGGTGGTGATCGTCGCTGTAATAGGTCAGCATGGGTGGCTCCCGTATTTGTGATTGTGCTGGCATTGTTTGCCACGCGGGCGCACGGGAGAAGGCTGGCAACGGCCAATAGGGGATCGATGTGGCCAAATCTATTGAAGGGCTGCTAGCTACGAAAGCGACTCGGCGACAGCCCGCTCCAGCGCTGGAAGGCATGCCGGAAACTGGCGGTTTCGCTGTAGCCCATCAGCTCGGCGATCTGCTGGATGGGCAGTTCCTGCTGCTCGAGCAATTGTCGGGCGCGGGTGAAGCGCAGTTCATCGAGCAGTTTTTGGTAACTGCTGCCGGCGTGGCCAAGATGGCGGCGCAGGCTACGCGCCGAGCAGTTGAGTTGTTGCGCCAGCGACTCCAACCCCGGTGGGGTGATTAGTTGGGTGCTGAGTAACTGGCGGCAACGGGTGATCAGTGCCTGGCGCTGGACGAATTCGCGATTGAGCTGCTGGCAGCGTTCGAGCATGTCGCTATGGGTCACCGCGTCGGCCAGTGGCAGGCGTTGCTCGAGCCATGTGGCGGCAAAGCCGAAGGCATTGTTGTTGGCCTCGAACTGCTGCGGGCAGGCGAAGCTGGCGTGGTACTCGTCCACATAGCTTGGCGTAGCATGTGCCACACGCAGGCCTTGCAGTGGCAGCGGCTGGCCGAGCAGGTCATCGCACACCAGCTTCAGTGAGGCCAGACAGAACTCGACATTGAAAGTCGCCAGTTCGGCTTGGTCGCGGTAGCCGTCGGCCTGCAGCCAAACCGTGTCGCCCTCGTGTTGCAGGCTCAGCTGAAAATAGGTGCCGAGCAATGCTGGGTATTGCAGTGCCAAGCGCAGGGCGTCACCGAGGGTGGTGCTGGACAGCATGGCGAAGCCAATCAGGCCATAAGACGATACATGCATGCGCCGCCCTAACAGCAAGCCGAGGGCCTGACAGCGGGCACTGGCATTGGCGCACACGCGCATTTCTTGCGCGGTGGTAATGCGCAGGTCGGGGTGCTGCAGGTCTGCCAGGCGAATGCCGCTGCCGAGCAGCAGGCTTTGCGCGCTGGCATCACTGTCGCTGCCGAGCAGCCGCAGGATCAGCGCGATCGAGTGCAGCGTAGTCAGGTGGCTGTGCAGCATAGTCGGTTGCCAGGCGCGTCGAACGGAGCCAGCAGCATCGCCGCGCACCGCCGGCCTGTCCAGTTGCGTTTAGTCGCGCAACTCTTGTAGGCGACGGCGCTGTTGGCCATCGGCGGCAAAATTATCCGCCGCTAACCAGCGCTCAAACGCCAGTTGCATGGCTGGCCATTCATGGTCGAGCAGGCTGAACCACGCGGTGTCGCGGTTGCGGCCTTTGCGGATCAGGTGTTGGCGAAAAATCCCTTCGTGGCTAAATCCAAAGCGTTCGGCGGCGCGTTTGGAGCGCAGGTTGGCGTTGTCGCACTTCCATTCCAGCCGGCGATTACCCAGTTCAAAGGCGTAGCGGGCCAGCAGATAAATCGTCTCGCTGGCCTGCACACTGCGCTGCAGGGCGTGGCCAAAACAGACGTGGCCGATCTCGAGGCTGCCGTGCTCGGGCACTAGGTTGAGGTAACTGAGCAGGCCTAGCGCCGTGCCGCTGGTGCTATCGATGACGGTGTAAAACAGCGGGTCGTGGCTGGCGGCATTGGCGCTCAGCCACTGGGCAAAGTCGGCACGGCTGGCGAACGGGCCGTAGCCCATGTAGGTCCACATCTGCGCATCGGCGGCTGGGCCTTGCAGGGCCGGCCAGAGATCCTCGCCGTGCCGCTCGGGGTCAAGCCGCTCTAGGCGCACGTACTGGCCGAGCAATGTGCTGGCAGTGGGCAATTGTGCCGGCTGCCAGTGTTGCAGATGGCGCGTATGCATCGGCCCGCTCCTTAGCCGAATAAATGCCGGTACTGAATAAACCCGGAGCAGTTGGCGATGCGCTCGTACAGTTGCCGTGCTTGCGTGTTGCCCTCTTGCGTTAACCAATGCACCCGATTGGCACCCGCGGCCTGCGCGTGGGCATACACATATTCGATCAGCTGGCGACCGACGCCAGCACCGCGCACCTCAGCGCTGACAAACAAATCCTGCAGGTAGCAGTAGTCGCTGGTGGTCCAGCAGGAACGGTGGAAAATTCCGTGCGCCAAGCCGACCGCGTTGTCGCCTTGCCAGGCTAACGCGGCAAACATCGGCTCGGTCGGGTCGAGAAAACGCTGCCAGGTGACAGCGCTGGTGGCGGCGGGGATTTCGGCTTGATAGAAGCGCTGATAGCCCTGCCACAAGGGCAGCCAAGCGGCGTGATCGGCGGCGCTGATGGGGCGGATTTGCAAGTTGGGCATGTGGCATGTCCTGGTCAGTGGCTTAGGCTGTTGGCGGGCGTTAGTGGGTGTGCTTAATGTGTGCGGCTAAGTTTCGCGCCCCGGCCTCCGGGCTGGCGCGCAGGGCGGCGTGCACCCCGGCGCGGTCGGCCGCGTTGCGGTTCTGGCTGAGTTTCCACTGCCCTTCTAAGCGTTGAATCGGCAGGCGGAAACCGACAATCGCCTGGAGCATTTTGTCGATGTAGTCGCGCGGTGCATCGTCCATCGTCCATGGCTGCGGTTGCGCGCTTTCGTGTTGTGCGGTCAGTTGGCCAAGTAACTGCAACAGCCGCTCGGCATCCTCGAATACCTCGATTTGCCCGAAGGCATGCACGCTTTGGTAATCCCAGGTCGGCACTGCCTTGCCGTGCTCGGCCTTGCTCGGGTACCAACTTGGGCTGATATAGCCGTCGGCGCCGGTAAAAATCGCCAACACGTCGGCCCCGGCATCCAGCTCGCGCCGCTGCGGATTGGCACGGGCAAAATGGCCATACAGGGTGCCGTACTCGCCCTCATCCGCCGCCAGCCAAAGTGGCAAGTGACTGGCCTGCAAGCCTGCGGCGCCGTGATTGATCAGGCTGGCTAGCGGTTGCTGACGAATCAGCCCGTGTAGCTGGGCAAGGTCGTGTTGTTGAAAGGCGTCAGGCACATACATGGCGAATCCTCGCGAGCAGATGAGCCTATGCTAGGCAGATTATTGGTCTGTTATAAGATCCATTTTTAGCCAGTTTGATAGGGCCAATTTAGCCGGATAGTTGCCATGCTCAAGTCAGTTCCATTGCCCTTCGATTGCTCCGGCATCCAACTCGACCGCAGTCGCGGCTTGGCCAGCCAGCTGTATCAGGCGCTGCGTGAGCGCATTCTGGATGGCCGTTTGCCCGGCGACACGCGCTTGCCGGCCAGCCGCGAGTTGGCCGAGTTGCTGGGCATTTCGCGCAATACCGTCGGCCGGGCGTTTGATCAACTGTATGCCGAGGGCTATGTGCGCACGCGGGTCGGCGACGGCAGCTATGTCGCGCCGCTGGCGCTGCATGCACCGCCTGCACCTAAGGTGACGGCGGGCCCGCTGCTAAGCGCGGCCTTGCAGCGGGTCCAGGCGCAACACCTGCGAGTACCGCCGAGTGGCGCGCCACGGGCGTTTCGGGTTGGGGTGCCGGCGGTAGATTTGTTCCCCTTCGCCACCTGGTCGCGCTTGCAAGCGCGCTTCTGGCGCAAGCCCACGCCGGCCCGCTTGGGGTATGGCGACCCGGCCGGGGATGCGCAGTTGCGCGAATTAGTCGCGGCCTATTTGCGCAACAGCCGAGGCCTGCACTGCGATCCCGCGCAGATCGTGATCACCTGTGGCGCGCAGCAGGCGATCAGTTTGTGCGCGCAATTGCTGGTGGATGTTGGCGCTCGGGTGGCGATCGAAAATCCCGGTTATCGCGCCGCCGGGCATGCCTTCGCGGCGGCGGGTGCGCAGTTGTGCGGGGTGCCGGTAGACAGCGACGGGCTGGACACCCAAGCCTTGGCCCGGCTGCAAGATTGCCGGCTGGTGTACGTCACGCCCTCGCATCAGTACCCGAGCGGCGTGACCCTGTCGCTGCCGAGACGGCTGGAGCTATTGGAGTGGGCCGAGCGCACTGATGGCTGGATCATTGAGGACGATTACGACGGTGAATACCGTTATCACGGCACGCCGCTGGCACCCTTGGCGGCGCTGGATCGGCAGGGCCGGGTGCTGTATGTCGGCACCTTCTGCAAAATCACCTTTCCGGCCCTGCGCTTGGGTTATCTGGTGCTACCGCCGGGATTGGCTGCGGTGTTTGCTCAACGTCGGGCGCTGGACATGCGCAACTCGGAGATTGGCACCCAAGTGGTGATGGCCGAGTTTATTGCCGCCGGACATTTTCAGCGGCATATCCGCCGTATGCGGCTCGCCGCCCGCAGCCGCCGCGATGCGTTGTTGCGTGATTGGCCGACGAATATTCCCGGTTGTGGCGCGCTGCCCAGCGTCGATGCGGGATTGCATCTGTGTGTGCGGGTCGAGAGTGTGCAGCGTGAGGCTGAACTGGTGGCGGCGGCCGCCTCGGTCGGCGTCGAGGTCACGCCCTTGAGTGGCTATTGGCTAGACGACAGCGCTACGCCTGCGGATCAGCGCGCCGGGCTGGTACTGGGGTTTGCCGCCGTGCCCGAGGCGCAAATCGCCGAGGCGTTGCGTCTGTTGCGCGGGGTTTGGCTGTGAAGGTGGTGCTAGCTGGCGAACCTAAGGCTCGCCAGCCCGTATTTACTGACCGCTTTTGATTTTGGTCCACGCGCGCGTACGTGCCCGTTCGGCGGGGTGTGGCAGCGGCTCTAGGGTGTACAGCGTTTGCATGGCCGCTGCGGTTGGGTACAGGTTAGGGTTGTTACGAATGGCCGGTGCAACCAACTCGGTGGCGTCTTTGTTGGGGTTTGGATAGCCGACAAAGTCGCTGATTGGGGCGATGACTTGCGGCTGCAGCAGGTAGTTGATGAAGGTGTGGGCTTCGGCGATGTTTTTCGCGTCCTTAGGGATCGCCATCATGTCGAACCAGATGGGCGCACCTTCTTTCGGCAGGCGCATATCCACCACCACGCCGTTGTTGGCTTGCTTGGCGTTATTGGCCGCCTGCGAGAAGCTGCCCGAGTAGCCGATGGCCAGGCAGATATCGCCGTTGGCGATGTCGGCTTGGTATTTGGAGGAGTGGAAGTAGCTGACGTAAGGACGAATCTTCAACATCAGTGCTTCGGCTTTGGCGTAATCGGCGGGGTCTTTGCTGTTCGGTGGCAGGCCTAGGTAGTGCAAGGCGATTGGTAGGATTTCCGAGGGCGAGTCGAGCATGGCCACGCCACAGGCTTTTAATTTGCTGATGTTCTCTTCTTTGAAAATCAGGTCCCAGCTGTTCAGCGGAGCGTTCTCGCCCAGCGCCGCTTTGATCTTGTCCGGGTTGAAACCCAGCAGCACCGTGCCATACATATAGGGCACGGCGTACTGGTTGCCGGGGTCATTGGCTTCGATCAACTTCATCAGACTCGGATCGAGGTGCTGCCAGTTTGGCAGCAGTGAGCGGTCGAGCTTTTGGAATACCCCCGCCTCAACTTGCTTGGCCAGAAACACGTTAGACGGCACCACCAAGTCATAGCCTGAGTGGCCGGTCAGCAGTTTGGCTTCGAGCACCTCGTTGCTGTCGTAGATGTCGTAGGTCAGCTTGATTTGCGTGTCTTTCTTGAAGTTAGTCAGGGTTTGCGGAGTGATGTAGTCAAACCAGTTAAACACCTTGAGGCTCTGCTCTTTGGCCTGTACCGCCGGGCTGAGAATGGCGGCACTGCAGAGTGCGGTAGTGAGTAGCGATTGGATTTTTTTCATTATTGTTCCAAAAGATGGGTGGATGTGGCTCCTGATAACTTAGCCGATAAATCCCGGCAATCAATCCACGCATCCAAATAAAAATAACGAGAAAAGCTATTCTGTGAGTTATTTACGGATTTATATCTGCTTATTGGTGGGTGCTGAGTGCAACCCTGCGGCGCTACTGGGGAGCGCGGGGTAACAGATCGATGGCTCTTTGGGTTAAAGAGAGCTGTTTAGTCGCGAGTGACAGGCGTGAATCGAGAGCTGCGCATGGGGTGATGCGCGATGCTCAGGTGCGGCGGGCGTGTCCCGGCACCTGAGCACGTGATGGCGAGGCTTACGGCTGGTCTTTGCGCAGTTGCACTAAGTTTGCCGTGCAGTCTTGTGGCTGTGGGCCGGTTAGGTCGTAACAGGCTTGGCGAAAGCCCATTGGCCAGTAGATCAGGCTGAACGGCGGCCAGAAAATCGACACCACCCGAAACTTAGCGCGCAACTTGCCTTCCTGTAGCACGCTGCCGTCGGCAGCGCTGAGCTTGTAGGGAATACCGCCAGCAGAGGTCCAGAAGAACGGCGTGGTTTTTACCGAGCCACTGCTGAACTGTTCAGTGCGTTTGTAAACCGACACCTTGCTGTTTTCCGGCAGTTTGAAATAGGTGCTGGTGGAGCAGCCGGTAGCGGCTACGGCCAAGGCCAGTGCGGCGGCGAGGTGTTTCAATGTCATAAAATCGTTCCTTGTAATTACGGGCGACGGTCAGGTCGTGATCGCGCATCATCCCTGTCGATATGCACATTCGCACCCTGATCGGGTTTGAGTTGCGGGTGTTAGGGTACACCGAGCGGGCGGCACTATACCGGATCGGCTGTGGGGCGTGGTTGCTGGGTTTTCGCCGCGCGCAGAGGCCTCTGGCGAATGCCAATTGGCGGGATAAAAAAAGGATGGCCGAGGCCATCCTTAAAGGGATCAAGAGCTTGCGCTCTTGCTGGTGAGTCAGGGGCGATCAGCCTTTGAGTGGTACTAAGCGCGGGGCGATCATGTTCTCGGGGCGCAGGATGTCGGCCAGCAGGGCTTCGTCCAACAACTGCTCTTCGCGCACCAGTTCTAGCACGCCGCGGCCGCTGTCCAAGGCCAGCTTGGCGATGCGGGTGGCGTTCTCGTAACCGATGTAGGGATTCAGCGCGGTGACCAAGCCAATCGACTGTTCAACCAAGCGGCGGCAATGCTCTTCGTTGGCGGTGATGCCGTCGATGCAGTGCTCGCGCAGCATGTCCATGGCCCGTTGCAGCAGGCGGATCGAGTCGAGAATCTTGTAAGCGATCAACGGCTCCATAACGTTCAACTGCAGCTGCCCGGCTTCGGCGGCGAGGGTCAGGGCCAAGTCGTTACCGATCACCTCGAAGGCCACTTGGTTGACGGCTTCCGGGATAACTGGGTTGACCTTGCCGGGCATGATCGAGCTGCCCGGCTGGCGCGCCGGCAGGTTGATTTCATTGATGCCGGTGCGCGGGCCGCTGGACAGCAAACGCAGGTCGTTACACAACTTGGACAGTTTGACCGCGGTGCGTTTAAGCATGCCGGAGAACAGCACAAAAGCGCCCATGTCTGAGGTCGCTTCGATCAGGTCGGCGGCCGCCACCACCGGGTGACCGCTGATAATCGCCAGACGCGCCACGGCCAAGTGCTGATAGCCGGGGTCGGCGTTAATCCCGGTGCCAATCGCAGTACCGCCCAGATTCACTTCAGTGAGCAGCAAAGGCGCGAGGCGCTTGAGGTGCTGCAGGTCTTCGCCAAGGGTGGTGGCAAAGGCGCGGAATTCTTGACCGAGGGTCATCGGCACGGCGTCTTGCAACTGGGTGCGGCCCATCTTCAGTACATGGCCGAACTCCAAGCCTTTCGCGGCCAGCGACTGGATCAGTTTATCCAGTGCGGTCAGCAGTGTTTCGTGGCCCAGCAGCAGGCCGACGCGAATGGCGGTCGGGTAGGCGTCGTTGGTCGACTGCGCCATGTTCACATCGTTGTTCGGGTGCAGGTATTGGTACTCGCCCTTCTCATGGCCCATGGCTTCGAGGGCGATGTTGGCGATCACCTCGTTGGCGTTCATGTTGGTCGAGGTGCCAGCGCCGCCTTGAATCATGTCGACCACGAACTGCTCGTGGAACTCGCCCTGAATAATCCGTGCGCAGGCGGTGCTGATGGCCGTGTGCTTGGCGGCGGACAAATGCCCCAGCTCGCGGTTGGCATCGGCGGCGGCTTGTTTAACCATCGCCAGCGCGATCACCAGTTTCGGGTAGTGCGCCAAAGGCACGCCAGAGAGTCGAAAATTCTGCACGGCGCGCAGGGTTTGGATCCCGTAATAGGCTTCGAATGGCACTTCAAGGCAGCCGAGCAGATCTTTTTCTAGGCGTGATGATGCAATAATGGACATGATCAAGGTAACTCGTTGGTAGTACGGCAAATGCCGCGATGCCAATAGAATAGGGTTAAAGCCTCATTTTCGGCTAATGCCGTTAGTTGCTGTGGTATGCGTAATCGGCATAATGCGGCTGTGACTCGTATCGAGAGCGCGTCGTGCGGAATATCAAACAGTTAGCAGGCGTAGGGTTAGCCGCTTGCCGCTATTGCCAAATATCACGCCACTTGAGCCGCGGCGTAACCCACCGCATTGTGCACATCATCGGGAGCCTGGAATGAATCTAGAAACCAAATGGCTGGATGACTTCGTGGCGCTGGCCGCCGTGCGGAGTTTTTCGCGGGCGGCGGAAAAGCGCTTCGTCACCCAGCCGGCCTTTAGCCGACGGATTCGCAGTTTGGAGGCGGCGCTGGGCCTGACCTTGGTGAATCGGACACGCACGCCGATTGAGTTGACCGAGGCCGGCCAGTTGTTTCTGGTCACCGCGCGCAACCTCACCGAGCAACTCAGCGAGGTGGTGCGCCACTTGCACAATATCGAGGGCCAGCAAGGCGAGGTGTTGCAGATCGCCGCCGCCCACTCGTTGAGCATGGGTTTTTTTGCCGAATGGATTGCCAGCCTGCGCCGCGACGGTTTAGCCCTGAATACCCGCTTGGTCGCGACCAACGTTGGCGAAGCGGTGCACGCGCTGCGTGAAGGTGCCTGCGATTTGATCCTCGCCTATTACGACCCGGATGCCGCCCTGCAATTGGCCCCGGAGACCTTTCCGTCGTTGCATTTAGGCAGCACCGCGATGCTGCCAGTCTGCGCAGTAGATGCCCACGGCCAGCCGTTGTTCGATCTGGATGGTGGCCAGAGCGTGCCCTTGCTGGCCTACAGCGCCGGGGCGTTTCTCGGTCGCTCGGTGAATATCTTGCTGCGCCAACGGGCGCTGCGTTCGACCACCGTATACGAAACGGCGATGGCCGATAGCCTCAAGAGCATGGCCCTGCAAGGCTTAGGCGTGGCGTGGGTGCCACGCCTGTCGGTAACGGCCGAGCTGGCGCGCGGCGAGCTACTGGTGTGCGGCGGCGAGCATTGGCAAACACCACTGGAGATTCGCTTATACCGCTGCGCCCTGCAGCGTAAGGCGGCGATCCGCCTGCTGTGGCGCAAGCTGGAGGCGCCGGCGGGGCTGGTTTGAGCGGTTGATTTTGCCCGCAGAAAGCCGGTTATTTTCGGGCAATTAGCTACGCTGTTAACTGACCTAGAGCGCCGCTTCGGATGACCGCTGTGCACGGCCACCCTAACCTTGAATGCCCGCCAATAAGGCTTTATTGCTATGACTCCACCGAAAAGCAGCCTGTTATGGTTCTCGCGTTACCTGTGGTTAACGGTGGCGATTTTTGTCCTTTTTATTGTGACCTTTGGCTTTTACGGTCGCGCCGAGTTGCGGGTCAAAAACGCCAATGAGTTGCGGCTGTCGTCGTTGCGGTTAACCGACGAACTGCGTGATTCCTCCGATGCCTTGACCATTAGTGCTCGCACATTCGTGGTGACCGGCACGCCGCTGTACCGCGAACAGTTTGAAAACATTTTGGCGATCCGTGACGGTCAACGGCCACGGGCTCGCGAGCCGCAAGAGCAGCATTGGGGGGCGCCTGCGCAGGATCATGGTCTAGACGCTGCCCTGCCTTTGCTGGAGTTGATGCGCCGGGCTGGCTTCTCCAGCGCCGAGATGCAGTTGTTAGCACAAGCCAAGCAGGCCTCAGATGCGTTGAGTGTGATTGAGGTTAAGGCGATGAATCTGCGCGCCGCTGGCCCAGCCGGGCGCGATGCAGCCTTAGAACTGTTGTTTGGTCAGGCCTATCAGCAGGCCAAAACTAACATCATGCAGCCGATTTTTAGCGTGCAGCGCACGGTCGAGCGGCGCACGTGGGCCGCTGTGCAGCAGGCCGAGCAGCAGGCGCGTTATTTGCGCTTAGCCGTTGTGCTAATGGCGGGCTTGATATTGCTGGCTCTGCTGGCGGCCCGGCGCAGTTTGCAGAATATTTTGGGTGGTTCCTTAACCGCCGTGTATCAGCGTATTGAGCGCCTGGGGAGAGGGGATTTTTCTGCCGTCACTGCCATGCCGCAAGCGCCCGAGCAAAGCGTTATGGGCTGGTTGGCGCAAGCTCAGTTGCAACTGGCCAGTATTGATGGGGAAAACCAGCAGACCAAGCAGTTAGCTGTGGCGGCGGAGCAACGCTTTCGCGACATCGTCAACACGACCGATGGGATTGTTTGGGAGGCGGATGCAAACACCTTTCAATTCACCTTTATCAGCCTGAAGGCCGAGCGTTTACTCGGCTTTGGCACTCAGGAGTGGCTGCGTCCGGGTTTTTGGGTCGAGCACGTGCATCCGGATGACCAAGGCTGGGCGCCCGAGTATTGCGCCGCCTGTACCGGGCGACTGGAGCCGCACGATTTCGAGTACCGGTTTATTGCCAAAGATGGCCGCACGGTGTGGCTGCGCGACATTGTCACGGTGGTTGCGCAGGACGGTGCGCCACGCTGGCTGCGTGGCCTGATGGTGGATGTCACGGCGCAGAAACTGGCCGAACAAGAGTTACGTATCGCCGCGGTGGCCTTTGAATCTCAGGAGGGCATGCTGGTGACTAATCATTCCCTGGAGATTTTACGGGTTAATAGTGCGTTTACCCGCATCACCGGCTATACCGCCGCCGAAGTGCTTGGGCGAAGCCCACAGTTATTGCGCTCCGGCCGACATCCGCCGGAGTTCTACCTGCAGCTCTGGAGTGAGCTCAATCGCTCCGGTGTGTGGCAGGGGGAGGTCTGGAATCGGCGTAAGAACGGCGAGATTTATCCAGAATACCTGAGCATCAGCGCGGTACGCAGCGGCAGCGGTGAGGTCAGTCATTATGTGGGTACCTTCAGCGATATCACGCAACGCAAGCTCGCGATGGATGAAATCCACCAGCTGGCTTTTTACGATGCCCTCACCGCTTTACCAAACCGGCGCTTACTGCTCGACCGCCTCGGTCAGGCACTGGCGTCCAGCCAGCGCAGCGGTAATCGAGGTGCACTGCTGTTTATCGACTTAGATAATTTCAAGCAGTTGAATGACAGTTGGGGGCATGCCTTGGGCGATTTGCTTCTACAGCAGGTGGCCCGGCGTCTGCAGGCCTGCGTGCGCGGCAATGACAGCGTGGCCCGCTTGGGCGGCGATGAGTTTGTGGTGATGCTTGAGGGGCTGAGTGTTGATGTCGTGGATGCTAGCGAGCAAACCAAGTACATCGGCGAGAAATTGATCGGCGATCTCAGCCAACTGTTTAATCTCGACGGCCGCGAATACCAAAGTACCGCCAGCATCGGTGTAGCCATGTTCGGTGGCGCGCACACCTCGGTGGATGAGTTGCTGCGAGCCGCGGACATTGCCATGTATGCGGCGAAGAAAGCTGGGCGTAATGCTTTGTGCTTCTTTGACCCAGCCATGCAGGAGGTCATCAATCAGCGCGCGGCCATGCAGGGTGAGCTGCAAAAGGCGGTTGCCGAGCAGCAGTTTGTGCTGCACTACCAAATGCAGTGTGAGCAAAGTGGCCATGTGGTCGGCGCTGAGGTGTTGATCCGCTGGCTGCATCCAGAGCGAGGGCTGATTCCGCCGAATGATTTCATTGCATTGGTGGAGGAGTCGGGTTTGATCTTGCCGATTGGCCACTGGGTGTTGAGCACGGCCTGCGCGCAACTGGCGCGCTGGGCGCTGCAGGTAGAAACCGCAGGGCTGAGCTTGGCGGTGAATGTCAGCGCCAAGCAATTTGCCCTGCCGACCTTTGTCGAAGAGGTTAAGGCTCAACTCGAGCACACCGGCATCGATCCGGCACGGCTCAAATTGGAGCTGACCGAAAGCCTGCTATTGGATAACTGCGAAGAGTCGATTGCGAAAATGCTCGAACTTAAGGCGCTGGGCGTGGGTTTTTCCATGGACGATTTTGGTACCGGTTATTCATCTCTCTCCTATCTAAAGCGCCTGCCCTTGGATCAGCTGAAAATAGACCGTTCGTTTGTCCGCGATGTTTTTGCGGACGCCAACGATGCGGTGATCGCCAAAACCATTATCGTCTTGGGCCAGAGTCTGGGCTTGCAAGTGATCGCCGAAGGGGTGGAAACCTGCGAGCAACTGGCCTTTTTAGTCGCGGCCGGTTGCCCGTTGTTTCAGGGCTACTTGTTCAGTAAACCACTGCCATTAGCGGACTTCGAGGCGTTTCTGCAGCGCGGGTGTCGTGCGCCTTTGGCGTCCAATAGCAGCGTTTGCCTCTAAGCGTGCGTGGGCTCGCCAAGCGCGGTTAAGTCGCTCGGCGCAGCGCCTGCTCACATTTGCAACACCACTCGGCCCTCGATCTGCCCGCCGCGCAGTTGGTCGAGGATTTGATTGATGTTTTCCAGCTTGCCGGTGTGCACGCTGGCCTTGACCAGCCCCTCGGCGGCGAAATCCAGTGCCTCTTGCAGGTCGGCGCGGGTGCCAACTATCGAGCCGCTGATGCTGATGGCTTTGAGTACCACATCGAAAATCGGCGTCGGGAAGTCACCCGGTGGCAGGCCGACCAGTGCCACTGTGCCGCGCCGGCGGGCCATGCCGATGGCTTGGCTGAAGGCGCTGTTGGATACCGCCGTAACCAGTACGCCGTGCGCACCGCCGATTTCTCGTTGAATCACCTCGACAGGATTTTGTGTTTTCGCGTTGATGCACAGGCTGGCACCCAGTGTGCGGGCCAGCTCCAGCTTGCTGTCGTCCACGTCGATGGCGGCCACATGCAGGCCCATGGCGCGAGCGTATTGCACCGCCACATGGCCGAGTCCACCGATGCCGCTAATCGCCACCCACTGGCCGGGACGCGCGCCGGTGACCTTCAAGCCTTTGTACACGGTGACGCCGGCGCAGAGAATCGGCGCGATCTCGGCGAAGCCGATGTTGTTCGGCAAGATCCCCACGTAATTGGGGTCGGCCAACACGTATTCGGCGTAAGCGCCGTTAACCGAGTAACCGGTGTTTTGCTGGCTCTCGCACAGGGTTTCCCAGCCGGTTAAACAGTGCTCGCAGCAACCACAAGCGCTGTACAGCCAAGGCACGCCAACCCGGTCGCCCTCCTTCACCCGCGTGACCCCGCTGCCAACGGCGGCCACATAGCCGACGCCTTCGTGGCCGGGGATAAACGGCAGCGGCGGTTTTACCGGCCAGTCGCCGTCGGCGGCATGCAGGTCGGTGTGGCAGACGCCGCTGGCCTCGATCTTGACCAGAATCTGCCCGGGGCCGGGCAGCGGTACTGTGACTTCTTCAAGCCGTAACGGCTGGCCGTAAGCGTGCACGACAGCGGCTTGCATGGTCTTGAGCATGAGCGTTCTCCCTGCGTTAGCGAACTCAATAACGAGCCTTGAGTCTGGTCCGCATGGGTTGGTTTGCATTGAGCTGGCGCAAGGTAATTTGGTTTTTTCGTGGTTGCAGGGCAGTAACCGACTGATGGTCATTGCAGGGTTGTGACAGAGTCGCGCTGGGTTACATTGTGCATGGCTGATTGGCTGGCGCGGCGGGTATGCTGCGCGCCTTAATTCAAGACTGACTAAAGGATGAGCGCGGTGAATCAACAATTTAATCTGAAATCTATCTTTGGCGTTGTCGTGGTGCTGTTGGCGCTGGTGACCTTGATGGGCTCTTGGTACACGGTGGATGAAACCGAGCGTGGTGTGCTGCTGCGCAACGGTGCGCTGGTTAAAGTAGTCGAGCCGGGGCTGTCGTTCAAAATTCCCTTTATCGAGACGGTGAAATTTATCTCGGTGCAGAGCAATGCCACCACCTATCAGGGCTTGCAGGCGTATAGCAAAGATCAGCAAACCGCCACGCTGAACGTCTCGGTGTCTTGGCATGTGCTGCCGGCCGAGGTGGACAAGGTGTATATGCAATATCAGAACTTGGACGGCTTGGTGACACGCCTAATCAGCCGACAAGTACCGACGCAGGTAGAAAACGTGTTCGGTCAGTACAACGCCGTCAGCTCGGTGCAGAATCGCGGCAAATTTGTTAATGACGTGACCAAGGCGATCAAAGAAGC
The DNA here is from genome assembly GCA_019745275.1 of Pseudomonadaceae bacterium. GTDB lineage: Bacteria > Pseudomonadota > Gammaproteobacteria > Pseudomonadales > Pseudomonadaceae > Aquipseudomonas. Next base: position 32,256 of record JAIETJ010000107.1, on the reverse strand, counting down.
CATCGCCGGGCCGGTGGTGATTGACGGCGTGCAAATCGAGAATATCGACTTCTCCGATGACTATGAGCGTTCGATTGCCCTGCGCATGAAGGCCGAGGTAGAGGTTAAAACCCGCGAACAGATGCTTGCTACCGAGCAGGTTGAAGCGCAAATCGTGGTCACCCGCGCCCAAGCCGATGCCGACTCGCGGGTTGCCCAAGCAAAGGCCGATGCCGAAGCCACTCGCTTGCGTGGCGAGGCCGAAGCCGATGCAATCAAAGCCAAGACCCAAGCCCTGAGCAGCAATCCGGCGTTAATCGAGTTGACCAAGGCCGAACGCTGGGACGGCAAGCTGCCGACGACCATGCTGCCCAACGGCACCTTGCCGTTTATTGATGCTGGCAAGTAACGCCGCAATAGCGCTGCCCGCGGCGCTTAGATATATGCATGGCGGGCAGTAGGGTTAATTCGCTCGTGCGGGTTGGCCCGGCTCAATCGACTTAGCCACCAGCGCATCAATGACCCCGTCCTTTTGCAGTTGCGCCAAAGCCTTGTTCATCTGCTCGATAAAGTCGTCTTTGGAGCTGGACGCATGGGACTCGCTGTAACCGATCATGGCGTCTTCAGTGGAGATTTCTTGCGCTTGATTTAAGCGAAAGCCGCTGAACTGCTTGAAGTTGTTTTGCTGCTGTTTGTGGCGAAGTTGATTGAGCGAGTGATACACCGCGAGGCGATCATTGGCGTAGCAGTCGATTTCGCCAGCTTGCAACTTGATCAGGTTGGCTTCGTTACCTTTGCTTTCACGAACCGTGAACGTCTGCTCCTTGGTAGCGCTGCTCATGCGTTCGCCGAGGGCAAATCCCAGATTGACCCCGATAGTTAGCCCGGCAAAATCGGCAGGGAAGTTGCGCGGTGATTTATTCATCACCTGCTCTGTGCAAAAAAGCGCCACCACCTCGCGATTAAAAGGTATGGAGTATGGGCTGATAAAGGTTCGCGCCTTATGGCGATAAGCGCCCACTAAACCGAGCGATTGGCCTGTTTCGAGGTTGTGTAAGCCACGCTTCCAAGGCACCGGATTAAGCTCCAGTTCATACTGGGGTGCCAGCAATGCAGCGGCGCGTTTAATAAGCTCTACGTAAAGGCCCTTAAACTGGCCGTTTTCCATATAAGAGTAAGGTGGGTACTCATCGTCAGCGTCCAGTACGATGCGTTCGCCGGCTGTTGCCAAGGTACTGAGGCTCGAGACTAGTAGCAGTATCAATCGCATGGTCATGGGGGGATTCCTGAGCGTGCAAAGGCTGCACTGGTGTTCTGGTGTTTGGTTTGAGCCTAGCGGCAGAATGCGGCGGCGTAAACAGCGGCGGATTGACGGTTGCCGAGCTAACTGGTTGGTTGAGTCATTTGCCCTTGGGGGGTTGTAGATGCGCATTGGCATGTTACTTGTACTGCTCGCGGGCGGCGGTTACGCGCACGCATCTACGAGTGTCGATGTCGGCCGTTTTCAGCTGCCGCAGGGCGCGCCACTGCCGGCACCGGCGCCATGGCAGTTGATTCGTTTCGATCAGCAGGTAGCGCCCACCCAGTTTCAGTTACGTAACTGGGATGGCGTGGCGGCGCTGGAGGCCACCGCCAATAGCAGCATGGCATTGCTGGCCCGCCCGCTGACGGTGAACCTAGAGCAAACACCAATGCTGTGCTGGCGTTGGCGGATCGATGCGCCCTTGCTGGCGGCGGACATGACGACCAAGGCTGGCGATGATTATGCCGCCCGGTTATATCTGGCCTTTAGCCTGCCCAGCAGTCAGCTGAGTTTGGCCACCCGCGCCGGACTGGCCTTGGCGCGCAGCCTGTATGGCGAGCAGGTGCCCGATGCGGCGCTGAATTATGTCTGGGATAACCGTTATCCGGTCGGCACCTTGCGGCCTAATGCTTATACCGAGCGCGCGCAGATGTGGGTGTTACGCAGCGGTGCGGCGGACGTGGGCGGCTGGGTCAGTGAGCGCCGCGATGTGCTGGCCGATGCCCAGCGGGCGTTTCCCGGCGCGCCGGTGCAAGTGCGCTTGCTGGCCGTGACCGCCGACACGGACAACACCGGCGAACAGGCCCGCGCCGGGTTTGCCGAGGTGCATTTTGTGTCGCGCTCGGCGCCCTGTGTGTTTAGCCCAGTGCTGCGCTAGCCTCTGCGACCTAACGTGTTAGCCTCCCGGCCATACGGTGGCTGACGGGCGGTTATCCCGGGGGCGCGCCAAGCGCGGCTTTTCGGTATACTTCGCGACCTTCACCAGCCCCACGCTGGTGTGATCTGTACATGCCAAGCCACGCCTCTGCGTGGCTTGTTAGTTTTTGTCGCGCTACTTGGCGCACCGGATGAGGCAAGATGATGAGTGCATTGGTTGGCGTGATCATGGGTTCCAAGTCGGATTGGAGCACTCTCAGCCATACCGCGCAGATGCTCGACCAGCTCGGCATTGCGTATGAAGTTAAGGTGGTGTCGGCCCATCGCACCCCAGACTTGCTCTTTCAGTACGCGGAAGAAGCCGAGGCGCGTGGCCTGCAGGTGATTATCGCGGGTGCCGGTGGTGCCGCGCACTTGCCCGGCATGTGCGCGGCTAAAACCCACTTGCCAGTGCTCGGCGTGCCGGTGCAATCGGCCGTGTTGTCGGGCGTCGATTCCTTGTTGTCGATCGTGCAAATGCCGGCCGGGATTCCGGTGGCCACCTTGGCCATCGGCAAAGCGGGCGCGGTCAATGCGGCGCTGTTGGCCGCCAGTATTCTCGGCCTGCAACACCCGCAGTTCCACGTGGCGTTGAAGAAATTCCGCCAAGAGCAGACCGATACCGTGCTGCAGAATTTCGACCCGCGCGAGGCTTAAACAGATGAAAATCGGTGTAATCGGTGGCGGCCAACTGGGTCGCATGTTGGCGCTGGCGGGCTCGCCGCTGGGAATGAACTTTGCCTTCCTAGATCCGGCTCCAGATGCCTGTGCGCAAGCCTTAGGCGAGCATATTCGCGCCGATTACAGCGACCTCGATCACCTGCGCCAACTGGCCGATGAAGTTGACTTGGTCACCTTCGAGTTCGAAAGCGTGCCGGCCGAAACCGTGGCCTTTCTCTCGCAGTTCGTGCCGGTCTATCCGAGCGCAGAAGCGCTACGCATCGCCCGTGATCGTTGGTTTGAAAAGTCCATGTTCAAGGATCTCGGTATTCCGACTCCAGCATTTGCCGACATCCAGTCGCAAGCCGATCTGGACGCGGCCGTTGCGACTATTGGTCTGCCGGCCGTGCTGAAAACCCGCACCTTGGGTTACGACGGCAAGGGCCAGAAGGTCCTGCGCACGGCCGCCGATGTGACTGGCACCTTTGCCGAGCTGGGCAGCGTAGCCTGCTTGTTGGAAGGCTTTGTGCCGTTCAGCGGCGAAGTTTCGCTGATTGCCGTGCGCGGCCGCGATGGCGAAACGCGCTTCTATCCGCTGGTACACAACAGCCACGAACAAGGCATTTTGCGTCTGTCGATTGCCAGCACTCAGCACCCGCTGCAAAAGCTCGCCGAAGACTACGCCAGCCGCGTGCTCAAGCAACTCGACTATGTGGGCGTGCTGGCCTTTGAGTTCTTTGAGATTGACGGTGGTCTGAAAGCCAACGAAATCGCCCCGCGCGTGCACAACTCCGGGCACTGGACCATCGAAGGCTCCGAGTGCAGCCAGTTCGAAAACCATCTGCGCGCCGTCGCTGGCCTGCCGTTGGGCTCGACCAAGAAGGTCGGCGAAAGCGCCATGCTGAACTTTATCGGCAGCGTGCCGGCCGTGGATAAAGTTGTGAGCATCGACGATTGCCATCTGCACCACTACGGCAAGGCCTTTAAGGTCGGTCGCAAAGTCGGCCACGCCACTCTGCGCAGCGCCGATCGCGCCACCCTCGACCGGCAGATTACTGCGGTCGAGTCCTTGATCGAGCAGGCGTAAACCTTCGACGGGTGCAGGTAGGCGGGCGTAGGGCGGACTCAGGAGCGTAGCGAACTGTCCGCCAATGTGCGCCCGTGATTAATCGGCCCCTTGCCTTGCACCTCGGTGTACTGCCTACGGCGAGTACACCCTACGTGAGCATCTTATGCGCCCTTTACTCCTGTTTACGCTCTCGCTGTTTAGCGTCATGGCCAATGCCGAACTGGCCGAAACCGACTGGCTCAGCCTGCTCACCGCGCACGACCGCAAAGCCCTAGAGAGCATGCCCGAAATCAGCCACGACACGGTCGAGGGCGATGGGGTGTTTACCAATAAAGGCGGCCTCAAACAGCAAGACAAAAAACTCCCGGCGGTGATGTATTCAAGCCAGACGGTGGCGGCGCTAAACGGCAAAAAAATTCGCATTGGCGGTTATCCGGTGCCGCTGGAAAGCAATGCCAAGGGCTACAGCACGCTGTTCTTTTTGGTGCCCTACCCCGGCGCGTGCATCCATGTGCCGCCACCACCGCCTAATCAGCTGATTCTGGTGCGCTACCCGCGCGGGATAAAGCTCGACGATATCTATGCGCCGATCTGGGTCAGCGGCACGCTGAAGGTCGAGGCGGTTAGCAATGACATGGCCGACGCCGCCTATGCGCTGGACGCCGCGCAGGTACGCTTAGTCGAAGAGCGCGACCTGTAGCCGGTTGCGCTACTCGTGCGGGATGACGGCGCGAACATGCCCGACCACGGCATTCCGGCCTAGTTGCTTGGCCCGATACAGGGCGTTGTCGGCTTTTAATAACAACCCGGTACTGGTCTCCGGCAGGCCCGGCAGCCAACTGGCCACGCCTAAGCTGATGGTCACCACCGAGGCGCAACTGTTCTCTGGGTGCCCAATCTGCATGCTGGCCACCTTCAAGCGCAGCGACTCGGCAAAGGCCAGTGCGGCCTCGTTATCGGTGTCTGGGAGAATCACGCAAAACTCTTCGCCGCCGTAGCGTGCCAGTAAATCGCCTGCCCGGGTGATCCGTGCTTGCAGGCTTAACGCCACGCGAATCAAGCAGTCATCGCCAGCCAAGTGGCCGAAGCGGTCGTTGAACAGTTTGAAGTGATCAATGTCCAGCAAGATCACGCTCAGTGGCCGGTATGAGCGCGCGGCGCGGCGCACTTCTTCTTCCAGATGGTTGTTCATCCGGCGCCGATTGGCCACCCCGGTCAGCTCGTCGGTGAGCGACTGAATACCGAGTTTTTCTGCCTGCGCTTTGAGTAGGTTCTCGCGGCGCATGCTGGTGCTGAGGTCGCTGACGGCAATCAAACAATGCTGCAGGCCGTCTTGGCGCAGCGGAATGACTTGCAGCGCGTGGGCCATCGCTTGCGGCTCATCACCGGGCTGCTTGGCCGGGTGAAACAACGGCAACGGATGTGGATTTAGGCTCGGCGACAGCACGGCTGGCAGGCCGCTTTGCAGCGCTTGCTGGATGGTTTTTAGCAGGCGTGAGCCGGCCAGTTCGGGCAGCAACTCCAGTAGTGGGATGTCATCGCGTAGGGCTGCCGAGGTGCGTAGCGCACCCTCAAGCCAGTGGTTCAGATAGCTTACGCGCAGCTCGCTGTCCACCAGCAGTACCCCGGTTTGCAGTTTGCTCAGGGTGGCGTTGAGCAGGGCGCAACTGGCGCTCATGGCGCCGTCTCACCGTGTAGGAAGCGCGTAACCGCTTTATGCAGATTGAGCAGCGAGGCATTGCCGAGCACGAAGGCCACATAGCCCTCAAGGTTGTGCTGCTCTAAGGCCAGTTGAATTTGTACAAAGAGTACCTGGTCGTGAGCGTTGCTGGCATTTAGCAGTTGCTCGGTGGAGCTGATTTGAAATTGCGGCAATTCGCAGTCGAAGCTTTCCCCGAGCATGTCGGCGATGGTCGAGAAGCAGGTGTTGAGGATGATATTGCCGATTTCGCTCATGGCGTCCTGCTCCATCTCGGTCAACTGCTCGAGAGGCATTTCGGCGCCGAGCATCAGGCGTACCACCTCTAAACTGCTGGAGCCGGGGAACATCAACAAGGCTTTGCCGGAAAAACTACCGCTAAATTGCTGGCTGACGCTGGTAATGCGCAGTTTGTGCTCAGGGTCGAGCAGCGCTACGGCTTTTTGCGGTGACAGAATATGCACCAGCGGCACGCTCATGCTGACCACTTCGCGGGTTAGTTCGCTCAGTGAGGCGGCGGCGCGGCCAACACTGATGTTGAAAATTTCACCCAGCGCGTCCAGCTCTAGTGGGCTCATGTTAAACATGCTCGGAACCCCAAAGCGCTAAGGCTTGGCGGGCAATCACGGGGGAGATCGGCTTGGCCAAAAAATGCACCGCCAGTTGTTCGGCGCGCTCTCGGCTGGAGGCCTGCACGTTGGCGCTGAGAAACAGCAGGGTCGCTTCGGGTAACATCGGCCGCAGCAGCGCGGCGGCCTCAAAACCATCCATCACCGGCATGTTGATGTCCAGAATGATTAGGCTGGGCTGATGTTGCTCAGCCATGCTCACCGCCTCGGCGCCATTGCCGGCCTCAAACACTTGCCAGCCCGGGTCCTCAGCCACAATCAGGCTGCTCAGCATCATCCGCGAGACGCGGCTGTCATCGACGAGTAAGACTATTTTGCGCATGGGCAGGCAATCCGCGGCAGTTAAGTAAGTTATGAGCATAGTCGCACGCAAAAAAACGGCGACGTGGCACATTGCTATCGGCCTATCTTAGCAAGATTGCGGCCTTCAGTGGCTCACTCCACAGGGTCACGCCGAGGTTATGGCTGGCGCCAGCGGCCAGTTGCACGCAGTCGTCCCAGACATTGGCGGTTTCGATGCATAGCATGCGTTGCCAAGCATCCGCCGCAAAGCCACTGAGGCGCTGGGCTTTGTCGACCCACGGGTTCCACAGCACCGCCGAGCTTGAACCATGGCTCTCGAGGCAAACACGCCGTTGCCAGCCGGAATCGCGAATGCTTAAGCGGCTTGGAAGCTGTTGATAGATGCGATCAGTTTCGCCAGTGAAGCTGAGCGCTCCCTGTTGCTGGCGCTCTTGCCAGTTATCCAGCGTCTCGATGTAGCGGCAGTCGGCTAGCCCTTCGACCTCGACCTGACGAATATCACTGACTGCAAAATAGCTGTGCAGCGCCTGGCTGATGGTCAGCGGCTGGCTGCCGCGGTTATGGCTAAGCAGGCTGATGCGCAGGCGTTGATCGAGACGAATATGCAGCTCTAATTCCAGCGCGGCGGGCCAGTTAGCGGCGCTGACGGGAGCCGGGCAGACGAACTCCAGGCTAATCCCCTCGGCATCCGGTGCCAGCAGGCGCAGTTGCCAATCGAGGCTGCGCACCCCGCCGTGAAAGGGGGCGTTGCTGGGCTCGGCGAGCAGCGCCTGCACCGCTGGCGGGTTGCGACTAAGGTCGCCAAACCACGGCCAGCACACCGGCACGCCGCCGCGTACGCTTTGCCCGCGCTGATAAGTGGCTTGTTCGCTGAGCCAGATGAGCGGCGCTTGGCCATCGCGCTGATAGCTTAAAACCTGCGCACCTTGTTGGCTGATGACTAGTTCGGCATCGCCGTGGCGGATGCGCCAGCAAGCCAGCTCGCCGAGCATGAGGGTTTCGACTGCTGCAGCGCTGTGGCTCATCAAAGTATCCTTGCGAGATAGATATGGCCGCTATTAACGCCGTGGCGGTAATGGTCGAGTGCGGCCGCTGCCGTCGATGGCGACAAACACCAGCACCGCTTCGGTAACTTTGCGCCAGTCGCCGGAGCTTGGGTCGTCGCTCCACACTTCAATCATCAGCTGGATCGAGCTACGGCCGCTGTCCAGTGCTTGGGTGTAGAACGACAGCTGCGAGCCAACCGCTACCGGGACCAGAAAGGCCATGCGGTCAATCGCTACGGTAGCCACCCGGCCGCCGGCAATTTTACTGGCCATGGCGGTGCCGGCGAGATCCATTTGTGCCACTAGCCAGCCGCCGAAAATATCGCCGAAGCCATTGGTTTCACGTGGCAGTGCGGTGATTTGCAAGGCTAAGTCGCCCTGAGGGATGGGATCTTCTTGTTCGAGTTCGTGCATGCCTGGGAGCCTCTGCCCCTGATTTTTTTATTAAGTGGCACTGAAAAGCGAAAACCCGACGCAGCGCGCAGGTTTCGTTGCTGCGCAGTATATAGAGGCGCGTGGCTAGAAACGATGACACTGTGGTTTATTTGCTTCACAGCGCCCGCGAGTTGTTCGCCAGCACACCCGCGGCAGTCTCTGTGTCTGCGTCGAGCAATTTGCTATGGTGCGCGCCGGTCTTAATCTGTTGAGTGAGAAGCCTGAATGTCCACAGCCCCTGCCGCCGCGCGGCCGTTGAACCGCAGCGATTACAAAACCCTGTCGTTATCGGCCTTGGGTGGCGCCTTGGAGTTTTACGACTTCATCATCTTCGTGTTTTTTGCTGCTGTGGTCGGCAAGTTGTTCTTCCCGGCCGACATGCCCGAGTGGCTGCGCCAACTGCAAACCTTCGGTATCTTCGCCGCCGGTTATCTGGCCCGCCCGCTGGGCGGCATAGTGTTGGCACACTTCGGCGACTTGCTCGGGCGCAAGCGGATGTTCACCTTGAGCATCTTTATGATGGCCGTGCCGACCCTGCTGATGGGTTTGCTGCCGACCTACGCGCAAATTGGCCTGTGGGCGCCACTGTGCCTGTTGCTACTGCGCATCGTGCAAGGCGCGGCGATTGGCGGTGAAGTGCCCGGTGCTTGGGTGTTTGTGGCCGAACACGTGCCGGCGCGGAGGGTCGGTTTTGCCTGCGGCACCCTGACCAGCGGGCTAACCATTGGCATCTTGCTCGGCTCGCTGATGGCGACCCTGATTAACCGGCTGTTTACCCCTGAGCAATTGCTGGATTTTGCTTGGCGTTTGCCGTTTTTACTGGGTGGTGTATTTGGTTTGCTGGCGGTGTTTTTGCGCCGCTGGCTGGCGGAAACCCCGGTGTTTGCTGAGTTGCACCAGCAGCGCGCCTTGGCCGCTGAGGTGCCGCTTAAAACCGTACTGCGTGATCATCGCCCAGCCATAGTGCTGTCGATGTTGCTCACTTGGGTGCTGTCGGCGGCCATTGTGGTGTTGATTCTGATGACACCCAGTGTGCTGCAAACCGCCTTCGGCTTTGCCCCGGCGTTGACCTTGCAAGCCAATAGCCTGGCGATTGTTTGCTTGAGTGTTGGCTGCATTGCCGCCGGCTTACTGGCCGATCGATTTGGCTCTGGGCGCGTGCTGATGCTCGGCAGTCTGTTGCTGGCCAGCGCGGCTTGGGTTTTCTACAGCAGCATGGCCACTCGCCCAGATTTACTCTTGCCTCTGTATGCCCTGACCGGCTTGGCGGTGGGCATGATCGGCGCCATTCCACGGGTGTTGGTGACGGCATTTCCGCCGGCCGTGCGCTTCAGCGGCTTGTCGTTTTCTTATAATCTGGCCTACGCGGTGTTCGGTGGCTTAACCCCGATGGCGGTGGCGTTTTTGCTTAAGTACAGCGCGCTGGGGCCGGCCTATTACGTGGTCGCGCTGTGCGCGCTAGGGTTGGCGGTGGGCCTGTATCTGCGGCGTGCCGAGCGGCAGGCGGCCTGACCGACCAGCAAACGGCAAAAAGCCGCTGCAACCTGACGGTGGCAGCGGCTTTTTTGTTACTGGCTTACAACCGGGCGCCGCGCACGCCTTCTGCCAGCTCACGGCACAGGCCGAGTACGCCATCAATCGCTTGCTGCGGCGAGGCGGCGTTGGCGATTTGGTCGATTAGGGCCGAACCCACCACGACACCATCGGCCAAGCGGGCGATGGTGGCGGCGTGTTCCGGGGTGCGAATGCCGAAGCCGATGCTGATCGGCAAGTCGGTGTGCCGACGCAGACGCGCCACGGCTTGCTCGACGTGCTCCAGCGTGGCGGCGCCAGCCCCAGTTACACCGGCCACCGAGACGTAATAAACGAAACCCGAGCTGCCGTTGAGTACGATCGGCAGCCGTGCATCATCCGTGGTCGGCGTGGTCAGCCGGATAAAATCCAAGCCGGCCGCTTGGGCTGGGTCGCAGAGGTCTTCATTATGCTCAGGCGGCAGGTCAACGATGATCAAACCATCGACGCCGGCGGCCTTAGCCTCCTCAATAAAGCGCGGCACGCCGTAGTAGTGAATCGGGTTGAAGTAACCCATCAGCACCAGTGGGGTGTCTTGGTTCTCTTGGCGAAATTCTGTGACCATTTGCAGGGTTTTGGCCAAGGTTTGCTTGGCCGCAAGGGCGCGGATATTGGCCAGCTGAATCGCCACGCCATCGGCCATCGGGTCAGTGAACGGCATGCCCAGTTCAATCACATCGGCGCCGGCCGCTGGCAAACCTTTGAGGATGCTCAGCGAGGTGGCGTAGTCTGGGTCGGCGCTGGTGATAAAGGTCACTAGGGCGGCGCGGTTTTGTTGTTTCAGCTCGGCGAAACGGCTCTGTAGGCGGCTCATGCGCTGTGCTCCTGTGACTGTTGCGCCTGCTCGGCTTGTTCCATGTAGTGCATAACGGTTTGCATGTCTTTGTCGCCGCGCCCGGACAGGTTGATCACCATCAGGTGATCCTTGGGCAGGGTCGGTGCGCGCTTGAATACTTCAGCCAGTGCGTGAGCGCTTTCCAAGGCTGGGATGATGCCTTCTAAACGGCAGCATTTATGGAAGGCTACTAGCGCCTCATCATCAGTGACAGAGGTGTATTCGACGCGACCTAACTCATGCAACCAAGCGTGTTCCGGACCAATGCCGGGGTAGTCCAAACCGGCCGAGATCGAGTGCGCGTCGATGATCTGACCGTCGTCGTCTTGCAGCAAGAAGGTGCGGTTGCCGTGCAATACGCCCGGTACGCCGCCGTTCAGGCTGGCGGCGTGTTTGCCGGTGGCGATGCCATGACCTGCGGCTTCAACGCCGATCATCTGCACGCTGGCGTCATCTAAGAAGGGGTGAAACAAGCCCATGGCATTCGAGCCGCCGCCGATGCAGGCGACCAGGCTGTCGGGCAGCCGGCCTTCTTTGGCCAGCATCTGCTCGCGGGTTTCTTTGCCGATGATGGCTTGGAAATCGCGGACCATCGCCGGGTATGGATGTGGCCCAGCGACTGTGCCGATCATGTAGAAGGTGCTGTCGACGTTAGTCACCCAGTCACGCAGGGCTTCGTTCATCGCATCTTTCAGGGTGCCGGTGCCGGCCACCACCGGAATCACGGTGGCACCGAGCAGCTTCATGCGAAACACGTTGGCCTGCTGACGGTCGATGTCGGTGGTGCCCATAAAAATCACGCATTCCAAGCCGAAACGCGCCGCCACGGTGGCGGTGGCCACGCCGTGCATGCCGGCACCGGTCTCGGCGATGATGCGTTTTTTGCCCATGCGCCGGGCCAGCAAGACTTGGCCGATGCAGTTGTTAATTTTGTGTGCGCCGGTGTGATTAAGCTCTTCGCGCTTGAAATAGATCTTCGCGCCGCCGCAATGCGCGGTCAGCCGCTCGGCGAAATACAGCGGGTTCGGGCGGCCGATGTAATCGCGCTGAAAGTAGGCCAGCTCTTCGATAAAGGCTGGGTCGAGCTTGGCCGCTTCGTATTCGCGGGCCAGATCGTGGATTAGCGGCATCAGCGTTTCGGCGACATATTGGCCGCCAAAGTGGCCAAACAGGCCTTTGCCATCTGGGCCAGTGCGTAAAGAAGTCATCAGCGTGCTCCGAGGTTAAGTGGCTATGGGCTAATTGTACCGCTGGCTGGCCGACTGAAAAGCGATTAGATTGCAACAATACGTCAGGAAAACTCACTAATACCATGAGCCGAGAACTACCCCCGCTAAATGCCCTGCGCGCCTTTGAGGTCGCAGCCCGCCTGCAAAGCATCAGCTTGGCGGGCGATGAGCTGCACGTTACCCATGGTGCGGTGAGTCGGCAGATTCGTGCGCTGGAAGCACAGCTTGGGCTGGCCTTGTTCGCGAAAGACGGGCGCGGAGTCAAGCTCACCGCGGCAGGTATTAAGCTACGCGACGGCACCTTCGAGGCCTTTGAGCGGCTGCGCGATCTGTGTTTTGAACTCAAACAGCAGAGCAGCGACGCGCCCTTTGTCCTCGGTTGCCCGGGCAGTCTGCTGGCGCGCTGGTTTATTCCGCGTCTTGATCGACTCAATCGCGACCTGCCGCACTTGCGCTTGCAGCTGTCCAGCAGCGAAGGCGACCTCGACCCGCGTCGGCCCGGTTTGGATGCCAGCCTGTTATTTGCCGAGCCGCCGTGGCCAGCGGATATGCAGGTGTACGAGCTCGCGACTGAGGCGATCGGCGCGGTGCTTAGCCCGCGTTATGCCGGGGCGCCAACCTTGCTCGGCAGCCCGCCGCAGGCCTTGCTTCGCGAGGCACTGTTGCACACCAGCTCGCGCCCGCAAGCGTGGCCGACCTGGGCCGAACAGCATGGCTTGGCTGCCGCCGAGCTGAAACTGGGGCAAGGCTTCGAGCACCTGTATTACCTGCTGGAAGCGGCGGTGGCCGGCCTCGGCGTGGCCATAGCGCCGCAGCAGTTAGTCGCCGCCGATCTGGCCGCCGGGCGCTTGATCGCCCCCTGGGGGTTTGTCGAAACCGCTGCGCGCTTGGTGCTCTGGGTGCCGGCCCGGGCGCTAGACCCGCGTGCCGCGCAACTGGCGCAGTGGCTGCGCGATGCACAACAGCCCTGATACTGTTTTACCCGCCGCTGACTGCCGCCGCTTAAGCCGCCACCGCCCGGGCCGTTCAGCTGTCGGCCTTGCTGCATGGGGCATGCTTGACTAGCGTTGTAGTACACCCGCGCAGAGGACAACCGCATGCCTACCCATCACAGTTACAAAAAAATCGAACTGGTCGGTTCTTCCCCCGTGAGCATCGAGGATGCAATCAACAATGCCTTGGCCGAGTGCGCTAAATCCGTGCGCAATATGGACTGGTTTGAAGTGACCGAAACCCGTGGGCATATAGTCAACGGCAAGGTCGGCCACTATCAGGTGACGCTTAAAGTTGGTTTTCGGCTGGCCGACAGTTAGCCGCTAGCAAGGTTTTGTGCTTTCGCGGTGTTCGCGCAAGCTCTATGCTCGGGCCACCGCCAGTGTTACTCGCGGTTGTCCGTGGGGCTGTGCGGCTAGGGTTTATTCACAACGAAGGAGTGTTACGGATGAAGCAGGTAATTTTAGGCTTGGGCTTGTTGCTGTCGGCGGGTACTTTGATGGCGGCGCAGCTGCCGTGCGCCGATTTACAGGCACAAATCGATGCCAAGTTGCAGGCTAAAGGGGTTAAAGGCTACAGCTTAGAAGCCGTCGCTAAGGGCAGTGCCGCTGACAAGACAGTAGTCGGCAGTTGTGAGGCGGGCAGTAAAGAAATCGTCTACAGCCGTAAGTAAGACACGGCTTGTTCAGCGTACTGGACGTCAGTAAAGCCGGACCATGTGTCCGGCTTTTTTATTCATAACACGAGAAAAAAGCTATGTGGCGTTGCGTGATGGGGTTGTCGTTAGGGGTGCTGGCGGGTTGTTCGAATTTGCCGGCGCATGATCCGGCGCAGGCGTGGGTCGATGTTATGAACTTTGCCGATAATCAGTTGCAGGCCACGCAAGTAGACAGCCAGCCATGGGCGGCGCCGGAGTACTTTCAGGTGACGCCGGGCAGCCATACGCTGAGCCTGAGTTTTCAGTACTGGAGCGATGCCGGTTATGGCCATGAGCCGCTGGCGCAGTCCTGTGATTTCGACCTGGCCTATGACGGCTTTCGCGCAGACCATGAGTACCAACTGGTCGCCGGTTGGGGGCCAAGCCCAGAAGGGGCTTGGCTGCGTTTATTGAATGAACGCGGGGATCAATTGGCCTACGACACCTGCGGCGATTTTTAAGGGCGCATTAACCTTGGTGCACGGCTAGAAGCATCACTTGCCGGCTGAGTGGCCTTGTTGCAAATAAGCCCGCAAGCCGGCTTTTAGATTGCCCGGCTTGAGCAGCTCCTCGGTGAGTGCCATCGACTGCTGAAGCTCGGCCATTGGAATTTGGTTGGCCAGAGCTTGGCGATTTTGTTTCGCCTGCGTCTGAGCATTGCCGGCATAGGCCACCGAGACGTTGTACAGGGCCATGGCCAAGACTTTGTCCGGCTTTACGCCCTGGCCGTTTTGGTAGAGCACGCCCAAGTTGCTCAGCGCATCAATGTCGCCGACTTCGGCGGCTGGACGATACCAACGAGCGGCTTCGGTAAAATTTACCGGTATGCCGACGCCGTGCTCATGCATGGCGCCGAGGTTGAACTGCGCATCGCTGTTGCCTTGTTCGGCGGATTTCAGGTACCAAGCGGCTGCCTCTTTCGGGTTCTTGCTCACGCCAAAACCGTTTTCGTAGAGCACGCCCATGGAGTACTGGGCGCGCGGGTCATGGTTGGCCAGCAAGGGCTGAAGCTGCTCCTGTGCTTGGGCGTAGTTACCGGCCGCGAAGGCCGCTGCCGCTTCATCAAAGCCAGCCCAGGCACCCGCCGAGGTTAGTGTGAGCAGTAAGCCCAGAGAAATACCGAGTGATGTGCTGCGCATATAAATTCCTGATTAAGTTGCCACGCTGAGCGCAATAAAAACGGGACGCCTGGCGCCCCGTTCTGTTTAACGCAGATGCTTACTCTTGGCTAGCTTCAGCCGCGTGCATGGCTTGTTCCAGCTTGGCGATGTCGTCTTTGCTCAGCTCTGGTCGGTCAATTTTCAAGGTGACCTTGTTCAGTTTGCCGGTGAAGGTAAAGGGTGGCTGGTAATCGCCATCGTCGACTCCGCTAAGGGTGTCGGCGCCAATGTCCAAACTCTCATCCCAAGCCAAGGTAAAGGGCAGAGATTTTGGCATCTCGTGCTGGGCCACCACCTGGCCATCGACCTTCAGTGTGCCCATACCGCCGCGACCAAGGCCGGAGAAATTGTTGAAGGCCAAGGTGCCAGCCCCTAGGCCGTCGTATTTGAAGTCAAACTCCAGCACATGCTTGCCCGGTGTCAGAGCATCGCTGCCATCCCAGCGCACGCGCTCCAGATCGATCAGGTTCCAGAGGAACACCGGTTTGTTCTTCAGCACATAAAAACCGTAGCCGGCGAAGCGCCCGCCTTGGGTGATCAGCATGCCCTCGGCGCCTCCGGCTGGAATCTCCACCTCGGCGGTGAAGGTGTAAGAAGCATTCAGCACGCTCGGCGCATCACCGTTGGGAGTGCCAATCAGCGGGTGCGTCCAGCTAAACTCATTGCGTCCGGCGGTAATGCTTGGTCGTGCGGCGATCAGGCGTGGCAGCACCGAGGTATCTAGGGGCAGCACCTGATATTTTTTTGCCTCGGTCATAAACATGGCTTGCAGTTGCTTGAGCTTGTCCGGGTACTTGGCGGCTAGGTCGGTGGACTGCGAGTAGTCCTCGTCGAGGTTGTACAGTTCCCATTGCATCTGCATCGGGTCAGTGGCTTTGGCGGTCATATTCCACGGCGCGCGCACTACCTTGGTACTGGCGATCCAGCCATCGTGATAGAGCGCATGGTCGCCCATCATCTCGAAGTATTGGGTCTTATGCGGGGAGCGCGCGTTGCTGTTGGCCTTGTCGAAGGTGTAGAGCATGCTCACCCCTTCGATGGGTTTCTGGGTAATGCCATCAACCACTTTCGGCGCATTGATGCCGGCGGCCTGCAGAATAGTTGGCACTATGTCGATCATGTGGTGGAACTGCGGGCGAATACCGCCTTTGTCCGTAATTTGCGCCGGCCAAGAGATGGCCATGCCTTGGCGTACACCGCCCAGATGCGAGGCCACTTGCTTGACCCAGGTGAAGGGGGTGTCAAAGGCCCACGCCCAGCCTGAGGCCATGTGGTTGTTAGTTTGCTCAGAGCCCCAGACATCGTAAAACTTTGCCAGTTGCAGCTCGACCGGCACCTGCACGCCATTGAACATAGCCACTTCATTCGGCGTGCCGAATTGCTGGCCTTCCGAACTGGTGCCGTTGTCGCCGGTGATGTAGATAATCAGGGTGTTGTCCAGCTTGCCCATGTCCTCGACCGTTTGGATCACCCGCCCGATCTCGTTATCGGTGTAGGCGGCGTAGGCGGCGTAGACCTCAACTTGGCGGATATACAGCTTCTTTTGGTCGGCACTCAGCGTGTCCCACTCCGGCAAAATATCCTTAGGCCAAGGCGTCAGGATGGTGTTTTCTGGGATCACGCCGAGCTTTTTCTGGTTGGCGAAGATGGTTTCGCGCAGCTGGTTCCAGCCACCATCGAACAGGTGCATAGCGCTGATTTTGGTGATCCACTCCGGGGTTGGATGGTGCGGCGCATGGGTGCCGCCGGGCACGTAGTAGACGAAAAACGGTTTATCCGGGGTCAGAGCATTCATCCGTTGCATATAGTCGATGGCATCGTCAGCCATGGCGGTGATCAGGTTCCAACCCGGCTTACCTGCAAACGGATAAATCTGCGTGGTGTTGCGAAACAGGTTGGGCGTCCATTGGCTGGTATCTCCGCCCATAAAACCATAGAAGTACTCGAAGCCCATGCCGGTTGGCCACTGATCGAAGGGACCGGCCTGGCTGGCCTGGAAGGCCGGGGTGTTGTGGTTTTTGCCGAACCAAGCGGTGTGGTAGCCGTTGTCCTGCAGAATGCGACCGATGGTGGCGCTGTTTTTGTCGATGATGCTGTTGTAGCCGGGAAAGCCGGTGGCAGTTTCTGAAATTACCCCGAAACCGACCGAGTGGTGATTACGCCCGGTGATCAAGGCCGCGCGGCTTGGCGAGCACAGCGCGGTGGAGTTGAAGTTGGTGTAACGCAGGCCGGCGGCGGCGATACGGTCCATGTTCGGCGTCGGAATAACCCCGCCAAAGGTGCTGGACACGCCATAGCCGGCGTCGTCAGTCATGATCAGTAGTACGTTTGGTGCACCCTTGGGTGGCGTGATGGTGGCCGACCAGTAAGGCGTTGAATTTTGGGCGATGTTGGCGATCTTGCCCTTGAACGGCAGATCTGGCGCGGGCAGTTGTTGCCCGCTAATCACCCGGGTGGCACTTGGCGCGCCGGGTGTGCCAATGATTTGATCGGCGTGGACGCCACTGGCAAGCGCGCCGAGTGCCAAGGTGAGGCCCAATAGCATGGGCTTAAAGCGGCGCCACGCAGCTGTTGAGAGAGTCTGTTCCATCATTTACTCCTGCGCGGGCATACCCGGCTATGGGGGTTGCTTGAAAGTTGCGTCAGTCACGAATTTAGCCCGATTTAAGCGGTTTCGAGAATCAGGCTGCTGAGCTGCTGAGAAGAGCACAAGTCCAGAGCAGCTTAGTTAACAAAACGGCAAGCCAGTTAATATCAATACAGCGGCGGCTCCCTTGCGCTGGATCAATGCACGGTTCTAGGCTAAACGCCGCCGCAGCGCAACTCTTTGCCGCGTGCCAATACCTGTTGTTGTGGGTCATACAGGCGTACCCAGCCGCGATAGCCTTGCTGGCCGCCCTTGAGGCGATACGCCTGGCCGGCGGCAAACTGCGCATAATTGATAGCAAACAGGCAGCTGCGGGTTACGGGCTCGCGCAAGCCATTCGCGCCGCCGCCGGGTAACTCAAACTGCAAGCGTACTTGCAGGGTATGGGCGCCGGGGCTGAGCTGAAAGTAGCGGCCGTCGTTTACCGCGAGGTCATTCAGGCGCGTGGCCATTAGCGAGACACCGGGCGCGCCTTGCACCGTGACCCAGGCTTGCTGCGGATCGGCGCTGGGTAAAGGCCCCGCGCAGGCGCTGAGCAGTAACAGGCTAGGTAATAGCAGAATTGCTCGCATGGCTTGCTCCGTGATTGCGGTCGAGTCTACCGCCGCTGCATCGGCTGGGTTAGCCTGCCGGCTATGAGCCCAATCAGCCGCTTAGCGCGTATTACTTTCAGCCTGCTACTGGCGTTGCTGCTGGGCGGGTGTTCGACGGTTAATTACTACCAGCAATTGGCCGTTGGGCAGTATGCATTGTTGCAGGCGCGCCAGCCGGTCAGCCAACTGCTGGCCGACCCCGCCACCCCGGCGCCCTTGCAGCAACGCCTGGCCTTGGCGCAAGCCGCACGCACCTTTGCCAGCGCGCAGTTGCTGCTACCCGACAACCTCAGTTATCGCTCCTATGCCGATATTCAACGGCCCTATGTGGTGTGGAACCTGTTCGCCACGGAGGAGCTGTCTTTGGCCCCGCGGTTGTCGTGCTTTCCGATTGCCGGTTGCGTGGCCTATCGCGGCTATTACCAAGAGGCCGACGCCCAGGCCGCGGCCGCGCTGCTTAAACAGCAAGGTTTAGACACTTATGTGGCCGGGGTTGAGGCCTATTCGACCTTGGGTTGGTTCGACGATCCGCTGCTCAGCAGCATGCTGCATTGGGATGACCAACGCTTAGCGGCGCTGATCTTCCATGAGTTGGCGCACCAGCGGCTGTATGTCCAAGATGACACGCGCTTTAACGAGTCGTTTGCCAGTTTTGTCGAGCAGCAAGGCTTGCGCCAGTGGTTGGCCAGTCGTGGCGAGGCTGAGCTTGATGGGCTGGGGCGTCAGCAGCGCGAGCAATTTATCGCCCTGGTGCTGGCCAGTCGTGAGCGCTTAGCTGTCTTGTACGCCCGTGATTTACCCGCAGCCGCCTTGCGTACTGGCAAACAGGCGGAATTTGCTCGGCTGCGCGCCGACTACCAGCAATTACGCGAACGCCAATGGGCCGGCCGGGGTCGCTACGATGGCTGGGTTAATGCGCCGCTGAATAACGCCAAGCTGCTGCCCTTTGGTTTGTATGAACAGTGGCTGCCGGCATTTAGCGCGCTGTTTAAACAATGTGCGGATGACTGGTCGTGCTTCTACTCACGCGCCGAGCAGCTGGCGGCGCTGCCACTGGCCGAGCGCAACGCTGCATTACAAGCGCTGCAAACTCAGCCGTAGTCAGGGAGATGGACTAGCGCTCGAGGGTTTTCGCTACGCCGCTAAGGAGCATTTGAAACAGCTGATCTTGCTCGGCGGCGCTTTTGAATAAGGCATGAATGCGGTCGCCGGACTCGGTTAACAGGTTAACCAGCACGTTTTCTTCGGAGCCGGTTAGGCTGAGGTTAGAGAAACCGAACTGCAAATTGTCGAGCATGCCTTGCAACTCTTGGGTGCTACTGCGGGTGACCTCCAGTTTGGCGTGTTCCATCTCGGCGATCATCTGTTGCAGGACCGAGGCGGTGGCCTGAATCCGTATAGCGCGTTCATTGGCGCTGCGCTCGGTGATCATTGCCACGCAGCGCGCATCCAAGCCGTTGCCCAGATAACAGATATGGTCTTTGAGAATGCCGTAACGCAGCGGATCATCCAGCGGCATATTGCGGATTAGTAGGCCAAAGCTGGGGTAGTTCAAAATGGTCCGCGCGCCGAAGTCGGAAATCCGCCCAAGATGACGGGAATTTTCGATCACTTCCTGCTCGATAGGCCGTTTGATGCCGTCGTCGCAAAAGTATTCTAAGCCGCCGTCGTGAAAGACCCCCAAACTGGCGTTAAGCCCAAGTTCGTTGAGCACTTTTAGCGTCAGTGCCGCCACCTCGGCAAATGTTTTGCTGCTAAAACTGGCCTCCATAAACTGCAGGATACGGCCCAACTCGGCATTCATACTCATCGATTGAAAGGCAATGGTCGATGAGGAAGACAGTTGCTGGCGGATATTAATGCTGTCGTGCAACTGCACCTTGGCCCGTTTCAGCCTTGCGGCGAGCGCTTCAGGGGTAATCGGCAGGTGTACGTAGTCGTCGGCACCGGCCGAGAAAGCGCGCATACAGTCTGGCTCGGCGCCGTTGTTGACCATAAAAAATACCGGCGGGCGGCGTTGCTCGTCGTTGCTGGGCCACTCGGCTAACTGATGCAGGTAATCCGGACAACTTTCATCGACCAAAATCAGTTGGCAGTCGTCGCTGAGTCGGTCACAAAATTGGATGCCTTCAGGCTCAAGGCTGGCGCGCCAACGCTCATGCGGTTCGGTATCTGCAATCAGGTAAATCGGTAGCGGCGGCACCGCAACGGGTGGGCTTTCGCAGCTAATGTCGTCACCCCAGAGGTCGATACCTGACATATTAACTTCCTTTTCGCAGCACCATAGTAGAGAGGGAGGTGGCGTATCGGTGCGCGTTTGCGACGTTTGCCGAGTCGTCGTTTGGCAAGCGTAGTTGAAGTTTGCTGCTTGCCTAGTCAACTCTCATTATGATTTTTAACCACGCTGACGGCGCGGCTTGCCTACGGCCAAATGGCAGCTGTGTGCATATACGTCAGCGTGCCGGAAGATGCCATCAAGCTTTATTCAGGAGTTTTTATGTCCCTACGCCTTAGCGCCCTTGCCCTTATGCTGTGCAGCACCTCGTTGCTGGCCGCGCCGAAAGACTGCGAACAATTAAAACAGGAGATTGAAATCAAAATTCAAGCCGCCGGGGTCAGCAGT
This sequence comes from Pseudomonadaceae bacterium, assembly GCA_019745275.1. Lineage (GTDB taxonomy): Bacteria > Pseudomonadota > Gammaproteobacteria > Pseudomonadales > Pseudomonadaceae > Aquipseudomonas. The sequence goes on along the minus strand of JAIETJ010000107.1, from coordinate 11,869 downwards.
TACACCCTAGAAATAGTCAGCAATGCCGAAGCCACTGACCCGAGCATGGTGGTGGGCAGCTGCGCGTTTGGTAGTCAAAAGATCGTCTACCAAAAAAACGATTAAGGGCTATGCATAGCCTTCGGCGAGATGGCGGTCTTTGAGTTGCGCGTAGTTCGCCGCGCTGTAACTGAAATACGCCTGTTCTTGCTCGGTGAGAGGGCGCACACATTGCGCCGGCCGGCCGATATACAGGTGGCCGCTGAGTAGGCGTTTGCCCGGTGGTACCAGGCTGCCGGCGCCGAGCACCACTTCATCCTCAATCACCGCGCCGTCCATAACGATGCAGGCCATGCCGATCAGCACCCGGTTGCCGACCGTACAACCGTGCAGCAAGGCTTGGTGGCCGATGGTTACGTCGTCGCCGATAAGTAGCGCAAAACCCTCGGGGTTGAATGGCCCGGCATGGGTGATGTGCAGCACGCAGGCGTCTTGCACGCTGCTGCGCGCGCCGATGCGGATGCTGTGCATGTCGCCACGAATCACCGCCTGCGGCCACACCGAGCTGTCGTCGCCGAGGGTTACATCGCCCAGCACCACGGCGCTTGGGTCGATAAATACCCGCTCGCCGAGTTGCGGGGTCATACCTTGATACGCTCGAATACTCACGGTTGCGCCCTCTTAAGCTGCGGTTTGCGCTGATTGTAATTTAAGATGGTGGCCATAACCGGGCGAATACTGCCCGCGCCCTGCCCAGAATATTCAGCCTACAGGTGTTTGCCGTGACTGTTAGCAATCCGCTTCTGCAAGAGTTCGACCTGCCGCCCTATGCCAGCATCCGTCCTGAGCATGTCGAGCCGGCCATTGATGTGATCCTCGCGGACAGTCGCGCGGCCATGAGCGAGCTGCTGGCCAAGCAGCCCGCTACGCCGACGTGGAGCGGCTTGGTGCTGGCACTGGATGAACTGGGCGCACGCTTGGGCCGCGCTTGGAGCCCGGTCAGCCACCTCAATGCGGTTTGTAACAACGCCGAGTTGCGCGCCGCCTATGAGGCGTGCCTGCCCAAGTTGTCGCAATACTGGACCGAAATTGGCCAGAACAAACCGTTGTTCGAGGCCTATCAAGCACTGGCCAATAGCCCGGCGGCGGCCGACTTCGAGCCGGCGCAAAGCACTATCCTCAAGCATGCGTTGCGTGATTTCCGCTTGTCTGGGATCGACCTGCCGGCTGCCGAGCAGCAGCGCTACGGCGCCATCCAGATGAAACTGTCGGAGTTGACCAGTAATTTCTCCAACCAGCTGCTGGATGCCACCCAGGCGTGGACTAAGCACATCACCGATGAGGCGGCGCTGGCTGGTTTGACCGACTCGGCCAAGGCGCAAATGCAGCAAGCGGCGCAGGCCAAAGAGCTGGATGGCTGGCTGATTAGCTTGGAGTTCCCGAGCTACTACGCGGTCATGACCTACGCCGACGACCGTGCGCTGCGCGAAGAGCTGTATGCCGCCTATTGCACCCGCGCCTCCGAACAGGGGCCGAATGCCGGTCAGTTTGATAATGGCCCGCTGATGCTCGAGATTCTCGATTTGCGCCAAGAGCTGGCGCAGTTGCTCGGCTTTAACGATTACGCCGAGTTGTCGCTGGCCAGCAAAATGGCCGACAGCAACGCCCAGGTGTTGAGCTTCTTGCGTGACCTTGGGGTGCGCGGCAAGCCGTTCGCAGTGCGTGATCTGGCCGAGCTGCAAGCCTTTGCCGGTGAACTGGGCTGCGTCGAGCTGCAAAGCTGGGACGCCGGTTATTACGCCGAGAAGATGCGCCAGCAGCGCTATAACCTGTCGCAAGAAGAAGTGCGCGCCTGGTTCCCGATCGACAAAGTGCTGACCGGCCTGTTCGGCATCGTCCAGCAGTTGTACGGCATCGAGATTGAGGAGCTTTCGGGCTTCGACAGCTGGCACCCGGACGTGCGCCTGTTTCAGATTAGCGAGCAGGGCCGGCCGGTTGGACGGTTCTTCTTCGACCTCTATGCGCGCGCCAACAAGCGCGGCGGCGCGTGGATGGACGGTGCCCGCGATCAACGCCGCGCCGCCAACGGCGAGCTGATCAGCCCAGTGGCCAACTTAGTGTGTAACTTCACTCCGGCCGTCAATGGCCAACCGGCGTTGCTGACCCACGACGAAGTCACCACCCTGTTCCACGAATTCGGCCATGGTTTGCATCATCTGCTAACCCGCGTCGAGCAGGCCGGTGCCTCGGGCATCAACGGCGTGGCCTGGGATGCGGTCGAGTTGCCGAGCCAGTTTATGGAGAACTGGTGCTGGGAGCCGCAAGGCCTGGCGCTGATCTCCGGGCATTTCGAAACGGGCGCGGCACTGCCGCAAGACCTGCTGGACAAGATGCTGGCGGCGAAGAACTTCCAGTCCGGCATGCAGATGGTCCGGCAGGTCGAGCTGTCGCTGTTTGACTTCGAACTGCACGCCAGTCATGGCGACGGCCGCAGCGTGCTAGAGGTGCTGGAGGCGATTCGTGCCGAGGTCTCGGTCATGCGCCCGCCGGCCTATAACCGCTTTGCCAACAGTTTCGCGCACATCTTCGCCGGCGGTTACGCGGCCGGTTACTACAGCTACAAGTGGGCGGAAGTGTTGTCGGCCGATGCCTTCTCCAAGTTCGAGGAAGACGGCGTGCTCAATCCAGAAACTGGCCGGGCCTTTCGCGAGTCAATTCTGGCCCGTGGTGGTTCGCAAGAGCCGATGGACTTGTTCGTCGCCTTTCGTGGCCGAGAGCCGAGCATCGACGCGTTGCTGCGCCATTGCGGCCTGAGCGAGGCGGCAGCATGAACGACGCCGCCAACGACAAGCCGCTAACCATCGGCAAGAAACGCTTCATCGCCGGGGCAGTCTGCCCGGCCTGCAGCGAGATGGATAAAGTGCAGATGTGGGACGTCGACGGTGTGCCGCACCGTGAATGCGTGGCCTGTGGTTACGCCGACACCCTCAACGAGCAAGGCCAGTCGGTACCGAAAGAACTGGGCACGCGGGTTAACGTCAGCGAAGTGAAGAAGCCTGCCGACCCTAAGGTGCAGGCGGTGCAGTTTTTCCCTAATCCGAAACTGAAAAAATGACCGGGAGTCATGTTTAACGTCGCATAGCGACGGCCCCGCAGGGGTGGCTGCCACGGAGGGCAGGCCATAAAAAAACCACAGTAAAACCGCCGACCAAGCTATGCAGGTTGGGTTCGCGCAGCGTAACCCGACATCTGCCAACCGCCACCATGACGAAGTTGACTAGCTCGCCACCAGCTGCTCTTGCCCCAGCGCCAGCTCAACCCCGAGGTGGCGTGACAGGCACGGCCAGCTTTGCCATGCGGCGGTCACCTGCGGGTCGTCCAGTTGCTCGCGGTAGGCCTGTAGCAGCGCCGGATCAAAACGGCTCGGGCTGAGCATGCCCTCCACCGTTTGGTGCACGGCGTCGTCGAGTTGGTTGGCAAACACCTCGCCAATCAGTTGATGGGCAATCAAGTTGGCCACCGTAGTGTCCATTGGGATTAGCGGATGGCCAAATTGGCCGATATAGCGATCATTCATTTCTTCGACTAAGCGATGGGCCAGATAGGCCTCATCGAGCAAGCCATCGAGGCCGTCATGGCCATTCATCAATGCCGGCGGCTGCAGGAAATACTCTTCGGCAATTTTTAGCACCGGCTTAATTTGCGCTTCGATGCCGGCCTCAGCGGCTACCGCTTGAGCGGCGTCGAGCAGATCGGGTACCTGCGCAATGTAGGCCGCGACGAAGCTGGCGAGCACCGCTTGGGCGTTTTCAACGGGCAAACGAATGGCTGGATGCAGGCGGTCTAGCTGTGCGTCGAGCTGTTTGGCCAGTTGCCCACTGGCGGCTTCGTGTTGATGAGCGCGGTCGATCAGTTGACGCAAAGCGGCGGTATTCATGTTGGCTCCTTCGGTGATTACGACTGAGTTAAGCCACCAACCTTAGTCGCTTTCCGGGCAATGCCAGGGTCCAGTCGTCATTAAAGTGTCATCGGTTTGGATTGCAGCCTGCTAGCTGACGAACGGCAGTCAGCAGTCCAGCGGCCTACTTAATTGTGCCGGCGAATACGCGTGAGCGAGTTTTTTCTGCCTGCGTTGTTATGTCGCAGATGCCGACTACACTCACCCCGATGGGATTAAAAACGCACACGGATCGCCTATTACACCGGCTGTACTGCGGTTAGTAAAGGTGGTGCAGCTGTTGGGTAATTTAGCTGCTACACCCTTACTCGCAGGTATCGCCGGCGGGATAACAAGAACGATAAGGGGAACCCGCAATGACGCTACGTCCACGAATTTGGTTGGGGCTACTGCTGTGGGCTGTATTTAGCCAAGCGCAGGCCGCTTGGACTGTAAATATGCCGCAAGGTGCGACTGAAGTGAGTCGCGCGGTATTTGACTTGCACATGATCACCTTCTGGATCTGCGTGGTGATCGGTGTGGTGGTGTTTGGCGTGATGTTTTGGTCGATGCTGGTGCATCGCCGCTCAACCGGCCAGCAGCCCGCGCACTTTCATGAAAGCACCACGGTCGAGATTCTCTGGACCCTGATCCCGCTGGTGATTCTGGTGATCATTGCGATTCCGGCGACCAAAACCCTGATCAATATCTACGACACCACAGAGTCGGAGCTGGATATCCAGGTCACAGGGTATCAGTGGAAATGGCACTACAAATACCTTGGCCAGGACGTGGAGTTTTTTAGCAATTTGGCCACTCCGCAGAGCCAAATTCATAACCAAGAGCCTAAATCCGAGAATTACCTGCTGGAGGTGGATAACCCTCTGGTGGTGCCGGCTGGCACCAAGGTGCGGTTTTTGATTACCGGTGCGGATGTTATTCACTCCTGGTGGGTGCCGGCTTTTGCGGTGAAGAAAGACGCTATTCCAGGCTTTGTAAACGAGGCTTGGACGCGTATCGATCAGCCCGGCATCTACCGTGGTCAGTGCACCGAGTTGTGTGGCAAGGATCACGGCTTTATGCCAATTGTGGTCGAGGCCAAGTCCAAAGAAGACTTCGCCAAGTGGCTGGCGGAGCGCAAAGCTGAAGCCTTGCAGCTGAAAGAGTTGACCACTAAGGAATGGACCCAGGAAGAGTTAATAGCTCGTGGTGATAAGGTCTATCACACCACTTGCGCCGCCTGCCACCAAGCCGAAGGGCAGGGTTTGCCACCAATGTTCCCGGCGCTTAAGGGCTCTAAAATTGCCACGGGGAGCAAAGCCGGACACCTCGAAATTGTCCTCAACGGCAAGCCGGGTACGGCCATGGCGGCCTTCGGTAAACAACTCTCGGAAGTCGATATCGCCGCGGTGATCACCTACGAACGCAACGCTTGGGGAAATGCCATGCACGACATGGTCACCCCTAAAGACGTGCTCGCCCTTAAACAAGCTCAGGAGTAACAACATGAGCGCAGTGATCGATTACAGCCAAAAAAGGGCCGGCCATCCACATGCGGACCATGAGCACGCTCATGGTCCCGCCAAAGGCTTGATGCGTTGGGTGCTGACCACCAATCATAAAGACATCGGTAGCATGTACCTGTGGTTCAGCTTTGCGATGTTTTTGCTCGGTGGCTCGTTTGCCATGGTGATTCGCGCCGAGTTGTTCCAGCCGGGCCTGCAAATTGTGCAGCCGGAATTTTTTAACCAGATGACCACCATGCACGGTTTGATCATGGTCTTTGGGGCGGTGATGCCGGCGTTCGTCGGCTTGGCCAACTGGATGGTGCCGCTGATGATTGGCGCGCCCGACATGGCCTTGCCGCGTATGAACAACTTCAGCTTCTGGCTGTTGCCGGCGGCGTTCGGCATCATGATTTCGACGCTGTTCATGGATGGCGGCGGACCTAATTTTGGCTGGACCTTTTACGCGCCGCTGTCGACTACCTACGCGCCGGAAAGCGTGACCTTCTTTATCTTTGCTGTGCACTTGATGGGCATCAGTTCGATCATGGGCGGCATCAATATCATCGCCACCATCCTCAACTTACGCGCCCCCGGCATGACCTTGATGAAAATGCCGCTGTTCGTCTGGACGTGGCTAATTACCGCCTTCCTGCTGATTGCGGTGATGCCGGTACTGGCCGGTTGCGTGACCATGATGCTGATGGATATTCACTTCGGCACCAGCTTCTTCAGTGCTGCTGGTGGGGGCGACCCGGTGTTGTTCCAGCATGTGTTCTGGTTCTTTGGTCATCCCGAGGTGTACATCATGATCCTGCCGGCGTTCGGTGCGGTCAGTGCGATCATCCCAGCCTTCGCCCGCAAGCCGTTGTTCGGCTACACCTCGATGGTGTATGCCACCTCAAGCATCGCCTTTTTGTCGTTTATCGTCTGGGCCCACCACATGTTCGTGGTCGGTATTCCGCTGGTCGGCGAGCTGTTCTTTATGTACGCCACCATGCTGATTGCGGTGCCTACCGGGGTGAAGGTGTTCAACTGGGCGGCGACCATGTGGCAGGGTTCGATGACCTTTGAGACGCCGATGCTGTTCGCCGTGGCCTTCGTTATTTTGTTTACCATCGGCGGGTTTTCCGGGCTGATGCTGGCGATGGCGCCGGCCGACTATCAGTACCAGGACACCTATTTTGTGGTCGCGCATTTCCATTACGTGCTGGTGCCGGGAGCCATCTTCGGCATCTTCGCCTCGGTCTATTACTGGCTGCCGAAATGGACCGGGCACATGTATGACGAAACCCTCGGCAAGCTGCATTTCTGGTTGTCGTTTGTGGCCATGAACATGACCTTCTTTCCGATGCACTTCGTTGGCTTGGCCGGCATGCCACGGCGTATTCCCGACTACAACCTGCAGTTTGCCGACTTCAATATGATCTCTTCGATTGGTGGTTTTGCCTTCGGCGTGACCCAGTTGTTGTTCCTGTTTATCGTCATCAAATGCATTCGTGGCGGTAAGTCGGCTGGCGATAAACCTTGGGACGGTGCCGAAGGGTTGGAGTGGACGTTGCCATCGCCGCCGCCTTATCACACCTTCCAAACCCCGCCAGAGGTGCAGTAATGAATGCCTCTGGTAGGCGCGAGCAAGCAGTCCGCCCGTTGGCCTGCGCGCATGAGTGATCTGCGGCCGAACCGCCGTCTGATCCAACGCCTAGTATTGGTGGTGGTGGCGATGTTTGGCTTTGGTTTCGCGCTGGTACCGATATATGAGGTGATGTGCCAACAGCTCGGCATTAACGGTAAGACCGCTGGCGTGGCTTACCAGGGTGCGCAAACGGCAGACCCATCCCGTACGGTGCGGGTGCAGTTTTTAGCGACTAATTCAGCAGGCATGGCTTGGGAGTTTCGCGCTAAAAATGATGAGTTAGTGGTGCATCCGGGTGCGCTGAGCGAGATGTTGTTTGTTGCCAGCAATCCCACCAATAAGCCAATGACGGCGCAGGCCGTGCCGAGTATCGCGCCTTCAGTGGCGGCGGCGTATTTCCATAAAACCGAGTGTTTTTGTTTTACCCAGCAAGTGCTTCAGCCGGGACAGCGAATCGAGATGCCAGTGCGTTTTATCGTCGATCGCGACTTACCTGAGGAGGTCCATCACCTCACGCTGGCGTACACGCTGTTCGACATCACGGCGACTACATCACCCGCCTCAATCGCGGGTCGATAAGGAGAACAAGCATGGCAGACTATCAGCACTACTACGTTCCGGCGCAAAGCAAATGGCCGATCATTGCCACCATCGGTATGACCGCCACGGTCTACGGATTGGCCACTTGGTTTAATGATATGAGCGCGCAGCGGGCCGAATCAAATGGACCGCTGATCTTCTCGATTGGTGGACTGTTTCTCGCCTATATGTTGTTTGGTTGGTTCGGAGCGGTGATTAAAGAGAGTCGCGCCGGGCTGTACAGTACGCAGATGGATCGCTCATTTCGTTGGGGCATGAGCTGGTTTATTTTCTCCGAAGTGATGTTTTTTGCGGCGTTTTTTGGTGCGCTGTTTTACGTGCGTACCTTTGCCGGGCCTTGGCTGGGTGGTGAGGGCGCCAAAGGTATTGCGCATAGCCTGTGGCCGAACTTCAACTACGTCTGGCCGCTGCTAAATACGCCTGATCCAAAGCTGTTCCCAGCGCCCAAAGAAATCATTAATCCGTGGCACTTGCCGCTGATTAACACCATCTTGCTGGTCAGTTCCAGCTTCACCGTGACCTTTGCTCACCACGCGCTCAAGCATGGCAAACGTGGGCTGCTCAAGGCGTGGCTAGGCTTAACCATTTTGCTCGGCATAACCTTCTTGGGCTTGCAGGCCGCCGAATATATCGAGGCCTATCACGAGCTTGGCTTGACCCTAGGTTCAGGCATCTACGGCTCGACCTTCTTTATGCTCACTGGCTTTCACGGTGCCCACGTTACGCTTGGCACCCTCATGTTGGGCATCATGTTTATTCGTATCTGGCGTGGGCATTTTGATGCCGAGCATCAGTTCGGCTTTGAGGCCGCTAGCTGGTACTGGCACTTTGTCGACGTGGTGTGGATTGGTTTGTTTGTGTTCGTGTACGTGCTTTAACGCCGCATAACCGAGCACAGTAGGTTTCACACGGTCTGCTGCCGGCAGCTAAGCCCGCCGGCACTGGGCTTTACCAGGTGGCTTGAGACACCAGTTGGCCGCTGTAAAAGCCCCAACTAATCAGGCCCAGGGTTAAGGCCGCCAGAACCACCCGCAGGGTCAGCGCGTTGACTACCCGTGAGCCATGCCCTTGGTCTTTAACCAAAAAAACCAAGCCACTAAATAAGCTGGCCACGGTGGCCAGTAACAAGATGACGATCGCCGCTTTCAGCATGTAGTAGCTCCGGGGGGAGAGAGAATGCCTAGCAGTATAGTCACGCAGCTGATAACCGGATGGCCGCAGTGAGAGCCTTTCGCCCCGGCTGGCTGCCGACCTTAGTGGTGCTGGCACTGTTGCCGCTATTGATCGGCTTGGGCTTTTGGCAACTGGCGCGCGCGGAGCAAAAACGTACGCTGATCAGCGCTGAACAGTTGCGTCGGCAAATCCCGCCGCAGGTGCTTGGCGAACTCGAACTGAGCGCCGATCCGTCGTTTCGGCGGGTAGTGCTGCAAGGTCATTTCGATACCGAACACAGTATTTTGCTGGATAACCGCACCCGTAGCGGGCATGCCGGGGTTGAGTTGCTGCAGCCTTTTTATGAGCAAAACAGTGGCCTGTGGTTGCTGGTCAATCGGGGCTGGCTACCTTGGCCGGATAGGCGCACGCCACCACAGTTCAGCACTCCCAGTGGTGTGCTGCAGCTACAGGCCTGGGTGTATGTACCGCTGGGTGCGAGTTTCCAACTGCAGGCCGACGCGCCGAGCAGTAACTGGCCGCAATTACTCACCCAAGTGGATGCGGGCAAAGTGTGGCAGCAATTGGGCCGTGGCGGCTGGGCCCATGAGCTACGGTTAGAGCCAGGGCTGGCCGCCTATCAAGTGGACTGGCCAGTGGTGGTGATGAGTCCGGTAAAGCATCAAGGCTACGCGGTGCAGTGGTTCGCGATGGCGGCAGCGCTGTGCGGCTTGTTCGTATTTTTCGGCTTTAATTCAACCGCTAATACCTCATTAAGGAAGCGCGACGATGCCTGCAGTGACCCCCAAGCCTGAGCTCAATCCGCGTCGCGGGCGGATCCAGTTATTACTGATTTTAGCCGCCACCATTGGCCCTATTCTGCTCGCCTCGGCCATGTACAAATGGCAGTTTTGGGTGCCCGAGTCACGCAGTTACCACGGTGAATTACTCGGCAGCGGGCAAAGCCGTAGCGAGCTGGGCGTAGTCCTGCCGGCTGATGCGGGGCCAGCGGAAACCCGCTGGCAATTGTTGGTCACCGCGCCAGACGAGTGCGCTGCCGATTGTCAGCAACTGGTGTACTTGGCCCGCCAGATTCAAATTGGTTTGGGGCGTGAGTCGTCACGGGCCACCCATTCGCTGGCCAGTGGCGCACCGCTGAGTGAGGTCTACCAGAGTCAGTTGCAAAGCGAATACCCACAGCTCGGGCGTTTTAGCCTGGACCGTCAGCGCTACGCGCAACGGCAAAAGGGCGACCCGGCGGTACAGCTGTGGATTATCGATCCACACGGCAATCTGGTGCTGCGCTATGACGCCAAGGCGGACGGTAAAAATGTCCTGAATGATCTGCGCCTGCTGCTAAAACTGTCGAATATTGGTTAACAGGCCGCTGAGAAACTACTGCGCTCGGCTATGCGGCGTTGAAATCAGCCTCAAAATGCTCATGTACAGCTCGTACATTGCGCTTTTTCGGCGGATTTCGCCTTGCCTAGCCATCGCTCGCTACATTTCTCAACGGCCTGTTAAGCGCAGATTTTAAGGAGTACTGATGGCCAAGCCCGGATTTCGTCTCGCCCTAGTCGCCACCGTCTTAGCCGTGCTGGTGGTGTTGCTCGGTGCTTATACCCGTCTGACTCACGCCGGTCTCGGCTGCCCGGATTGGCCCGGCTGCTACGGTTTTATCAGCGTGCCGCAAACCGAGACGCAACTGGCGCATGCCGAACTGAGCTATCCGCAAGCACCGGTGGAGGCGCAAAAAGGCTGGAACGAGATGATTCATCGCTACTTCGCCGGCAGCTTGGGCTTGTTGATTGTGGCGCTGGCGATTCACGCTTGGCTCCAGCGCAAACAACCGCAACAACCGCTGAAATTACCGTGCCTATTGGTCGCGGTGGTGGTCGCGCAAGCGGCCTTTGGCATGTGGACGGTAACCCTAAAACTGTGGCCGCAAGTGGTGACCGGGCATTTGCTCGGCGGCTTTGCCACCTTGAGTTTGTTGCTGCTCCTGACCTTGCGTTTGTCTGGGCGTTGGCCGGTGCTGCCGGGTCTTTCCTCAGGCTTACGCCGCTTAGCCGGCCTGGCTGTGCTGCTGGTGGTCGGCCAAATCGCCCTCGGTGGTTGGGTCAGCAGCAACTACGCAGCAGTCGCCTGCGTCGATCTGCCGACCTGTCATGGTCAATGGTGGCCATCGATGGACTTCGCCAATGGCTTTCACCTGACTCAGCATATCGGCCCCAACTACCTCGGCGGGCAGCTCGACAGTGATGCCCGCACGGCCATCCACATGACCCATCGCCTGGGCGCCGTGTTGCTCAGCGCGGTCTTACTGCTGCTGGCTTGGCGACTGCGCAGCGAGGGCTTAAATCAATTGGCTGGCTTACTGCTGCTGGCTCTGGCGCTACAAGTCAGCCTAGGGATTAGCAATGTGCTGCTGCATCTACCACTGGCCGTGGCGGTCGCGCATAACGCCGGTGGCGCGGCGCTGTTATTGGTGTTGGTGCTGATTAATTACCGGCTGCGGGCGCCTGCGCGCATCCGTCAAACAGTCTTTACTGAGTTAGCGGGGCAACAGGCGGGTTAACTCGCTTGCAATACGGCTGCACACGCTTGCCAAGGTTTAGCTTTGGCGTCGTGCTCGAATAACAATAAGGAGACAGCTTATGGCCACGGTATTAACTGAACGTCACAGCCAAGCGCTCTGGCGCGACTACTTGGAGCTGACCAAGCCGAAGGTGGTGGTGCTGATGCTGATCACCTCCTTGGTCGGCATGTTTCTCGCCACCCGTGCCGGGGTGCCGTGGACGGTTTTAGTCTTTGGTAATTTAGGCATCGCCTTTTGCGCCGGTGGCGCGGCGGCGATCAATCATGTGGTCGACCGACGGATCGACGCGGTCATGGCGCGCACCCATAAACGCCCGCTGGCCGAGGGCCGGGTGTCGCCGGTGGCGGCGCTGAGCTTTGCCATGCTGTTATCGGTGGCTGGACTGGCGATTTTGCTGGTGTTTACCAATCAGCTCACGGCTTGGCTGACGCTCGCGTCGTTGCTCGGTTATGCGGTGCTCT
>JAIETJ010000002.1 GCA_019745275.1 Pseudomonadaceae bacterium | reverse complement strand
CGCGCCCAGCGCAAGGCAATTTCACGGCCAAGACCAGAACCTGCACCGGTAATCATCATGCGCTTTTGCATCGTTAGGCCTTTTTGCTGGGGGGAGTAGACCTCAGTGTAACCAAGGCCCAGCGCCACTTGGGGTGTTATAAAGCGCCTGAATAGTGCCGCCATGCAGCAGCCTAAAGCAGCCCCAAAGCGCTTAAGCCGTGGCTATCGAAACGGCTGCCCGCTGCGCGTACAGGGCAAAGTCAGCCGCCGGCAGCGGCCGGGCAAACCAATAGCCTTGCGCCTGATCGCAACCCAAGCTGGCCAGCAGTTGCCGCGTGGCCTCGTCTTCAATGCCCTCGGCGGTGGTGACCAGTTGCAGGCTCTTAGCCATTTGAATAATCGCCGTGACTATCGCCTGCCCCTGGCTATTGCCGTGCAACTTACCCACAAAAGATTTATCGATTTTTAGCTTATCGACCTGAAAACGCTGTAAATACGACAGGTTCGAGTAGCCGGTGCCGAAGTCGTCAATTGCCAAACTGACCCCCAGCGCCTTTACCCGCGTGAGCAAGCTGATAAATTTCTCCGAGTCTTGCAGTAATATCGACTCGGTCAGTTCCAGCTCCAGCCCCGCTGGCGCCAATCCAGAACGCGTTAACGCGGCATGCACCTGCTGGTCTAAATCACCACGGCGAAACTGTACCGGCGACAAGTTCACCGACACGGCTAAATCTGTCAGCCCCGCTGCTTGCCAAGCAACCAGCTGCTGACAGGCCTTATTAAGCACCCACTCGCCGATTTCCACGATCAACCCCGAGCGTTCCGCCAACGGAATAAATTGATCTGGTGCAATCAGGCCCCGCTCTGGGTGTTGCCAGCGCACCAGCGCCTCGGCGGCCAACAGACGTCCGCTGTGAATATCCACGATCGGCTGGTAATACAGCAGCAACTCATCTCGCTGCAGGGCTTGGCGCAGCCCTGCCTCAAGTTGCAGTTGGTCGACCAAACTGGCGTTCATGCCCTGATCGAAGAAGCGAAAGGTATTGCGCCCGGCCATCTTGGCTTGGTACATGGCCATGTCGGCCTGCTGCAACAACTGCGCAAAGCTGTCGCCATTTTCGGGGAAGGTGGCGATTCCAATCGAACAGGAGCTCACCACCGGCATGCCCTGCAAAACAAACGGCGGGGCCAAATTGGCCAATACATTTTGCGCCACCTGAGAAATGGCCTGCTGATCGGCAACATCACTGAGCACTAACAAAAACTCATCGCCGCCTTGCCGACTCACGGTATCGACCTCACGTACAGAGTCCTGCAAACGCTCGGCTACCGCTTGCAGCAACTCATCGCCGGCGGCGTGCCCAAGCGAGTCGTTAATCAACTTGAAGTTATCCAGATCGATATACAACAACGCCACTTGCTTGCGATATCGCCGCGCCTGCACCACGGCCTGTTCCAGCCGATCACGCACCAGCAAGCGATTGGGCAACCCGGTTAACACATCATGCTGAGCTAAATGACTGAAGCTAACCTCAGAGCGTTTGACCCGTTCAACCTCCTCTTGCAGATGGCCCATGGCATCACGCAAATCGCTGGCCAAGCGCCAAATCGCAAAGGCGCAGACCATCAAAATGCAACTGAGCGTGATTAACCGTTTGAGCGCCAACGGCTCGGGAGTAAAGGTTCGCCAGCCAAGCAGCGAAGTCGCGGTAATCAGGCCTATCACTGCCAGCATCGCCAGCAATAGGCCAACAAATAAGCGCGGACGTGCGAGCATCCCGGCCAAAATCAAGATCGCCGGAAAGGTCAACAACGTGCCGTTATACAACCCTTGCGCATCCCACATGGCCGCGCTTGCGGTGGCAGTCAGGGTACTGAGCAGGACAAAATTAGCCCGATCCAACTCGCCGCGCTGGCTCAACTGGGCACTGCTGCGCACGCACACCAGCGCCAGCACGCCCAGCACTGCGGGTATCCAAGTATTCAGCACTGCGGCCTGGATCACCACAACCGCCAAGGCCACGCTGAGTACCGTGGCGATCTGGCGCAAACGCCGACCTTGCAACTGCCGCATCAGCTGACTGACGGCCAAGTCTTGGGCCTGCGGGTCTGGCTGATTATTCATGACTAATCCTGAGCAAGCAGAAACACCGGTGGTGAATCATTATTATTCTTAGCTCGGCAGCGCGCCGGATACAGCCTAGCTTACGACGCAGTAACCACCGCGCAAAGCGCCTGACCATTCGGGCAAAAAAAAAGCGGCCCGAAGGCCGCCAAAATCACACGCAGAGTAACGTTTTAGTGGGCTACTGCACCGCTGGCACCCAAACCAGTTTGTGAGCGCACGAACTGCGGCATAAAGCGCGCACGTTCGGCTGCCGCAGCCGCCGACTTATCAGTGATCGAGAACAACCAGATACCGCTAAAGGCAATCGCCATCGAGAACAGTGCTGGGTATTCGTACGGGAAGATGGCTTGAGCGTGGCCCAATACCTGCACCCATACGGTTGGCCCGAGAATCATCAAGGTCACCGCCGTTACTAGGCCCAACCAACCGCCGATCATGGCACCGCGGGTGGTGAGGTTTTTCCAGTACATGCTCAAGAACAGCACCGGGAAGTTACAGCTGGCGGCAATCGAGAAGGCCAAACCAACCATAAAGGCGATGTTTTGTTTCTCGAACAAGATGCCCAAACCAATCGCCAACAGCGCTAGCGCGATGGTGGTGATCTTCGACACGCGAATTTCATCTTTATCGTTAGCCTTGCCTTTTTTGTACACGCTGGCATACAGGTCATGGGACACCGCTGTAGCGCCGGCCAAGGTCAAACCTGCTACTACCGCCAAGATGGTGGCAAAGGCTACGGCCGAAATAAAACCGAGAAACAAGCTACCGCCGACCGCATTGGCCAAGTGAATCGCGGCCATGTTGTTGCCGCCGAGCAAGGCACCCGCCGCATCTTTAAAGGCTGGGTTGGTGCTCACTAACAGGATTGCGCCGAAGCCGATGATAAAGGTCAGGATGTAGAAGTAGCCGATAAAGCCGGTGGCATAGAACACGCTTTTACGCGCTTCTTTGGCATCGCTGACGGTGAAGAAGCGCATCAAAATATGCGGCAAGCCGGCAGTACCAAACATCAGCGCCAAGCCAAGCGAAATCGCCGACACCGGGTCTTTAACCAAACCACCGGGGCTCATGATAGCCTCGCCCTTTGGATGCACCTTGACCGCTTCTGAGAACAGCAGGGAGAAGTCAAAGTTGACGTGTTTCATCACCATCAGGGCCATAAAACTGGCACCCGACAGCAGCAGCACGGCTTTAATGATTTGCACCCAGGTGGTGGCTAACATGCCGCCGAACAGCACGTAGAGCATCATCAAGATACCCACCAGCACCACGGCCACGTAGTACTCCAAACCAAACAACAGCTGGATCAACTTACCGGCACCAACCATCTGCGCGATCAAGTAGAACGCCACCACCACCAGCGAGCCACTGGCCGCCACGGTGCGAATCGGCATTTGCTTGAGGCGATACGAGGCCACGTCGGCAAAGGTGTATTTACCCAAGTTACGCAGGCGCTCGGCCATCAAAAACAGAATCACCGGCCAACCGACCAGAAAGCCGATCGAGTAGATCAAGCCGTCGTAGCCAGAGGTGTACACCAGCGCGGAGATACCCAGAAACGAGGCCGCCGACATATAGTCACCGGCAATCGCCAGACCGTTTTGAAAACCGGTAATTTTGCCGCCAGCCGCATAATAGTCGGAGGCTGAGTTGTTCTTTTTCGACGCCCAGTAGGTGATGCACAGGGTAGCGCCAACGAACATCACGAACATCACAATCGCCGAGACATTCATCGGTTGGCGCTGCACCTCACCGGTTAACGCCTCACCGGCCAACACCAACGGGGCAAATACCGACAACGCCAAACTGGCCAATAGACGACGGATCATTTCTGCACCTCATCAAGAATGGCTTTGTTCAAGCGATCGAACTCGCCGTTAGCGCGCTGCACGTAAATACCGGTCAGGACAAACGCCGAGCCAATCAGGCCGACCCCAAGCGGTATCCCCCAGGTAATCACCGAGTCCGAGCTAATGCGCATGCCGAGCAACTGCGGGGCAAAGGCAATCAGCAAGATAAAGGTCAGGTACAGGCCAAGCATCACGGCTGCCAACAGCCAAGCAAAACGCGAGCGCTTGGCCACCAACTCATGGAAGTTCGGATTCGCAAGAATCCGTTCGTAGACGCTGTCATTCATTTTTGTTGTCCTCGCCACACGGGTTAACAGGTGACTCCACTGTAAATCGCCGAGCGGGGCTTAACAGACGACCTTAGTCGTAGAAGCAGGTTATCTAGACTAAGGTCGCAGACGCGTTCTGCGTCGTTCGCCAGGCCTTAGAGCGCGTGGGCGTGCTGGCGACGCAGCCGAACCAGCCGCTGTTCAAGCGCAGGCAGGTTGTCGAGCTGTTGCTGGCGGGCTTTGCTGAACAGAATCAGCGCCAGCTCGGCGGTGACCAAGGCATCGGCGCTGGCGTGGTGGCGCTGATGCACCTGCAAAGCAAAGTACTCAGTCCAGTCATCCAAACCGCCATTGGCAATATTGGCCTGCGGGCACAGCGCCGGCGCCCAATGGGCCACGTCATAAAAACCGTGCTGCAAACGCAAACCTAGGGTTTCTTTGAGTGCCCGAGCGAGCATGTGCCGATCAAAACCGGCGTGAAAGGCCAGCACTGGGCTGTCGCGTAAAAACTCCATAAAGGCCAACAGCGCTTCGGCGGGTTCAACCCCATTGGCGATTTCGCTCGGCGCGATGCCGTGGATCAGCACGCTGGCGCTGACCCGGTGATCGGCCCGGTGCAAGGTGCATTCAAACTGCTGAGCCAAATCAATAGCGCCCTGCTCGATCACTACCGCACCGATCGACAACAACTGATCGCGGCGCAAATCCAAGCCGCTGGTCTCTAAATCCAAGACCACCCAGCGCTGCTGATTAAGCGCCCGCTCATCAATAGCTAAGGGTTCGCTGAGCGTCGCACGCCGTTGCAATTGCGCCGCCGACAGCCGCACTTGGCAGCCCACTAAGCGGCTCAACCAGCTCACAGTTGATACCGCAAGGCTAGGCTGCTTTGCAGGCGCTGGGCTTGGCGAAACGACTCGCGCAAGATGCGTCGATCCAAATGATTGAGACTGTCTGGATCGACCCGATTGGAATATTCCTGCTGATTGCGTGCCTGCAATTGATGCTGTTGCAAACGCGCTTGCTGAATGTAGTGATAGGCCTCCTCGTACGCCGCGCCATCCAGCGCCTCAATTACCCCTTGGGCGATCAAGCCGCGCAAACGTTCAAGGGTATTGCAGGCTTCGATACCGTGAGCCAAGGCCAGCAAGCGCGCGCCATCGACAAAGGGTGTGAGGCCTTGCACCTTGAGGTCGAGGGTGTCTTTTTCGCGCCCTTTGCGAGCCACCACAAAATCGCGCAACAGCCCAAGCGGCGGACGCTGGCGCAAGGCATTTTGCGCCAGCATGCGCTGAAACAGGTGATTATCGGCCACCGCCGCGAGCAGCCCTTGGCGCAGTTGCGTGACGCCCTGCGGATCACCCCAAACCGCCCGCAGGTCAAAATAAATACTCGAGGCCAGCAGATTTTCCGGGGTGGCTTCGCGCACTAACTGGCCGAAGCGCAGGCCCCACTCATGCTGCGACAAACACAGCTCGGGGTTGCCGGCCATGATATTGCCTTGGCACAGGCTAAAACCGCATAGCGCCAGACGCTGGTTAATCTCCACCGCCAAGGGCAACAGACGCTGACGAATAGCCTGCGCCTCAAGCGCATCGCTGGCAGCAAACACGATGCCGTTGTCTTGATCGGTGTGCAGGGTTTGCTCGCAACGGCCCTCGCTGCCGAAACACAACCAAGTAAAGGCCACCCCCGGATCGCCAAATTCCTCCAGCGTCAGCTCAATCACCCGGCACACGGTGTGATCGTTGAGCTGAGTAATCAGCTGGGTGATCTGCGTTGAACTGGCGCCATGGGCCAGCATATTGTCGACCAACTGGCGAATATCGCTGCGCAGCGCCAGCAAGCTGTCCATCCGCCCGGCATGTCGAATGGTCCGTGCCAGATGCACAAGGTCGACGCGCTGCAGGGAGAACAAATCCCGCTCAGAGATCACCCCGCACAGTTGCCCATGCTCAACCAAGCAGACATGCGCGATATGCCGCTCGGTCATGGCAATGGCCGCATCGAAGGCGCTGGCCGAGGGCTTCAGGTAAAAGGGTGAGCGCGTCATTAGCTGGCTGATCGGCTGCTCCAGCCCACCACCATCAGCCACCACTCGGCGCAGGTCACGCAGGGTGAAGATCCCCACTGGAGTCTGCGCCGAGTCAACAATCACGATGCTGCCCACCTGTTGCTCATGCATCAATTTAACCGCCGCCCGCAAGCTCATATCCGGCCCACAGCTGATCGGCTGGCGCAGGGCCAACTCGGCCAAACGGGTATCGAGGGAAAACTGCGCCCCGAGGGTTTGCACCGCGCGCATCTGCACCTGCTGATTGACCTGATCGAGCAGGCTGCTGACCCCGCGCAAGGCGAAGTCGCGCAGCGGATTAGACCAAGCGAACAGTTGCACAAACGCCGGTTTATTAAGCAACAGACAGAAGCTATCTTCGCCCGCCAGGTGCTCGGTACGGGTGGCGCGCTCACCTATTAGCGCCGCCAAGGGAAAGCACTCGCCAGTGCTGATTTCGAAGGTGCTATGGCTACCCGGTTGCGCCGTGCCAGGGCGCTCGCCATGCACCCGGCCTTGCTTAACGATAAAAAAATGCTCAACCGGACCATCGCTCGGTTTGATGATGGTTTCGCCCGCGCTGTAAAAGCGCAGCTGGCAGTTCTCCAGCAAATACGCCAAGTGCGCAGTGTCCATCTGGTTAAACGGCGGGAATTTCTGCAAAAACACCATGCTGCCATGGATATTTTGCAGCACTGCCGTTTTGCCGGCCTGGCTAAAGGCGTCTGCCGTGCTCATGAACCACCTCAAACTAGCTCGAAATGGCCATCTTCAGGGCTGGTTTCAGCAACCACCATTGGACCTAAGTCTAAGCCCTGCGCAAGTCGCATCGACGGGTTACAAATGCGGCGGAATAATCAGCCCTTTGCGTCGATACGCCTCGATATCAATCCCAAAAGCACCACTGGGATAAACTTCTTTAATCCGATAGGGGCGCTGCTGCTGATCAACCACGGCTTGGTCTAAATCGATCACCCGCTCAGGGCCCGGCAACTTTTGTCCATCCAGCACCAGCAACACCCGAGGTTTAAGTTTGCTGAGTTGCGAGCAAGCGACAATGATGCCCACCTCGCCGTTACTCATCTCGACGATTTCTCCCGGCGGATAGATGCCAATACGGCGCACAAACAGGCCGACCAATTCCGCATCAAAATGGCTGCCGCTCGCTTCAAACAGAATTCGCAGTGACTCCAAGCTCGACCGGCCTTTGCTGTACACCCGATCGCTGTTGATCGCATCGTAGGCATCCACCACGGCGACAATTTTGGCAAAATACGGAATCCGCGCCGCATCCAAGCCGCGCGGGTAGCCACGCCCATCCAAGCGTTCATGGTGCGAATAGGCCACGTCAACGGCCGCGGCAGTGACCTGCTGGTTGCTCATCAGCAACTTACGCCCTTCGCTGGCATGACTTTGCATAATCACCAGTTCCGCGGCGGTCAGCGCGCCGGGCTTGTTGAGAATCTCCGCCGGCACCTTAATTTTGCCTACGTCATGCAGCATCCCGCACACGCCCAAGTGTTCAAGCTCACCCTGGCGCAAGTTGAGTTCACGGCCCAAGGCAATCGCTAAAATAGCCACGCGCAAACTGTGTTCGGCGGTGTATTCATCGCTGTGTTTGATCCGTGCTAACCACAACATGGCGCCAGGATTGCGCAGCATGCTTTCCACGCACTCTTTAACCACCAACTTAACCTGCGCCACATCCAGCGCCTGCCCAAGGCGCACGGCCTCGAGAATCCGCAACGATTGCTCGCGGGCGGCATGAAACGACGGCTCGGCGCGCTGCATTTCTTGACTGAACTCAACCTTGGCAATTTGCGGTTGCAACTGTTCGCCAGCCAGCCTCATTAGGTTGTCTTCAACCTGCTGTTTGACCCCAAACGAGCGCTGTGCATCCACCCAAACAAACTGACAGACCTCACCGAGGAGCAAAATCTCTTGTGCATGGCGAATCCGAAAGCCCTGAAACAAAAAGGCCGTTTCACTCCACGGGCGGTCCAACTCGACCACGTACATGCCGATGGTCAGTTGTGCAATGGTGACCTTGATGCGATCACGCGCGCCGCTATCAGCCATGCCGAACTAATCGTAATAGGGTTAAACAGAAACAATCACACATTGCTCAGCACTCACTCAAACCACACTCAAGCAACTATAGCGGTTATTACCGCTGGGACTGGCTGCATCTAGCTAAAGCCGTAATTGACCACGACGAACACTCATCAGCCGTCAGCCTCCTCTAGACCCGGCTAATCAGCTAAGATGCGCGCCTTTGCTCTCAGATGCGCGCCCGATCATGCCCGTAAACTCCCGCTTCACCCTGCCCTACCTATTCTCCAGCTTACTGGCGCTGTTTGCGCTGGGCGGCCTTTGGTACGCCATTGGTCAGCCGGTGATTCTCGCCGATGCCGCCAGCGCCACGCATAAGATGCAGTGCGTTTCCTACAGCCCATTTGGCAAAGACCAGTCGCCGTTCGACCAGCCGTTTGTGCTGCGTGCCGAACAGATGGATGGCGACTTAGCCCTGCTGGCCACTCGCTTTGAGTGCGTACGCACCTACTCGATGACGGGCCTTGAGGCGATTCCCGAGTTGGCCCGCAAACACGGGCTACAACTGATGCTGGGTGCGTGGGTCAGCAGCAATCCAGTGGACACCGAGATTGAAGTTCAGGCGCTGATTAAAGCCGCCAAGGCCAATCCCGATGTGGTTAAAGCCGTTATCGTCGGCAACGAAGCGTTGCTGCGCAAAGAAGTGACCGGCGATCAGCTGGTTAAACTCATCAACCAGGTGCAAGCAGAGGTCACTCAGCCGGTAACCTACGCCGATGTTTGGGAGTTTTGGGACCAGTACCCACAGGTCGCTCCAGCCGTGGATTTCTTGACCATCCACCTGCTGCCCTACTGGGAAAATGACCCGGCCGGGATCGACAAGGCGCTGGCCCACGTCGCCGATATTCGCCAGGAATTCGGCCAACGCTTTGCCCCAAAAGATATTCTGATCGGCGAAACCGGCTGGCCGAGTGAAGGCCGCCAGCGCGAAACAGCGCTGCCCAGCCGAGTTAACGAAGCCAAGTTCATGCGCGGCTTCGTGCAGTTAGCCGAGCAACATGGCTGGCACTACAACCTGATCGAAGCCTTTGACCAACCGTGGAAGCGCAGCAGCGAAGGCGCAGTGGGCGGCTATTGGGGCTTGTTTGACGCTGACCGGCAAGAGAAAAACGTGCTCGCCGGCCCCGTCTCCAACCTGCCGCACTGGCCATTGTGGCTGGCCTTCAGTGGCGGCTTACTGGCTCTGAGTTTATTACTGGCTGGGCGTCCGGCTTCGACCCGCGCCGCTTTATTGCTGCCGCCGCTGGCAGCCGTTGGCGCCGCCGGCATAGGTTTATGGGCTGAACTGGCGCTAGTCACCAGCCGTTATCTAGCCGAGTGGTTATGGGCGGCCACACTGATTGCTTTGAACCTGCTGGTACTGGCACATGCGGTGCTGAGTTTGTCGGCCCGCAACGGCCGCCGCGCAGTGCTTTATGCATGGCTAGAAGCGCGCGCCGGCTGGTGGCTGGCCGCCACTGGTTTTGCCGGTGCAGTGATGATGCTGGCGCTGGTATTTGATGCACGCTATCGCAGCTTCCCCAGCGCTGCCTTGCTGCTGCCGGCACTGTTCTACCTATGCCGCCCGGTGGCCGGCCCACGTCGGGAAATCATCCTTCTGGCGGTACTGATCGGCGCCGGGATTGTCCCGCAGCTGTATGAAGAAACCCTCGGCAACCTGCAAGCTATCGGCTGGGCCATCACCAGCACCCTGCTACTCGGCGCCCTGTTGCGTAGCCTGCGCCTAGCACGCGACTAAACCCCGCCGCATAAAAAAGGGATGACCATGGTCATCCCTTTTTTATTAGCGCTGGAAAACCCGCCGCTTAAATGCCCGCGCGCGGTGCGCGCACTAGCCGTAGCGCGGCGATCACCAAGGCAAATACCGCTAGGCTGGCGGTATACAGCACCAACGCTGGCAGGGCAAAAAACAGCCCAATGGCCGCCAAGATCTGGCCGATACGCCCCGGTATAAAGAAGCCCAGCACGGCCGGCAGCACGGCTAACCACGCCAGTACGCCCCAGTGAATCGTCAAACCCAGCGCGCTGCGCAATTGGCACTGCCAAATCCCAGCAGGCTCAGCGCAAACGCCCACCCACTGACCATCCTCCATAAACCCAAAACGCAGCCCATAACAAGCAGCCAACCAAACGGCTAAACACAGCAACAACACCCATGGGAAACGGCGCGACATAAGATTCTCCGGTAAACAAAACGCCGGCAAGCATAACCGCCAAGCATTCTGATGCAAGCACATCCACGGCTAAATCTGCCCAGGAGCGAGCACACCATGCAAACAGCCAGAAAAATCTACTTACAACCAGCTTTTTTGTTGTATTGACAATGCACGGTGTGATTCTCTGGTGCCCTAAACAACCCAACATGAGAATCGCCCATGCTCCGGCTTCTAAGCCTTGCCACGCTGCTCGTCGGCCTGCCTCTGACACTGTCAGTGCAGGCCGCTAGCATCGATGCCGCCACTTACGGTTACCCGATCAGTAACGCCTTTGAGTCGACCATCGCCGGTACTCCCACACTGCTAAGACCAAAGGTGGCGGCCGATGAAGATATCGACCAAGCCGACTATCGCCTCGATCTCGAAAGCGTACGCGACGAGAAAATCCCCGATATTTTCTGGAACGTGGAAAAACTGCCTTATCGCCTAGCCCAGCAAAGTGGCCCTGCCCCTTTGATCTTCATCATCGCGGGAACTGGCGCGCAGTACTCCAGTGGCAAACCTGAGTTTTTGAAAAAACTCTTCTACGCCGCCGGTTACCACGTGGTGCAGCTTTCCTCACCAACCAGCTATGACTTTATTACCTCCGCATCCACCAGTGCCACGCCGGGTATTTCCAGTGCCGACGCCGAGGATTTGTATCGGGTCATGGAAGCCATCAAGGCCAAACACAGCGACCTGCAAGTCACCAGCTACAACCTCACCGGTTACAGTTTGGGCGCCTTGAACGCCGCCTTTGTCAGCCATATTGACGAGCGTAAACACAGCTTCAACTTTAAGCGCGTGCTCATGCTCAACCCACCGGTTGACCTGCTGACCTCGGTAGGTAACCTCGACAAACTATCGATGGTAGATTTGAACCTAAAGGGCAAACCAGCATCGTTCGATCTGCTGTTTAACAAGTTAGCGCGCTATTTTGAGGAGAAAGGCCGCATAGAAGTGGACGAGGCCTTGTTGTTTGATCTGCAAAATTCCAAAGAGCGCCTGACCACCCCGCAAATGGCCTCATTGATTGGCGCCTCATTCCGCTTCTCGGTGTCTGACATTGTCTACACCTCTGACCTCATCAATAAGCGCGGGCTGATTACCCCGCCGAACACTGAAATTGGCTACCGCACCGAGCTGGTGCCGTACTTCAAAAAAGCCGCCACGTGTAACTTCCGCTGTTACGCCGAGCAGCAGTTGTTGCCACTTTGGCAACAAAGCAATAAACACGGCACCCTCGAGCAACTGGATCAGCAAATCAGCCTCTACGCGCTGGAAGACTACTTAAAAACCAATACTAAAATTGCCGTAATGACCAATGCTGACGACCTGATTCTCGGCCCAGGCGACTTGACGTTCTTGCGCCGCACCTTTGCCGAACGCCTGACTGTATACCCACTGGGTGGCCATTGCGGCAACCTCGACTACCGCGTCAACACTGACGCCATGCTGGAGTTCTTCCGTGGCTAAGCACTTATTCTTCAGCGCCCTATTGCTGGGCAGCAGCTTGGCTAACGCCGCTCAATCAAACGCCGCCAATGCAGCGGACGAAGGTTTCACTGCCCCCCTGCAAAGCCTGAGTTTCACCCCGGGGCTGGATAACTTCGTGGCTGCGAGCGACTCGGCGATGGACGTCTACGACCCGCTCGAGGGCTGGAACCGTGGCGTGTATCAGTTCAACTACCACCTAGATCAGTGGGTCATGCTACCCACTGTGCGCGGCTACACCTATGTCACGCCAAAATTCGTGCGTACCGGGGTGAGTAACTTTTTTAGCAACCTTGGCGACCTACCGAGCTTGGCTAACAGCGCCCTGCAACTCAAGGGCGAGCGAACCATGCGCACCACGGCGCGCTTGCTGTTTAACACCATAATCGGGGTTGGCGGTATTTTCGACCCTGCCACAGCCATGGGCTTGCCGCGCGAGAAAGAAGACTTTGGGCAAACACTCGGCTATTACGGCGTGCCCGGCGGTGCTTACTTGGTACTACCGGTGTTCGGTCCATCCAACCTGCGTGATACCAGCGGATTGGTAGTCGACACCCTCGCCGAGCAAAGCGCCAATTATCTGAACGTAGCCGAAGAAAGCCGCAGAAACCTCGCTATTCCGGTACTGAACGCGATCGATACGCGCTACACCACGCCCTATAGATATGGTCAGCTCAATACCCCGTTTGAGTATTCGCGGGTGCGCTACCTGTACACCGAAGCGCGCAAACTGCAAATCGCCGAGTAACCCTCGCGCAAACAAAAATGCCCGCCTAATTAGGCGGGCATTTTTTTGCGTGAAGCATATGCAAACGCAACCGTCACAGCCTACTCGACAAGTACTTGCTGGGCTGGCGTTAGGCTCTCAATGGCCAAAAAATCCAGCAAGGCTTGTTTCTGCGCCATGGCATCTTGATAGCCTAATTCGATCAGCTCACTGCAATAGCCTGACTCAAACAATAAATAGCTCAACACCCCAGCGCCACTGGCCTTGGTGGCTCCCGGACCACGCAAGAACAGGCGTAACGATTGCGGCAACTCATGCCGATGGCGCGCGGCTATTTGATCTAATGGCTGACTCGGCGCAATCACCAACACCTCAACCGGTTTTAATCCCATGCCTTGGTTTTTAAGGTCGGCGGGCATTAATCGGCCCATATGATTGATGCGCTCAAGCAGTTCGATATCGCCTTCCAAGCTGTCGATAAAGGTACTGTTGAGAATATGCCCGCTGATCTGCGCCAAGCTTGGCGAACGCGTGCTTCTGACCCTAACCACTTCGGGCTGCGGCGCTCCGGCCTGCGGATTGCCGCTCACGCCCACCACTAACACCTTAGTCGCGCCTAGATGCAGCGCCGGGCTGATAGGCGCTAATTGGCGCACTGCACCATCGCCGAAATATTCGCGATTAACCTTTACCGGCGGGAAAATCAGCGGAATCGCCGTACTGGCCATTAAGTGTTCCAGATTCAAGCGAGTTGGCACGCCCACCCGCCGATGGCGAAACCATGGATCAACCGTGGCGCGGCCCTGATAAAAACTCACCGACTGGCCGGTCTCATAACCAAACGCAGACACCGCAATGGCGCGTAATTTACGCCGAGAAACAGCGGCGTGAATGCCTGAAAAATCCAACTCGCGGCCCAGCAATTCACGCAAAGGCGAGTTATCCAGCAGCGCTACCGGGGCATCCGCGCCAAAACCGAACAAGCTATTACCGACGAAGCGCCCAGCTTGGCGCAGCACGCCAGGCCAGTCACTGCGATACACCTGATGGCAATGAAAACCCTGCCAGACAGCGGTTAAACGCCGAACTGCCTCACTGAAGTGCAGCGCCCCACAGGCTAAACCCACTGCATTAATGGCGCCCGCCGAGGTGCCGACGATGACTGGAAATGGGTTACTGGCAGGATCGGGCAGTAAGTCGGCAATCGCCGCCAGTACGCCCACTTGATAGGCCGCTCGTGCGCCGCCGCCGGAAAGGATCAAACCGGTGACCGGCGCTTTGGGAGTAACGGCTTGATTCATGGCAACTGCTCGGGCTTTTTTTGCCAGTATAGAGTGCGTTTATAGGCGGCGCTGCTCACAAGGCTCGGCACCGTCAATAAAACTACCTTAGTAACTGGCCGAGCAGTTACCGACGGCGTTTTTTATACAACCGTGGCTCACCCTCTGGCCGCGTTTTGTAGCGCCGGTGTGCCCACAAATATTGTTCCGGGCAGGCTGTAATCGCCTGTTCGACCCATTGATTAATTCGCAGGCAATCGGCCTCTTCGCTTTCACCGGGAAAGTTATCCAGCGGCGGATGAATGACCAATTTATAGCCCGAACCATCCGCCAGCCGTTCTTGAGTGAAAGGCACTACCTTAGCGCGACCCAAACGAGCAAATTTACTGGTCGCGGTGACGGTGGCCGCCTGAATGCCAAACAGCGGCAAGAAGATACTTTGCTTGCGCCCGTAATCTTGGTCTGGCGCATACCAAATGGCGCGACCGGCACGCAGCACTTTGATCATCGCGCGTACGTCTTCACGTTCGATGGCCGTGGCATCTAGGTTGTGTCGCTCACGGCCACGCCGCTGCACAAAATCGAACAGCGCATTGTCGTGCTGGCGATACATGCCATCGATGGTGTGCAACTGACCCAGTAAATTAGCCCCGACCTCAAGAGTGGTGAAATGTACCGCCATTAAAATCACCCCTTGGCCGTCAGCCGCTGCTTGCTGTAAATGCTGCAAGCCCTCAACCGAGCCCAAGCGGCGCAAGCGCGGCTTGTACCACCACCAACTCATGGCCATTTCAAAGAAGGCGATGCCCATCGAGGCAAAGTTGGCTTGCAGCAAATGTTGCCGCTCAAGGGCCGACAACTGGGGAAAACACAGCTGCAAATTAGTTTCGATGATCTCCCGCCGCTCTTTGGCGAAGCGGTACATCAACGCACCCAGAGCACGGCCAAGTAGCAACAAGCAGGCATAAGGTAACTGCGCCAGCAACCACAACAGCGCCAGCCCTAGCCAGAGCAACCAAAATTTAGTGTGCAGTAAAGATCGAGTAAAAACCGGACGTTGCATGAAAAAATCTCAGTTCACAACAAAGGCGCGCATTCTACCTTGGTTGCGCCACGCTTGCGGGCTGGCGGCGTTATAGCTATAAGTCCTCGCCTATTTAACGCGTTCAGTTAGACCTCCGAGCCTTTCAGTGCAGACCATGAGCCAAGCCGACCTTCTCGATCAAGACCCCGTTTTCCAGCTCAAGGGCAGCATGCTGGCCATTACCGTGCTGGAACTGGGGCATAACGACCTCGACCGCCTCGACCGCCAACTCGCCACCAAGGTCAGCCAAGCGCCGAACTTCTTCAGCAACACCCCGCTGGTACTGGCGCTGGACAAACTGCCCGAAGGTGAAGGTGATATCGACCTCAGCGCACTGATGACCATTTGTCGCCAGCACGGCCTTAGCACCTTGGCCATTCGCGCCAGCCGCGCTGAAGACATTGCCGCCGCCCAAGCCATCGCCCTGCCCGTTCTCCCCCCTTCTGGTGCCCGTGAACGCCTGCTAGAGCTCGGCGCGGCACCCGCCGCCAAAGAGCCGGAAAAACCACCAGAGCCGCAACTGCAACCGAGCAAAATCATCACCACGCCGATTCGCGGCGGCCAGCAGGTATACGCCCAAGGTGGCGACCTGATAGTGCTGGCCCCGGTCAGCGCCGGTGCCGAGCTATTGGCAGACGGCAATATCCATGTGTACGGGCCAATGCGCGGCCGCGCTCTCGCCGGCATCAAGGGCGACCGCACGGCCCGCATATTCTGCCAACAACTTGGCGCCGAATTACTGTCAATCGCAGGCCAATACAAGGTGGCCGAAGACCTGCGCCGCGATCCGCTATGGAACGAGGCCGTACAGGTCTGTCTGTCGGGTGACGTGTTGAACATCACCCGTCTTTAACGGATACTGCGGCCACTTTCTGCGCCGCCTAAATAGCGTTGCACAGACGACTTTTTTGCTTTTTTTCAGGGACACACGGCAACTCAACGCCACCATTCTGGTTGGCACAGTTACCGTTTAATCGACATTTGGGGTGAAGCACCTTGGCCAAGATCATCGTAGTTACATCCGGCAAGGGTGGCGTGGGCAAAACCACCACCAGCGCCGCCATCGGTACCGGTTTAGCCCTGCGCGGGCACAGAACCGTCATCGTCGACTTCGACGTTGGCCTGCGTAACCTCGACCTGATCATGGGTTGCGAACGTCGCGTGGTATATGACTTCGTTAACGTCATCAACGGCGAAGCGACCCTGACCCAAGCGCTGATCAAAGATAAGCGCTTAGAAAACCTGTTCGTCTTGGCCGCCAGCCAAACCCGCGACAAAGACGCGCTGACCAAAGAAGGCGTGGGCAAAATCATCGACGAACTGTCGAAAAACTTCGACTTCGTGATTTGCGACTCACCAGCCGGCATCGAAACGGGCGCACACATGGCCATGTACTTCGCCGACGAAGCGATTGTCGTGACCAACCCGGAAGTGTCCTCGGTACGCGACTCCGACCGCATGCTAGGCCTGCTGGCAAGCAAATCACGGCGCGCCGAGCTGGGCGAAACGCCGATTAAAGAACACCTGCTATTGACCCGCTACAACCCAGAGCGGGTTATTAAAGGCGAGATGCTCGGCGTGGAAGACGTCGAAGAAATCCTCGCTATCCGTCTGCTCGGCGTAATTCCAGAATCGCAAGCGGTACTCAAAGCCTCCAACCAAGGCGTACCGGTGATTCTCGATGACCAAAGCGACGCCGGCCAAGCCTATGGCGATGCTGTCGACCGCTTGCTCGGCAAGGAACTTGCCCATCGTTTCGTCGATGTGCAGAAGAAAGGACTCATGCAGCGTTTATTTGGTGGCCGTGAATGAATATTTTTGACTTCTTTCGCGAGCGCAAGCCGAAAGAAACCCCTGCCTCAGTGGCGAAAGAGCGCTTGTCGATCATCGTGGCTCACGAACGTGGCCAACGCAGCCAGCCAGACTACCTGCCAGCCCTGCAAAAAGAGCTGGTTGAAGTGATCCGCAAGTACGTCAACATCGATCAGGATCAAGTTCAGGTCGCCCTGGAAAACCAAGGCAGCTGTTCGATTCTTGAGTTAAACATCACCCTGCCTGACCGCTAACGCATCAGTACTGTAGGAGCCCGCTTGCTGGCGATCTAAACCTATCGCCAGCAAGCTGGCTCCTACAGAATATTTTCAAATAATCGGCGACCTCGGTCGCCGATTGCGTTTCCCGGAAGCCCCCATGCCGCTGTCCCAGATTGAAATTCTCCACCAAGACGCCGCCTTGCTGGTGATCAACAAACCGACCCTGCTACTGTCGGTGCCCGGTCGCGCCGATGACAACAAAGACTGTCTAGTGACCCGCCTGCAAGAAAACGGCTTTCCCGAGGCGCGCATCGTCCATCGTCTCGACTGGGAAACCTCCGGCGTCATAGTGCTGGCCCGCGACCCCGACAGCCATCGCGAACTGTCGCGCCAATTTCACGACCGCGAAACCGGAAAAGCCTACACCGCCCTGTGCTGGGGCGAACCCGAGCAGGACACTGGCAGCATCGACCTACCCCTGCGCTACGACCCACCAACCAAGCCCCGCCATGTGGTGGACTACGAGCTCGGCAAACACGCCCTGACCCACTGGCAGGTACTGGAGCGCTGCGGCCATTACAGCCGCGTGGAACTCACGCCCATCACCGGCCGCTCGCACCAACTGCGCGTGCACATGCTCTCGATCGGCCACCCACTGCTCGGCGACGGCCTGTACGCCCATCCCGAAGCCCTTGCCGCCTACCCACGCCTGTGCCTGCACGCACGAATGCTCAGCCTCACCCACCCGAAAACCGGCGAAGCCATGCGTTTTGAGTGCCCGGCACCGTTTTGAGCCACGCCAGCTATAGCCGCAACAGACGCTCAAAGCCTTCACTCACCACAACCGACGCGGCCTCAGTTTTCAAATCAGCGGCGCCGGTTCGATGCCCAGCATGAAATGACGTGCTAACGGTGAAGCCCCGAGGCAGCGATCTTGCGCTTGCAGGATGCTGGCAGGATATTGCCGCGCCGGAAGGCGAAGATGCGGGTTTCACCCTACGAGGTGCTAATCCTTCAGCGCAGCGGCGTGATGGCGCAAGTGGTCATCGATAAAGCTGGCGATGAAGTAATAGCTATGGTCGTAGCCGGCCTGCAGGCGTAACCGCAGTGGGTAGTTATGCAGGTCGGCCTGAGCCTGTAAGGCCTGGGGATGTAACTGCGCGGTGAGAAACTGATCGGCATCGCCTTGATCGATCAACATCGGCAGTTGCTCCTGCGCGCCAGCCAACAACGCGCAAGCATCCCACGCCCGCCAAGCGTCGCGATCCGCGCCCAAGTAACCGCTAAAGGCCTTTTCGCCCCACGGGCAATTGAGCGGATTGCTGATCGGTGCGAAGGCCGAAACCGATTGGTAACGCCCCGGATTGCGCAGTGCGCACACCAGCGCACCGTGGCCGCCCATCGAGTGGCCGCTGATGCTGCGGCGCTGCGACACCGGAAAATTCGCCTCAATCAGCGCCGGCAGCTCATCCACCACGTAGTCATGCATCTGGTAATGCGCAGCCCAAGGCGGCTGGCTGGCGTTCAGATAAAATCCGGCGCCCAAGCCAAAGTCCCAGGCGCCACTCGGATCGGCCGGCACATCCGGGCCACGCGGACTGGTGTCGGGTGTGACCAGCACCACGCCGAGCTCGGCTGCCATGCGCTGGGCGCCAGCTTTTTGCATAAAGGTTTCATCGGTGCAGGTCAGCCCTGCCAACCAGTACAACACCGGCAAAGGGTCGCCCTGCTCGGCTTGCGGCGGCAGGTAAATACTGAAGTGCATGCTGCAGTTCAATACCGCCGAATCGTGCCGATAACGCTGCTGCCAGCCGCCGAAGCTCTTCTGACTAGTGATCAGTTCTAAACACATACGCCGGCCTCAGAAATGAATCACGGTACGAATGCTCTTGCCCTCGTGCATCAAGTCAAAGGCGGTGTTGATCTCGTCCAACCCCATGGTGTGGGTAATAAAGCTATCCAACGGAATCTCACCGCTCTGCGCCTTAGCCACATAGTTGGGCAGTTCGGTACGCCCGCGCACACCACCAAAGGCACTGCCGCGCCAGACTCGGCCGGTGACCAACTGGAACGGCCGGGTGCTAATTTCCTGCCCGGCGCCGGCCACGCCGATAATCACCGACTCGCCCCAGCCCTTATGTGCGCACTCCAGCGCGGCGCGCATCAGCTGTACGTTGCCGACGCACTCAAAGGAGTAATCCACGCCGCCATCGGTCAGTTCAACAATCACCTCTTGGATTGGCTTGTCGTAATCCTTGGGGTTGACGCACTCGGTGGCGCCCAACTGTTTGGCGATTTCGAACTTGGCCGGGTTGATGTCGATGGCAATAATCCGGCTGGCCTTGGCCATCGCCGCGCCGATGATCGCCGCCAAGCCGATGCCGCCCAGACCAAAAATCGCCACTGTGGCGCCCTCCTCGACCTTGGCGGTATTCAGCACCGCGCCAATCCCGGTGGTCACCCCACAACCGAGCAAACAGACTTTTTCCAGCGGCGCGTCCTTGGGGATCTTGGCCAAGGCAATTTCCGGCAGTACGGTGTACTCGGAGAAGGTCGAGCAACCCATATAGTGATAGATC
Source organism: Pseudomonadaceae bacterium (assembly GCA_019745275.1). GTDB lineage: Bacteria > Pseudomonadota > Gammaproteobacteria > Pseudomonadales > Pseudomonadaceae > Aquipseudomonas. Next base: position 31,101 of record JAIETJ010000002.1, on the reverse strand, counting down.
GGCTGCCCCTGATAGGAGAACCGCGACGTGCCGTCCGGCATCACCCCGCGCCCTTGGGTGCTGCGAATTGCCTGACATAGGTTGGTTTTGCCGGACTTACAAAATTTGCACTCCCGACACTCTGCCGTGTACAGCGGAATAACATGATCACCGACCGCCAGCGAGGTCACACCCGCGCCTATCGACTCAACGATACCGCCGCCTTCGTGGCCGAGAATGCACGGAAACAGCCCTTCGGAGTCTTCGCCAGACAGCGTGTAGGCATCGGTATGACAGACGCCACTGGCGACGATACGCACCCGCACTTCACCGGCCTGCGGTGGCGCGACGTCCACTTCGACAATTTGCAGTGGTTGGTTGGCGGCAAAGGCAACGGCGGCACGTGACTTAATCATGGGCTTCTCCAGAGGTGTTAACGCGGGGCAGAGGGCAGATCCGCAAGCTAATCAATAATCCCCAACAGTCTACTGCAACAGGCTGTGGCTTTGCCCCTAGCGGCGCAAGGCGGGGCTCAAGCGCAGCATATCCAGAACCGCATCGACTAACGATGGGGCTTCTTCGGCCAAGGCAAAGCTGTCTGGCAGCAGTAACCACTGCGCGACAATTCCGTCGACATACGCGTGCAGGCTAATCACCGCCCGGGCAAGATTCAGGTCGGCGGGTAATTGAGCGCGGCGCATGGCGTTACTCAGGGACCGTTCGATTCGCCCACTAATGGCCTGATAGGCGCCCTGCCGCTGCTGACGCAACTCACAGGTGGCATCGGTGAACTCGCATTTGTAGATCAAAATTTCTCTAATTCGACGAATCCTGGCATCCAGCACCAGCTGCTCAAATAGCTTGATCAGCAACAAGCGCAAATAGCCCAGCGGATCGACTTCATCCTCATCCTGACTGGCCTTAGCCAACGCATCCAACGGCTCGCGCAGGGTGTCGAGCAGGGCCTGGATCAAGTCGGCCTTGTCGCTGAAATGCCAATAGATGGCGCCCCGAGTCACCCCGGCGATGCTGGCGATTTCGGCCAAGGTGGTGCGCGACATACCGCGCGCATGAAAGGCTTGCTCGGCCGCGGCGAGAATTTGCCGGCGGGTATTTTGTGCATCTTCTTTCGTACGGCCAACCATTTACACATCTCCGCCAACATTGTCTGGATGCCCGCCAGTGCAGCCGGGCAGCGCTGAAAACGGCCCAATCGCCGACCTAAGGTCGTCGCTTGTTACATATGCTTCGAGCGCCACATCTTACAAACAAACATGCATGTAGGTATATTCCGGCGCTATATTTTCTAACCGAACACTCAGTTTCTGCTTCGTGGGTGGTCGATTTAAGCTTCGAGGTCTCATGTCGTTTCAGCCTACTCTTTCCGTCTTGCTACTCGCCGCCGCGCTCGTCCCGCTTCTCAGCGGATGCACACCGGAACAACCGGCAGCCAGCGCGGCACCGCCCAAAGTCGGCATAATCACCTTGCAACCGCAAGCCTTTACCCTCACTGCCGAGCTACCTGGGCGAACCGCCGCCTACCGGATTGCCGAAGTCCGACCGCAGGTGAATGGCATCATTCTGCAAAGGTTGTTTACCGAGGGCCGTGAAGTTAAAGCCGGCCAGCAGCTCTATCAAATAGACCCGGCGCTGTATGCCGCCACCCTGAAAAGCACCGAAGCCACGCTGCAATCGAGCAAATCGCTGGCCGACCGCTACCAATTATTGGTCGATGAGCAAGCCGTCAGCCGCCAAGAGTTCGACGAAGCCCGCGCCAAACAGATGGAAGCCGCCGCCGCACAACAAAGCGCCAGCATCAATTTGCGTTACACCAAGGTGCTGGCGCCGATTTCCGGGCGCATCGGCCGCTCGACGGTGACTGAAGGAGCGTTGGTCAGCAATGGCCAAAGCACCGCGATGGCGGTCATTCAACAGCTCGACCCGATCTATGTTGACCTCACCCAGTCATCTCTGGAAATCCTCAAACTGCGCAATGACCTCGCCAGTGGCCGCTTACAGAAAGCCGGTAGCAACGCCGCCAGTGTAAAGTTGCTGCTTGAGGATGGCAGCGAGTACGCCGAAGTCGGCAACCTAGAATTCTCCGAAGTGTCGGTCGATCCGGGCACCGGCTCGGTCACCTTACGGGCAGTGTTCCCCAACCCCAAACATGACCTGCTGCCGGGCATGTTCGTACATGCGCAACTGCAAGCCGGGGTCAGCTCCGAGGCGATTTTAGCGCCGCAGCAAGGTGTAACACGCAACCTTAAAGGCCAGCCCACCGCACTGATCGTTAATCAAGATAACCAGGTCGAACTGCGCGTGCTGCAAGCCGAGCGTACCGTCGGCAATCAATGGCTGATCAATCAGGGCCTAAACGCCGGCGATCGTCTGATCACCGAAGGGCTGCAGTTCGTTAAGCCGGGCATGCAAGTCACCGTCAGCGAGGCCAGCAATCTGGCCATAAGCAGCCCGACTGCAGCGCCCGCCAGCGAGAAAGGGAAGTAAACCCATGTCGAAGTTCTTTATCGACCGGCCGATTTTTGCCTGGGTCATCGCCCTAGTCATCATGCTGGCCGGCGGATTATCGCTGCTCAAACTACCGGTCAATCAGTACCCGAGCATCGCCCCAACCGCGATTTCCATTTCGGTCACCTACCCCGGCGCCTCTGCGCAAACCGTGCAAGACAGCGTGGTGCAGGTGATCGAGCAGCAGCTTAACGGTATCGACAACTTGCGCTATGTGACCTCGGAGAGCAGCTCCGATGGCAGCATGAACATCACCGTCACCTTTAATCAGGGCACCAACCCAGACACCGCCCAGGTGCAGGTGCAAAACAAAGTCACCCTGGCCTCCCCGTTGCTGCCGCAAGAGGTGCAGCAGCAAGGCATTCGCGTGACCAAGTCGGTGAAGAACAACCTGATGATCATCGGCTTAGTCTCGCCGGATGCCAGCATGAGCCGCGACGACCTCGCCAACTATCTGGTTTCCAACATGCAGGACCCGATTTCGCGCACGGCCGGCATCGGTGATTTCCAAGTATTTGGCGCGCAGTACGCCATGCGCATTTGGCTCGACCCGGCCAAGCTGAATAAATTTCAACTGACCCCGCTGGATGTAAAAAACGCCATCGCGGCGCAAAACGTGCAGGTTTCCTCCGGTCAGCTGGGCGGCTTGCCGGCCGTTGCCGGGCAACAACTGAACGCCACCATCATCGGTAAAACAAGGCTCAACAGCATTGAGCAGTTCGAAAAAATCTTCCTCAAGGTCAACCCAGACGGCTCACAAGTGCGCCTGCAGGATGTTGCCAAGATCGCCCTGGGCGGCGAAAACTACAACATCAGCGCGCAGTTCAATGGTCAGCCAGCCACCGGCATGGCGGTCAAACTGGCGACCGGCGCCAACGCCTTGGATACCGCCGCAGCGCTCCGCAAAACCATCAGCGAACTCGAACCGTTCTTTCCACCGGGCATGCAAGCCGTCATCCCCTACGACACCACGCCGGTGGTCAGCGCTTCGATTTCCGGGGTAATCAGTACCTTGGTCGAGGCCGTGGTGTTGGTTTTTTTGGTGATGTACCTGTTTTTGCAAAACCTGCGCGCCACCCTCATCACCACCATGACCGTGCCCGTGGTGCTGCTTGGTACCCTTGGGGTGCTGGCGGCATTTGGCTTTAGCATCAATACCCTAACGATGTTCGGCATGGTGCTGGCCATCGGCTTGTTGGTGGACGATGCCATTGTGGTGGTGGAGAACGTCGAGCGGGTGATGGCCGAAGAAGGCCTCTCACCGAAAGAAGCCAGCAAGAAATCCATGGGCCAAATCCAAGGTGCCTTAGTCGGTATAGGCCTGGTGTTAACCGCCGTACTCTTGCCCATGGCGTTTTTCAGCGGCTCGACCGGGGTGATTTACCAGCAGTTCTCAATCACCATCGTCTCAGCCATGGTGCTCTCAGTACTGGTGGCCCTGATCTTCACCCCGGCGCTGTGCGCGACCTTGCTTAAACCTATCCATAAAGGTGAAAGCCATGTCTCTAACCGTGGCTTTTTCGGCTGGTTTAACCGCAGCTTTGAGCGTGGCGTGCAGTCTTATGGGCGCGGTGTGGGCAACATGTTGCGGCACAAAACACCGTACTTATTGGCGTATCTAGTGATCATCGCCGGCATGCTGGTGCTATTCAGCCGCATTCCAACGGCGTTCTTACCCGAAGAAGACCAAGGCGTGCTCTACGCCCAAGTGCAAACCCCGCCCGGCTCTAGCGCGTTACGCACCCAAGAGGTGGTCGACCAGATGCGTAACTATTTGCTGGCTGACGCGGCGGTTAAATCGGTATTTACCATCAACGGTTTTAACTTCGCCGGGCGCGGGCAAAGCTCAGGCATGGCTTTTATCATGCTCAAACCCTGGGCCGAACGCTCAGCGCAAGACAGCGTGTTCAACTTGGCCAAACGCGCCCAGCAACACTTTTCGACCTTGCGCGACGCCATGGTATTTGCCTTCGCCCCGCCGGCCGTCATGGAACTGGGTAACGCCAGTGGCTTCGATGTGTTCCTGCAGGATCGCGCCGGCGTCGGCCACGAAAAACTCGCGCAAGCGCGCGGCCAGTTTCTCGCCCTAGCGGCGCAAAGCAAGGTGTTGGTCGGCGTGCGCCCGAACGGCCTGAATGACGAGCCGCAGTATCAACTGAGTATCGATGATGAACGCGCCAGCGCCCTAGGCGTGAGCATGGACGATATCAACAACACCCTGAGCATTGCGCTGGCGAGCAGTTATACCAGCGACTTTATCGATCGCGGCCGGGTGAAAAAAGTCTACCTGCAAGGCCAGCCCAACTCGCGCATGAGCCCGCAAGACCTGAACAAATGGTATGTGCGCAATAACCAAGGCGCGATGGTGCCCTTCTCCGCCTTCGCCAGTGGTGAATGGATTTATGGCCCGCCGAAGTTGTCGCGCTTTAACGGCGTAGAAAGCATGGAAGTGTTGGGCCAGCCAGCACCCGGCTACAGCTCCGGCGAGGCGATGGCCGAAGTCGAGCGGCTGGCCAAACAGTTACCTGCCGGTATCGGCTTTGCCTGGACTGGGCTGTCCTTTGAGGAACGCTTGTCTGGCTCACAAGCGCCGGCGCTCTACGCCATCTCACTGCTGATGGTGTTTCTCTGTCTCGCCGCGCTGTACGAAAGCTGGTCGATCCCGCTAGCGGTGATGCTGGTAGTGCCGTTAGGCGTAGTCGGCGCACTGCTGGCCACCAGCCTGCGTGGGTTATCCAATGATGTGTACTTCCAGGTGGGTTTACTCACCACCATTGGTCTGGCGGCAAAGAACGCCATTCTAATCGTCGAGTTTGCCAAGGAACTGCACGAACAAGGTCATAGCCTGCAAGAGGCCGCCATCCAAGCCTGTCGCATGCGCCTACGGCCGATCGTGATGACCTCCTTGGCGTTTATCCTCGGCGTAGTGCCATTGGCAATTTCTAGCGGCGCCGGCTCAGGTAGCCAGCATGCCATCGGCACCGGGGTGATTGGCGGCATGCTCAGCGCCACAGTGCTGGCAATTTTCTGGATACCGCTGTTCTTCGTGGTGGTGTCGGCAGGCTTGGATAAACACAAAACCGCCAGCACGGCTAAGGACATTCCCCATGCATAAGTCTGTGTTATCGCTGGCGCTGGCCGCCTTCGCCCTCGGCGGCTGCTCGCTGATCCCGGATTACCAACAACCACCCGCAGACGTCGCCGCGCAGTGGCCGCAAGGCCCGGCTTACGCGACGAACGAGGCTACCAGCAACAACACCAGCGAGCTGAGCTGGCAACAGTTTTTCCGTGATCCGGCCATGCAACAGCTGATCGCCACGGCCCTGCAACACAACCTCGACCTGCGGGTAGCGGCGCTCAACATTGAAGCTTATCGCGCGCAGTATCAGATTCAACGCGCCGACTTGCTACCTGCCGTTAACGCCAATGGCAGCGGCAGCCGGCAACGCTTACCAGCAGAAAGCTCCAGTACCGGCGCCGCGCAAATTAATAGCCAGTACTCGGCCACCATGGGGATTAGTGCCTATGAACTGGACCTTTTCGGTCGCCTGCACAGCCTTAGCGAGCAGGCCCTGCAGACCTATTTCGCCAGTGAGCAAGCGCGGCGCGCCACGCACATCAGTTTGATCGCCAGTGTCGCCAATGCCTACCTAAACTGGCAGGCCGACCAAGCCTTGCTGCAATTGACCAGCGAGACCCTGCAGGCGTTCGAGCAAAGCCATCAACTCACGGTGCGCAGCAATCAAGTCGGTATCGCTTCGGCGCTGGAGCTGAGCCAATCACGCACCTCGGTGGAAAGTGCGCGGGTGCGCCAAGCGCAATATCAGCGCCTCGTCGCCCAAGACCGCAACGCTTTGACCACACTGCTTGGCACTGGCCTGCCGGCCAACTTGGCCGTTAGCCAGCCGCTGGCGAGCCAACTGCTCAGCGAGATGCCCGCCGGACTGCCTTCCGATTTACTCCATCGTCGCCCGGACATTCTCGCCGCCGAACATGCACTGCTCGCTGCCAACGCCAATATCGGCGCAGCCCGCGCAGCGTTTTTCCCGAGTATCAGCCTGACCGCCAATGCCGGCAGCCTCAGCCCTGACTTGGCCGGACTGTTCAATAGCGGCTCCGGAACCTGGCTGTTTCAGCCGCAGATCAACCTGCCGATTTTCAATGCCGGCAGCCTGCAGGCCAGCCTGGACTACAGCAAAATCCAGAAAGACATCCGCGTGGCGCAGTACCAGCAAAGTATTCAAACCGCCTTCCAGGAAGTCGCCGACGGCTTGGCAGCACGGCACACCTACCAACAGCAATTGCAGGCGCAGCGTGATTTGGTCAGCGCCAACCAGGATTACTACCGTCTAGCAGAGCGGCGCTACTTGGTTGGAGTGGACAGTAGCCTGACTTTTTTGATTGCCCAGCGCTCGTTGTTCAGCGCCCAACAAGGGTTAATCGTCGAGCGACTGGCGCAGTTGAGCAGCGAAGTGAACCTGTACAAAGCACTCGGTGGTGGCTGGTCAGACGTTAGTCAGCAGAGCACTGCAAAGCCGCGAGGCTAAGCCTGGCAACTCGAGTTAACCGCGCGCCGACCAGCGTTGGCGCAGCCACTCGAGGTCTTCGGGGCGGGTAATCTTCAGATTATCGGCGCGCCCTTCGATCAAGCGCGGAGCGAAGCCGGCCCATTCGAGGGCGGAGGCTTCATCGGTAATCGCCACGTTAGCCACTAGGGCATCCGCCAACGCCTGCTGCAAGGTGGCGCAGCGAAACATTTGCGGCGTGTAGGCCTGCCAAACATCACGACGGTCGACAGTCGCCGCCACTCGGCCATCAGCGCCGGCGCGTTTCAAGGTGTCGCGCACCGGCACCGCCAGCAGGCCGCCGACGGCATCCTCAGCCAACTCAGTGAGCAGTAAATCCAAATCGAAACGCGACAAATTTGGCCGTGCAGCGTCGTGCACCAGCACCCAATCAGCCTCATTAGCGCCCATCTGCGTTAGTTGCAGCAAGCCTTGTAGCACCGAGTCAGCGCGCTCGGCGCCGCCGTCAACGCGCTGAATACGCGGATCATGGGCGCAAGCTAGAGTCGGCCAATAAGGGTCATTCGGTGCTAAGCAAACCACCACACCGAGCAGCCCCGGATGCTCAAGAAAGCCAGCCAAACTGTGCTCAATTAAGCAACGCCCGGCCAGTTGCAGATATTGCTTGGGCCGATCGGCCTGCATCCGCGCACCAACCCCGGCGGCGGGAATAACCAACCAAAAACGCGGACTGTTCATCGGCAGATCATTCGTTAAGTTGATAGAGGGTTTCCCCCTCTTTGAGCATGCCCAACTCATGGCGGGCGCGCTCCTCGACCGTTTCCACACCCTGCTTTAGCTCAGCAACTTCAGCTTCGAGAATGCGGTTACGTTCGAGTAATTGTTGGTTTTCGCCCTGCTGGGCGCTAATTTGTTGCTGCAAGTCTTTGACTTGCGCCAAGCTGCCATCGCCCACCCAAAGTCGATACTGCAGGCCAGCCAGCAGTAAGATCAGGACGAGAAATAACCAATAAGGACTGCGCATAGTCGGAGCGATTTCCACAGAAAAAAAGGGGCGGCTTATGCCACCCCTTTTATCACTACCGGCTTAGCCGCGAAACTCAGCACGACCGTTATAAACCGCGTTTTCGCCCAATTGCTCGGCGATGCGTAGCAGGCGGTTGTACTTGGAGACGCGATCCGAGCGACACAGCGAGCCCGTTTTGATCTGGCCAGCGGCAGTGCCCACAGCCAAATCGGCAATGGTCGAATCTTCAGTTTCACCGCTGCGATGTGAGATTACCGCGGTGTAACCCGCCGCTTTGGCCATTTGAATGGCTTCCAGGGTTTCGGTCAGGGTACCGATCTGGTTGAACTTGATCAGGATCGAGTTAGCGATCGACTCATCAATGCCACGCTTGAGGATTTTGGTGTTGGTCACGAACAAATCGTCACCGACCAACTGCACTTTTGCGCCGATTTTGTCGGTCAGCACTTTCCAGCCAGCCCAGTCGGACTCGTCCATGCCATCTTCAACCGAGATGATTGGATAACGCTCAGTCAAACCAGCCAAGTAATCGGCAAAACCGGCGCCGTCGAAGACTTTGCCTTCGCCCGCGAGATCGTATTTACCATCGACATAAAACTCGCTGGCCGCGCAATCCAATGCCAGGGTCACGTCAGTACCCAGCGTGTAGCCAGCATTGGCAACTGCTTCGGCGATGGCTGCCAAGGCGTCTTCGTTGGAGGCCAGGTTCGGCGCGAAACCGCCTTCGTCACCCACCGAGGTGCTCAAACCACGGGCCTTAAGTACTGCCTTGAGGTGATGGAAAATCTCGGTACCCATGCGCAGGCCTTCCGAGAAGCTCTTAGCACCCACCGGCTGCACCATGAACTCTTGGATATCGACGTTATTATCGGCGTGCTCGCCACCGTTGATGATGTTCATCATCGGCACCGGCATCGAGTATTGGCCTGGCGTACCGTTCAAATCGGCAATGTGCACATACAGCTCAACGCCCTTGGCTTGCGCGGCAGCTTTAGCAGCGGCCAGGGATACCGCGAGAATCGCGTTAGCACCCAAGGAAGCTTTGTTCTCGGTAGCGTCCAAGGCAATCATCGCTTGGTCCAAGGCCTGCTGATCGACTGGGTCTTTACCTAGCAACAGGGTGCGGATCGGGCCATTAATGTTTGCCACGGCCTGCAACACACCTTTGCCCATATAACGGCTCTTGTCGCCATCACGCAGTTCCAGCGCTTCGCGCGAACCGGTAGAAGCACCGGACGGCGCACAAGCGCTGCCGATGATGCCGTTATCAAGAATTACGTCAGCTTCCACGGTTGGGTTGCCACGCGAATCAAGAACTTCACGGCCTTTGATGTCGACGATTATTGCCATTGTTATGAGCACTCCAAAAAATGATGAAAATGGCGTTGCCGCCAAGTTGGCGCAGTCGCCTGTGGCGAAGTGAAACTAATCCAAGCACGCGAGCCGCGTATCTGACCAGCGAGTCAGCGAGGTCGGCCCGGCACTTTACCGAAGATTTATGCGTTTAGGCAGTCTCAATCGCTGGAAAACTTTTAACCAAGTCATCCAATTGCTTGAGCTGGGTGAGAAACGGCTCAAGTTTATCTAGACGCAAGGCGCATGGACCGTCGCACATGGCGTTATCCGGGTCCGGATGCGCCTCGAGAAACAGCCCTGCCAAACCTTGGCTCATGCCCGCTTTGGCCAGATCGGTGACCTGACCACGCCGACCACCCGCGCTGTCGCTACGCCCACCGGGCATTTGCAAGGCGTGAGTTACGTCGAAAAATACCGGGTAGTTGAACTGCTTCATGATGCCGAAGCCGAGCATGTCTACCACTAGGTTGTTGTAACCAAAGGAGGAGCCGCGTTCGCAGATAATCAGCTGGTCATTACCGGCTTCCTCACACTTGGCAAGAATGTGTTTCATCTCTTGCGGGGCGAGGAACTGGGCTTTCTTGATATTGATGACCGCACCGGTTTTGGCCATGGCCACCACCAGATCAGTCTGCCGCGACAAAAACGCCGGCAATTGAATGATGTCGCACACCGCCGCAACCGGAGCCGCTTGCTCTGGCTCGTGCACGTCGGTAATCACTGGTACGCCGAAGGTCTTCTTCACTTCTTCGAAGATCTTCATGCCCTCTTCTAGGCCGGGGCCACGGAAGGAGCTGACCGAGGAGCGATTAGCCTTGTCGAAACTGGCCTTGAATACGTAAGGGATGCCGAGCTTATCGGTCACCCGCACATATTCTTCGGCAGCGCGCATGGCTAAATCACGCGATTCCAGCACATTGATGCCGCCAAACAAGACGAATGGCTTGTCGTTAGCGATTTCAATATTGCCAACGCGAATGATCTTCTGGCTCATGCCTTACGGGCCTTTTGCGCCAGCGCCGCATTGACGAAACCGCTGAACAACGGATGGCCGTCGCGTGGCGTGGAGGTAAACTCCGGGTGGAACTGGCAGGCCACGAACCACGGATGATTCGGCGCCTCTACCACCTCTACCAAGGTGCCATCGTCCGAGCGACCAGTCACTTTCAGACCGGCTGCTTGCAACTGGGCAAGTAGATTATTGTTCACTTCATAACGATGGCGATGACGTTCAACGATCACATCCTTGCCATAGCAATCATGCACCAAAGAAGCGTTCTCCAAGCGGCAATCTTGTGCGCCTAGACGCATAGTGCCACCCAGATCGGACGCTTCGGTGCGGGTTTCAACACCGCCACTGGCATCTGCCCATTCAGTGATCAGGCCGACCACTGGATGAGCGCTGCTCTGGTCAAACTCGGTGGAGTTGGCATCGCTCCAACCCAGCACGTTACGAGCAAACTCGATAACCGCCACCTGCATACCCAAGCAAATGCCCAGGTACGGGATTTTGTTTTCACGGGCGTATTGCACCGTGCTGATTTTGCCCTCAACGCCGCGTAGCCCAAAGCCGCCGGGAACCAAGATGGCGTCCACACCTTCGAGCAATGCAGTGCCTTGGCTCTCGATGTCTTCGGAGTCGATATAGCGCAAGTTAACCTTGGTGCGGCTTTGAATACCGGCATGACTCATCGCTTCGATCAGCGATTTGTAAGCGTCGAGCAACTCCATGTACTTGCCAACCATCGCGATGGTGACTTCGTTTTCTGGATTGAGCTTGGCATCCACCACCCGATCCCACTCGGACAGGTCAGCCGTGCCGCACTCCAGCGCAAAACGCTCAACAACAAAATCATCTAGACCCTGAGCGTGCAACACCCCCGGGATTTTGTAGATGGTGTCAACGTCTTCCAAGCCGATCACTGCGCGCTCTTCAACGTTGGTAAACAGGGCGATTTTGTGCCGTGAGGACATATCAATCGGGTGATCGGAGCGGCAGATCAACACGTCTGGCTGCAAGCCAATCGAGCGCAGTTCTTTAACCGAGTGTTGGGTTGGCTTGGTTTTGGTCTCGCCGGCAGTGGCGATGTACGGCACCAGCGTCAGGTGGATGAGCATGGCGCGCTTGGCACCCACTTCAACCCGCAACTGACGAATCGCCTCGAGGAACGGCTGCGATTCGATATCGCCCACCGTGCCGCCAATCTCAACCATGGCCACATCAGCATCGCCAGCACCCTTGATGATGCGGCGCTTGATCTCGTCGGTGATGTGCGGAATAACCTGAATGGTCGCACCCAGATAATCACCACGGCGCTCTTTGCGCAGCACGTGCTCGTACACACGGCCAGTGGTGAAGTTGTTGTTCTGGGTCATGGTGGTGCGGATAAACCGCTCATAGTGGCCCAGATCAAGGTCGGTCTCAGCGCCGTCGTGGGTGACGAACACTTCACCGTGCTGGAACGGGCTCATGGTGCCCGGATCAACGTTGATGTAAGGGTCCAGCTTGAGCATGGTGACCTTGAGGCCCCGCGCTTCCAAAATAGCCGCCAAAGAGGCTGAGGCGATGCCTTTGCCTAGTGAGGAAACAACACCACCCGTGACGAATATGAAGCGCGTCATGAAAAACCCTAAATGTCTGCGTTTAAGCGGTCAGAGCCGCCAGAAAAAGCGTAGCAAGGTCGTAAAACCTGCCGGAAAAAAGCACGCCACCACCGATTCCAAAGGAGTCAGCAAAAGCACTAATAAGACGGGAGAGTAGTCTACCGGAAAGGGCCTTTCAGCTCAAATCTTGGTCACTGGTCGGTAGCTGCCAAACAAACTGCCAAGTATCGGGCGCGGCGACACTCATTTGCGGCAAATTGGCCACCGCCAGCAACTGCTCGCCCTGATATAACAACGGCCAGCGGCTGCGCAAAAATCCCGGCACGCCGGCCTCATTGAATAAGCGTTTGAGATCGCGACGCCCACGTTGCGGCAAGTGCAACTGCTCACTGCCTTGACGATAGCGCACCTGAAAAACACCCGCAGGCACCGCTCCACGCAAGCAAACCTGACCGTTTCCGGGCAATATCAGCGTGTTATCTGCCGAGAGCGGCAGCGCTATCGCCGGCAACGCCTGCAGGTAGACGCCCGACAACCACCACAACCGGCCGTCGGCTCGATGCAACTCACCGCTGGCCAAGCGCCAAATCGGCGCGGCATCCACCGCAGCACTAGCCAGTGAAGTCCAACCCGCCCAGTGATCGCTATCTGGCAAGGGCGTGAGTGGCGCCAACCAATAACGCAATAAATTGCGCTGCCGCGCAGCAGACAAACCTAACAGCGGCGCCAGCGCTAAAGACGGCAGTGGCAACTCAGCAAAGCGTGAATCACGCTCGATAGCAGCAAGATCGGCTTGGGCCAATTCATCCAGCAAACTTTGCACCTCACTCAGGTGCGCGGCACTGCGGGCCATGCTGGCCAGTGCTTGCGACCAGCGCTGAGTGAGTAACGGCAACACCTGCTGGCGCAGAAAATTACGGGAAAAACGCTCATCTCGATTAGACGGGTCTTCCACCCACGCCAGCCCATGCTCACTCGCATAAGCCTCCAACTGCGCACGCGAAACCGCCAGCAAGGGCCGCACTAATTGCCCAGCCCCCAACGGCCGACTCGCAGGCATAGCGGCCAGGCCACGGGCGCCGGCGCCGCGCAGCAAACGAAACAACAGGGTTTCCGCTTGATCGTCACGATGCTGAGCGGTAAGTAGCACTTCATCCGCGCCGAGCAATTCAACAAAGGAGGCATAGCGCGCATCGCGGGCCGCCTGTTCAAGGCTCGCGCCCGGCAGCACCTGCACCTCGCGCTGCAGCAACGGCACCCCAAGCTCGTCACATACCTGTTGGCAATGGGCAGGCCAAGCCTCAGCCGCCACCTGCAAGCCGTGCTGAATATGCATGGCGCGCAGTGGCGGTAATGGCTCTCGCCGCGCCAAGCCTGCCAATAGATGCAGCAACACCGTGGAATCCAGCCCACCGGAAAACGCAACAGTCCAGCCCGGCGCGTTGCGCCAAGCGGATAGCGCCAGCAGTAATTGAGCGTCTAGAGACATCACTATTTAACCGTCGGTAATTAATCGCACGCAGCCAAAACCTACGGGGCACGGCCCGATAATAACGAGGCCAACAAAAATGGCGTACGGCCTAAGCGAGTACGCCATTCAAATAACGAGCGGTTGCTTACGCGATGCCGTAGCTCATCAGACGCTCATAACGACGGGCCAGCAGCGCCTTGGTGTCGAGTTTTTTCAGGGCTTTAAGTTGGTGGGCCAACTCTTTACGAATCGACTCGGCCACCACTTCCGGAGCGCGATGAGCACCACCGATGGGCTCGCCGATTACCTTATCGACAATCCCTAAGCCCTTTAAGCGCTCGGCTGTAATGCCCATGGCTTCGGCTGCTTCCGGCGCTTTATCGGCAGTTTTCCACAAAATTGAGGCGCAGCCTTCAGGGGAGATCACCGCGTAGGTCGCATATTGCAGCATGTTCAGACTGTCGCACACGCCAATCGCCAAGGCGCCGCCGGAGCCGCCCTCACCAATCACGGTGGCAATAATAGGGGTCTTCAAGCGCGACATGACCCGCAGATTCCAAGCAATCGCCTCACTCTGGCCACGCTCTTCAGCATCGATACCGGGATAGGCACCTGGGGTGTCGATAAAGGTCAGAATCGGCATTTTAAAACGCTCGGCCATCTCCATCAGCCGGCAGGCTTTGCGATAACCCTCGGGACGCGGCATGCCAAAGTTACGCCGAACTTTTTCGCGGATTTCCCGACCCTTTTGGTGACCGATTACCATCACCGGCTCATCGTTCAAACGAGCAATACCGCCAACAATCGCCGGATCGTCGGAGAAGTGCCGGTCGCCGTGCAGCTCATCAAACTCGCTAAAAATGTGCCCAATGTAGTCGAGGGTGTACGGCCGCTGTGGATGACGGGCCAAGCGGGCGATTTGCCAGCTAGTCAGATTACTGAAAATGGTTTCCGTCAAGGTGCGGCTTTTATCTTCTAAGCGCGCAATTTCGTCGCCGATATTCAGTTCATTGTCATTGCCCACCAAGCGCAAGCCTTCGATTTTGGCTTGTAGGTCGGCAATCGGCTGTTCGAAATCGAGAAAATTCGGGTTCATAAATTTCCGTCTAGCGTCGACGGCCACGCGGCCGGGGGCGGTATCTGTTAGCCACTACCTTAAAGGATCAGGCAGCCGCAGGTCGAGAATAAAACAATCAACACTAAGGCCTGCGGCGGCCATCTGCTTGGCCGTAACTCGCCTTAGTGCTGCTGTTAGCGATAGTTGAGGAAGACGCTGTCGCGGCCAAACTGGTCACGCAACGCCTGAATCAAACTGTCCGTGGGATCAATCCGCCAGTCATTACCGAACTGCAACAACGCCTTGGCATCGCTGGTGGTGTAGTCGACGGTAATTGGGCACTCGCCACGATGACGCTGGCACAACTGCGCCAACCAACGCAGCCGATCGCCTTGCAGGGCAGCGCTCGCGACTTTAATTCGCAAACTCTCCGCCAAGCCAGTACGGGCATCTTCCAAACTCAATACCCGTTTGGCGCGCAGGCGCAAACCGCCGGAGAAATCATCATTGCTAACCTCGCCTTCCACCACCACCATGGCATCAGTTTGCAGCAACGCCTGGGCGGCATTGAACGCCTCGGCAAACAGCGAGGCTTCGATCCGACCCGAGCGATCGTCGAGGGTGATAAAACCCATCTTGTCGCCTTTTTTGTTCTTCATCACCCGCAAGTTAACGATCAGACCAGCGACGGTTTGCTCACCACGCGCCGGCTTCAGATCGATAATCCGCTGGCGAGCGAAACGGCGAATTTCGCCCTCGTACTCATCAATCGGGTGACCGGTCAGGTACAGGCCGAGGGTCTCTTTCTCACCGCGTAAACGCTCTTTTAACGGCAATTCCCGGGCATTGCGGTGCTTGGCGTAAACATCCGCCTCGGCATCCGCGAATACCCCGCCAAATAAATCCATATGGCCGCTGGCGTGGCTGCGACTGGTTTGCTCAGCCGCCTGAATCGCCTCTTCCATCGCCGACAACAACACCGCGCGATTGCGGTCAATATTGGCCTGATAGGCTTTTATTTCGTCGAAAAAATACGGCCCGAGACGGTCCAGCGCGCCACTGCGAATCAAGGCATCAGTGGTGCGTTTATTGATGCGCTTAAGGTCAACCCGGGCGCAGAAATCGAACAGGTCTTTAAATGGCCCAGCTTGGCGTGACTCGACAATCGCCTCGACTGGCCCCTCGCCCACACCTTTAATCGCGCCCAAACCGTAAACGATCCGACCATCATCATTGACCGTAAATTTGAACTCCGAGCTGTTCACATCTGGCGCATCCAGACGCAGCTTCATGCTGCGACACTCTTCGATCAAGGTCACGACCTTGTCGGTGTTATGCATATCCGCCGAGAGCACCGCCGCCATAAAGGGCGACGGGTAATGCGCCTTGAGGTAGGCGGTCTGGTAGGAAACCAGACCGTAAGCGGCCGAGTGCGACTTGTTAAAGCCGTAGCCGGCAAACTTTTCTACCAAGTCGAAAATGTTGCCCGACAGGTTCGGGTCGATGCCGTTATTCGAGCAGCCATCGATAAAACCGCCGCGCTGCTTGGCCATTTCTTCAGGCTTTTTCTTACCCATGGCGCGGCGCAGCATGTCCGCCTCGCCGAGGGTGTAACCGGCCATCACCTGAGCAATCTGCATCACCTGCTCTTGGTACAGGATGATCCCGTAGGTCGGCAACAGTACCGGTTTCAGCCCCTCGTACTGGTAATCCGAGTGCGGATAGGACAGCTCGGCGCGGCCGTGCTTACGGTTGATAAAGTCATCCACCATGCCCGATTGCAGCGGCCCCGGCCGGAATAACGCTACCAAGGCGATCAAGTCTTCCAAGCAGTCGGGCTTGAGCTTTTTAATCAGCTCTTTCATGCCGCGCGATTCGAGCTGGAACACCGCCGTGGTTTCGGCTTTTTGCAACAAGGTGAAAGTGGCTTTGTCGTCCAGCGGGATGAAATCAATAATAAGCGGCGGCTCATCAACCTTGGCCCGCTCGCGGTTAATGGTTTTCAGCGCCCAGTCGATGATGGTCAGGGTGCGCAGGCCGAGGAAGTCGAACTTCACCAAACCGGCCGCCTCGACGTCATCCTTGTCGAACTGGGTGACCAGACCACCGCCTTCATCATCGCAATAAATCGCGGAAAAGTCGGTCAGCTTAGTCGGCGCGATCACCACACCGCCGGCATGCTTGCCGACGTTACGGGTGATGCCCTCAAGCTTCTTAGCCATCTCCCAGATTTCGGCGGCCTCCTCGTCGACTTTGAGAAAGTCGCGCAGCACCTCCTCTTGCTCATAGGCCTTTTCCAAGGTCATGCCGACTTCGAACGGAATCATTTTCGACAGGCGATCAGCCAAGCCATACGACTTACCCTGCACCCGTGCCACGTCGCGCACCACGGCTTTGGCGGCCATGGTGCCGAAGGTGATGATTTGGCTTACCGCGTTGCGCCCGTAGGTTTGCGCCACGTACTCAATTACCCGATCGCGGCCTTCCATACAGAAGTCGATATCGAAGTCGGGCATCGATACCCGCTCAGGATTTAGAAAGCGCTCAAACAGCAGGTCGTATTCGAGCGGGTCGAGATCGGTGATTTTCTGCACATAGGCCACCAAGGACCCAGCGCCCGACCCACGGCCGGGGCCGACCGGAATATCATTGCGCTTGGCCCACTGGATAAAGTCCATCACGATCAGAAAGTAACCGGGGAAACCCATCTGAATAATGATATCCAACTCAAAATCCAGCCGATCGACATACTCCTTACGCTTCTCTTCATAGTTCGGCGTGGTGTCGCGAGGCCACAGCACCGCGAGCCGCTCCTCCAAGCCATCGTGGCTGACCTTGCGAAAGAACTCATCCATGGTCATGCCGTCCGGCACCGGGAAGTTCGGCAAGAAACTTTGACCCAGCAACACATCAATATTGCAGCGCTTGGCAATTTCGACAGTATTTTCCAGTGCCTCGGGCAAGTCGCTAAACAGCTCCCACATTTGTTCGGGGCTCTTCAGGTACTGCTGATCGCTATAGCTGCGCTGGCGACGCGGATCATCCAGCGCCCGGCCCTCACCAATACAAACCCGGGTTTCATGGGCATCAAAGTCAGCTTGTTTAATAAAGCGCACATCGTTGGTGGCCACCAGCGGCGCACCACAACGCTCGGCCAAAGCCACCGCCAGGTGCAGGTATTCCTCATCGTTGACGCGATTAGTGCGGTGCAACTCCAAGTAAAAACGCTCGGGGAACGCCGCCTGCCACTCACGCAAAGAGTCTTCGGCGCTGGCAAGGTTACCGGCCAGCAAGCTCAAGCCGATTTCGCCCTCTTTGGCGCCCGACAAGGCAATCAGCCCTTCTGCAGCCTCCTTCACCCAATCGCGCTCGATGATTACTTCACCGTTGCGCTGGCCCTCGATAAAGCCACGAGAGATCAATTCGGTCAGGTTGCGATAACCCTTGGCGTTCATCACCAGCAGCGTCATGCGACTTAAAGGACCGTCTTCCTCTTTGCTCGCCAACCACAGGTCGGCGCCACAAATAGGTTTAATCCCGCCGCCCATCGCCGCCTTATAAAACTTTACCAACGAGCACAGATTGCGCTGATCGGTGACCGCCACCGCTGGCATACCCGCAGCAGCAGCAGCCTTGACCAAGGGCTTAACCCGGACCAAACCGTCAACCAAAGAAAATTCGGTATGCAAACGCAGGTGAACAAAGGTGGCGGGCATACGCATCCTATATAAAACGCAAAAACGACAAGGCCCGGATTGTACCGGGCCTTGTCACAAACATCAGCCAGCTAACTCACGACTTTGAGCGGTTATCCCACACCCCAGGTTCAAGCTTGGCTTGCACCTCGGGATACTGGCTGGCATCGAAGGTTGGCAACTTACCAGCCTTACGCTGGTCGTTGTAATCCTTAGCCAGTTTGATCGCCAGATTGGACAACAACAAGATCGCAATCAAGTTAGTGATAGCCATCAAGCCCATCGACAAATCGGCCAAATTCCACACAAACGGCATCGACGCCAGCGAACCAAACATCACCATGCCCAGCACCGCCAAGCGAAACCAGAGCAGGCCTGTGGGGTGACTGTGCTCAAGAAACACCAAACAGTTTTCCGCATAAAAGTAGTTTGCGACTATCGAGGTGAAGGCAAAGAACAGAATGATCACCGCGAGGAAATATTTACCCCAGTCGCCAACCTCGCTGGTCAGTGCGTTCTGCACCAACATAATCCCCTCGCCCGGTTGCGGCCCGGCCAGCAAGATAATCGCCGCCGACGCGGTACAAATCAGAATGGTGTCGATAAAAACCCCGGCCATCTGCACATAACCTTGCGACGCCGGATGCGGCGGATAAGGCGTGGCCGAGGCCGCCGCGTTTGGTGCCGAGCCCATGCCGGCCTCGTTGGAAAACAGCCCGCGCTTGAAGCCGTTCATGATGGCCGCGCCGATGCCGCCGGCTGCGGCCTCATGCAGACCAAAGGCGCTTTTGAAAATCAGCTCAAACACCGCCGGCATTTCACTAATGTTCATAGCGATAACCACAAGAGCCACCAACAAGTAGGCCGCGGCCATGAAGGGCACAGCCAGCTCAGAAAAACGTGCAATCGCGCGCAAACCACCAAAAATAATCAATGCGGTGAGCGCCACTATGGCTAAACCGCTCAACCACTCACTTACACCAAAAGCGCCCTGCATGGCGCCGACAATGGTATTGGCTTGCACGGCATTGAAAACAAAACCAAAGGCAATGATCAAAAAGATCGAGAACAGCACACCCATCCAGCGCACGCCCAAGCCACGCTCCATGTAGTAAGCCGGGCCGCCACGAAACTGCCCCTTGTCATCACGGATTTTGAACAACTGCGCCAGTGTTGCCTCAACGAAGCCAGTGGCCATGCCCAGTAGCGCAATCACCCACATCCAAAAAATTGCCCCGGCGCCACCCAAGGTGATGGCCACAGCCACACCCGCGACGTTACCCGTACCAACCCGCGCGGCGAGCGACGTACAGAGCGCTTGAAACGAGGAAATGCCTGAGTCGTCCGATTGCCGACTGCCTCTCAATACGGAAAAAGTATGGCCAAAATGGCGAAACTGCAGCAGGCCCAAACGCAAAGTGAAGTACAGGCCACTGGCAACCAGCAACCAAATAAGCACCTTGCCCCAAATCAGCCCGTTGAGCGTGTCGACGACTAAATTAGCGACTTCTGGCATCGCAAACTCCTCTGGACCGCTTATGGCGGTCTTTATGGTTAGACCCGAAATAACCGGGTCGAGAAAGGTGGCAGCAACGTTTTAACGCGCATTACCTTGAGACTGCTATCAGCATAGACAGCAAAGGGGCAGACTTTGGGCTAAAGCACACAAGCAACGCTTTTCCACAGTCGACCAATGCATGTCACGAGGCGACATTAGCGCTTGGCGCTGGCGAGCGTTAAACCATACGGCGGGGAGGAAGGACAATAGCGTTTAGCGCGGTTCGAGCAACTTTCGCACGGGCGCGAATGAGCGCCGATGAATAGGCGTTGGCCCAAGGCGCTGGAGTGCCTCGAGATGCACCGGGGTTGGATAGCCCTTATGACCGGCAATGCCATAACCGGGATACTGCAGCTCCAGCGCCTGCATCTCCCGATCGCGACTCACCTTAGCCAAAATCGAAGCTGCAGCAATCGCCGGCACCTTGCTATCGCCTTTAACCACAGACTCGCTGGGCACCTCTAACTGAGGGCAACGATTGCCATCGATTAACGCCAACCTAGGCGTAACACTAAGGCCAGCCACCGCGCGCTGCATGGCCAGCATGGTGGCGTGAAGAATATTTAGTTGATCGATCTCGTCGACCTCGGCGCGAGCAATGCACCAGGCCACGGATTTTTCGCAGATCTCATCGAACAACTGCTCACGGCGAGCGGCGCTGAGCTTTTTCGAATCCTTTAGCCCGAGAATCGGTCGGGCCGGATCGAGAATCACCGCCGCAGTGACCACCGCACCGCACAGCGGCCCACGCCCGACCTCATCCACGCCGGCGACCAAGTCTTCAACCAGCGCGAAATCGAGGTCTAAAGACATGGCTGTGCTGCCGTCAAAGCGAGCACCGCTTCTGCGGCCTGGGTTGAAGCATCCAACCGTAAACACTGATGAATGGCGGCGAATTCAAGGGTTTGGCTAACGCCATCGTCTAACAACGGCAATATCTGTTCAGCCAAAGCGCAAGGTGTGGCTGCATCCTGAATCAACTCGGGCACCAAAGCGCGACCGGCGAGCAGATTAGGCAGCGACAGGTAGGTGCTTTTAACCAATTGTTTGAGAATCCAATAGGTCAACGGTGCCACCTTGTAGGCCACCACCATTGGCCGCTTACACAATAAGGCCTCAAGTGTTGCCGTGCCCGAGGCGATTAACACCGCATCACAGGCTGCTAACGCCTCGTGGGACTGGCCATCAAGCAAGGTCAAAGGCAAGTTGCGCCCAACCAATAAGGCTTCGATTTGCGTGCGGCGCTGCGGGCTGGCGCACGGCAAGACAAAGCGTAGATCGGGCCGACTTTGCAAAAGCAACTGCGCCGTATCAAAAAATAGCGCACCAAGCTTGCCTACCTCACCACCTCGACTGCCGGGCATTAACGCCAGCAGCGGGCCACTCTCTGGCAAGTCCAGAGCCACACGAGCAGCACAGCGGTCGAGCTGCAGCGGTATGGTATTGGCCAGCGGATGCCCAACAAAACGCACCGGAACCTGTTGCGCCTGGTAAAACTGCGCCTCAAAAGGCAGCAGCGTCAGCATCAAGTCACAGCCTTCGCGGATTTTCAGCACCCGCTTCTGCCGCCACGCCCACACGGAGGGACTCACGTAATGCACGGTTTTAATCCCGGCACGGCGCAGCTTAAGCTCGATATTAAGGGTGAAATCCGGCGCATCGATGCCAATAAACACATCCGGGGCTTGTTCAATCAGGGTGTTAATTAAGCGTTTACGCCGCGCCAATAACTCCGGCAGACGACCCAAGACCTCAACCAAGCCCATTACCGACAGGCGCTCCATCGGGAAATAGGAGCTGAGTCCTTGCGCCTGCATTAATGGCCCGCCAACCCCAATAAACTCAATATCTGGACGCTGGATACGCAACGACTGCATCAAACCCGCGCCAAGAATGTCGCCGGAGGCTTCACCCGCAACCAAGGCTACGCGTAAAGGTACTGGCCGGCTCAGCGGGTAATACCGCGCGTGGAGGACTGCACTGAATCACGAAATAGCGCGACCTCTGGAAATTCGGCAGCCATCTCAGCCATTTCGCTCAACGCTTGCTCGATGGTCAGGCCTTGGCGGTAGACAATTTTGTAGCAGCGACGCAACGCTTGAATCGCCTCAGCGCTGAAACCACGCCGGCGCATGCCTTCAAAATTCATGCTGCGCGCTTCTGCCGGATTGCCCACCACAGTGACGAACGCCGGTACATCCTTACCAATCGCAGTACCCATGCCAGAGAAGCTATGAGCACCGATCCGGCAGAACTGGTGAACCAAGGTAAATCCAGACAAAATCGCCCAATCGTCAACCAGCACATGGCCAGCTAAGGCGGTGTTGTTGACCAAAATACAATGGTTAGCAATCACGCTGTCGTGACCAATATGCACATACGCCATCAGCAGGTTATGGTCGCCAATGGTGGTCTCGGCGCGATCTTGGATGGTCCCGCGGTGAATGGTCACACCTTCACGGATCACGTTGTGATCGCCGATTACCAAGCGAGTGTCTTCACCCTTGTATTTCAGATCCGGGGTGTCTTCACCCACCGAGGAAAACTGGTAAATACGGTTGTGCCGGCCAATTTTGGTCGGCCCTTTAATGATCACATGCGGGCCAATCACAGTACCCTCAGCGATCTCCACATCCGGCCCAATGATCGACCAAGGGCCGACTTGAACGTCATCCGCCAGCTTGGCTGTCGGATCGATAATGGCGCGAGGGTCAATCAAACTCATACTTTGCGTTCCGCACAGATGATTTCAGCCGAGCAAACTTCTTTGCCATCGACCAAGGCTTTACAAGCAAATTTCCAAATACCGCGCTTGCTGCTAATAAATTTAGCTTCTAGCACCAACTTGTCGCCAGGCACTACAGGCTGGCGAAAACGCAATTTGTCGGAGCCGACAAACAGATACAGCACGCCATGCCCAGGCTTTACATCCATCATTTTGAAGCCGAGCAAGCCAGCCGCTTGGGCCATGGCTTCAATAATCAACACACCCGGCATAATCGGAAACTGCGGGAAATGCCCGTCAAAAAACGGCTCATTAATGGACACATTTTTGTAAGCGATAATCTGCTTGGCATCGAGATCGATCGTCTCAACCCGATCAACCAACAAGAAAGGGTAGCGATGCGGTAGGTATTCGCGAATCTGATTGATGTCCATCATATCTGAGCAGCCTGTAGTGAAGATTGGAGCCGCGTAACGTTCGCGGATTAGGCCTCTGATGAGTCCTGATCGCTTACAGTCACGGCCGCCAGACGCTTTTCTAACTGTTGCAGTCGGCGCGCCATATCATCTAATTGACGAAAACGGGCCGCGCTCTTGCGCCATTCGGCCGAAGGCTGCATGGCGGTACCCGATGAATAAGAGCCCGGCTCAGTGATTGAACGGGTAACCATGGTCATGCCCGTGACAAACACGTTGTCACAAACATCAATATGCCCAACCAAACCTACCCGTCCAGCGAGCATGCAATGCTTGCCAATCTTGCTACTGCCAGAAATACCAGCGCCACCAGCCATGGCGCTGTGGTCACCGACCTGCACGTTATGCGCAATCATGATCAGATTGTCTAGCTTGACCCCATCACCAATGACGGTGTCACCCAATGCTCCGCGATCAATCGTGGTATTAGCGCCAATATCGACGTCATCACCGATTAACACACCGCCAATTTGGGCTATTTTTTGCCAGATGCCTTTATCATTAGCAAAGCCAAAACCATCAGCGCCGAGTACCACACCCGTGTGTATCACCACTCGTTTACCGATGCGTACATCGTGATAGAGGGTGACCCGTGGCGCGAGC
Organism: Pseudomonadaceae bacterium; assembly: GCA_019745275.1. Taxonomy (GTDB): domain Bacteria; phylum Pseudomonadota; class Gammaproteobacteria; order Pseudomonadales; family Pseudomonadaceae; genus Aquipseudomonas. The sequence continues at coordinate 7,498 of JAIETJ010000002.1, read as the reverse complement.
CAACCGTTCTCGGCAATTTCTGAGCGTGCCCCGATGAAGCAATGCGCGCCAACAGTGACCCCAGCAGCAATTTTTGCGCCGCTCTCGATCACCACATAAGGGCCAATGCTGGCACTGGCATCTACCTGGGCATCGCCCGCAATTACCGCAGTCGGATGTGCGCCAGCCATGGACACCGGGCGAGGGTCGAACAAATGCGATAACTGTGCAAAGGACAAATACGGGTTAGCCACAATTAACGCAGCACCGCTATAACCTTCGACATCCTCCGGCGACAGCAACACTGCCGCGGCTTGGTTATCGGCTAAAAACTTGCGGTACTGTGGATTGGCTAAAAAGCTCAGTTGCCCAGCTTGCGCTTCTTGCAGGGTGGCAAGACCGGTGATGGGCATATCCGCCGCACCACGTAAAGTCGCACCTAAACGATCTGCTAACTGGCCGAGGGTAAAAGTTACCGAAGTCATGATTAGCGCTGCTGATTCATACGCTCGATAACTTGCCGAGTAATGTCGTACTGCGGCTTAACATCGACCACTGCACCACGCTCAAGCACCAAGTCATAATTGCCTTGCTTGATAACCTCTTCAACAGCTTTATCCAGTTTCGGCTTTAACTGCTTAAGCATTTCACGATCGGCAACGGCTTTAGCTTCGTTAAGCTCTTTGGACTGAAATTGGAAGTCGCGGGCTTTTTGCTTGAACTCCAACTCAAGGCGCTCACGCTCGCCTTGCTGCATTTTATCGCCGCCTTTAACCAACTTATCTTGAATAGTTTTGGCACCGCTTTCCAACGATTTGAGCTTGGTCAGTTGCGGACCAAACTTCTTCTCGGCGTCTACCGCATAACGCTTAGCCGAGTCAGACTCGAGTAACGCCATCTGATAGTTCATTACGGCTATTTTCATCTCAGCAAAAGCCGGAGTGGCCATCAAAGCTGCCATGCACAGAACCACTTGAGTCAACTTACGCACTTCGTTACTCCTATAACAAATCTATTGTCGTTAATAATTAAACGTTGGTTAAAAAGTCTGACCAAGGGAAAACTGGAATATCTGAGTTTCGGCGTTGTCCGGCTTCTTAACTGGCGCTGCCAAGCTGAAGCTCAGCGGGCCAAAACCGGTAATCCAGGTTAAACCAACGCCGGTGGAAATTGCCAAGTCACCCAGATTTGGCGACTCACATTCGCCGGCCTCATAACCATCACAGTTAGTCTGGAAAACATTACCAACATCTACAAACAAGGATGTCCGCAGCGAGCTTTGATCTTTAATAAATGGCAGGGGAAACAGTAACTCAGCCCCCCCCTGAACCAGCACGTTACCGCCAAAAGGTAACGGATCTTGGTCCGGATCAGTGCATATACCAGTGTTAGGATTGCACGCATTAACGTTAGCGGCACTATTAGCCGGTTGATTAGGGTAAGCCCGACTTGGGGTACTTCTTGGACCTAGCGAGCTATCTTGAAAACCACGCACCGACCCAAAACCGCCAGAGTAATAATTTTCGTAAAACGGTAAGCCATTGCTAGAACCATAACCATCGCCGTAACCAAGCTCACTATGAAAGCGCAAAGTGGTCGCTTGGGTCAGAGGCTGAAAAACTTGGCCGCGATAGTCTAACTTGAAGAATGATAAATCGCTGCCTGGCACAGTGGCTTGCAACACGATGCTTTGCGAACTGCCACGAGTGGCCAGCACACCTTTATTCAAGGTGGAGTCAGACCAGCCTATAGACGCCTTGAAGTTAGTAAAGTTTTCACCCTCGTCAGTAAAGAAGTCTTGAATTTGCTGAACGGTGTAAGAGCCAGTACTCAAATCGTCCTGCTGCACAGTCAAACCGTAAGTTAACCGTGAAGTTTCAGTTAACGGATAGCCAATAGTTGCCCCAAGCCCCTTACTGTCAATAGAGTAGCTCGACACATCGGTATCCAGCTCATCGTAATCGGTTTTACGGAAGAAGGCGTTGTAACCCAAACTTACCCCATCCACCGTCCAATACGGATCAACAAAACCAAAATTCAGCGCACTCTGATACTCACTGCGTGTGACGCCGAAGTTAACCTTGTTACCGGTACCGAGGAAGTTATTTTGACTGATCGAACCGCCAAGAATTAAACCAGCATTCTGAGCAAAACCCACACTGGCGGTAATAGAGCCTGAAGCTTGCTCTTCAACACTGTAATTTACATCGACCAAATCGTCACTGCCCGGCACCTTCGGTGTTTCAACAGTAACTTCTTTAAAGTAACCAAGGCGTTCCAAGCGCACCTTGGATTGATCAATCAAATAAGTTGAGGCCCAGCCATCTTCCATCTGGCGCATTTCGCGGCGCAGCACTTCATCTTCTGTTTTGGTGTTGCCACGAAAGTTGATCCGATTTACGTAGGCCCGCTTAGACGGGTCTACAGCAAAGGTAATAGCGACGGTATTGTTATCATCATTCGCTTCTGGCACACCATTGACGTTAGCAAAGGTGTAACCATCGTTACCCAAACGGCGCGTCAACAATTCCGACGTAGTGGTCATTAACTTGCGTGAGAACACCTGTCCCGGTTGAACCAACAACAAGGCCGAGAGCTCTTGCTCTGGCACTTTCAGATCGCCACTCAGCTTAACGCTGCTAACTGTGTACTTATCGCCCTCATCGACGTTAACCGTGATGTAGACGTGCTGCTTGTCGGGGGTAATAGACACTTGAGTCGAGGTGATATCCATGTGGATGTAGCCGCGATCGAGGTAGTAGGAACGCAAACGTTCTAAGTCCCCAGAGAGTTTTTCCCGCGAATACTTGTCATCACTTTTGAAGAACGACAGCCAGTTAGTGGTTTTCAGCTCAAATAAATCGCCAAGATCTTCATCGGTGAAGACGCTGTTACCCACTACGTTGATGTGTTGAATGGCCGCGACCGTACCTTCATTGATATTGATTTTCAGGGCTACGCGGTTACGTGGCTGCGGCACGACCTCCGCTTCAATTTCCGCCGAATAACGACCTTGCGACACGTACTGGCGGTGCAGTTCGTTACGCACACCTTCCAAGGTGGCGCGCTGGAAAATCTCACCCTCAGCCAAACCGGACTGAGTCAAACCTTTAAGCAGATCTTCGGTCTTAATCGCCTTGTTGCCCTCAATCTCGATACCCGAAATCGACGGACGCTCAACCACGCTGACAATCAACACATCGCCATCGCGACCCAGCTGAATATCTTGGAAAAAGCCGGTTTTAAACAGTGCGCGCGTGGCTTCGACTAACTGACGGTCATCGACTTTTTCGCCAACGTTAACCGGCAGAGCGCCAAACACGCTGCCTGCGGATACCCGCTGCAGGCCATTGACACGAATATCGGAGACAGTGAAGGACTCAGCGTGAACTTCGGTGATCATCAGTGCGGCAAGCACCGCAGTTAGGAGCAGACGTTTCATGAAGTCCTTTCTTATATAAACTGACAATAAAAATCTGCCGCAAAAGGCGGCAGATTAAAAACAGGCAACCCGCTTGCGCGTGCGACTTACAGCCTACCCAAATCATTTACTAAGGCGAGCAACATCACCCCGACAATCATGCTGATACCGATCTGCATGCCCCACGCCTGCACTCGTTCCGGCAAAGGACGCCCACGGACCCACTCGACCAGATAAAACAGCAAATGCCCGCCATCAAGCACGGGTATCGGCAATAAATTCAGCACCCCAAGGCTAATGCTCAGATAAGCAAGGAAATTTAGAAAGTCCCCAAGCCCCGACTGAGCAGAAGCGCCCGCCACTTTAGCAATGGTTATCGGCCCACTCAAGTTTTTTACCGAGAGCTGGCCAATCAACATCTTCTTCATCGAGTCGAGGGTCAGCACACTCATCATCCAGGTGCGCCGCAAGCCCTCAACAACAGCGTCAGCTGGATTAAAGCTAACCTGACGGAGCATCTCCTCCGGCCACTGCGGCGCCTGCACCCCCGCACCTAAATAACCGCTGCGCGCTTCGCTATCGCCACGTGCAGCCAAGGTTACCGACACGTCGATCAGTTGATCGGCACGCTGCACGCTAAACACTACTTTTTCGCCAGCCAGCCCACGCACCCGCTCAACGACCTGCTGCCACTGCGAAAGTGGTTCGCCGTTAAGCGTTAACAACAAATCACCGATTTTAAAACCTGCCGCGTAGGCTGGGCCTTCTGGGTCTAACTCGGCCAAAACAGGCGCTATTTCAGGACGCCAAGGCTCAATACCCAGCGCATTAATAGGGTCAGGCTCAGCTACACCCTTCAGCCAATCATGTAACTGCAATTGGTGCTGACTTTGCACCGTAGAGCCGGCTTCTTGCACCGACACCTCAAGGGTACCGCTCTCACCTAAACGACGAACCAGCTGCAAATTAACCGCCGCCCAACCGCTAACCGGTTCACCATTGATGGCCAGCAACTCTTGTCCCGCGAGCAACCCGGCATTCGCCGCCAAACTAGCAGGCGCCACCATGCCTATTACCGGACGCACCTGCTGACTACCCAGCATGGCCAGCAGCCAGAAAAAAATGAACGCCAAGATAAAATTGGCCAAGGGACCAGCGGCAACTATCGCAATACGTTGACCTACCGGCTTGCGATTAAAGGCTTGCGACAATTGCTCAGGAGCGACCTCAGCCTCGCGCTCATCGAGCATCTTGACGTAACCACCGAGCGGAATGGCCGCCACCACGAACTCGGTGCCCTGGCGATCATGCCAGCGCAACAATGGCGCACCAAAGCCGACGGAGAAACGCAGTACTTTGACGCCGCAACGGCGCGCCACCCAGAAATGCCCGAACTCATGAATGGTCACTAATACCCCAAGGGCTATTAATGTACCGAAGAGCATATACAACGCACTCATTAACCTTCTCCGACGCTAGCGGGCATGCCGCTGCAGCCACTGCTCTGCAATTTCCCGGGCCTGAGTATCGGCTGCAAACACAGCCGCAAGACTTTCGACCACCACCACCGGAGCAATATTCAATACTTCATCGATCATATCGGCGATTTGCGGAAAGCGAATTTGACCCTGCAAAAAGGCCTGCACCGCCACTTCGTTAGCCGCATTTAGCAACGCCGGTGCACTGCCGCCTGCCTCGGCCGCCGCGCGCGCCAGCCGCAAGCAGGGAAAACGCGATTCGTCCGGCGCCTGGAAATCCAAGCGAGCCACGGCGAACAAGTCTAGGGGCGCCACACCGGAGTCGATCCGCTCGGGCCACGCCAAGGCATGACTGATGGGCGTGCGCATATCCGGATTACCCAACTGCGCGAGCACCGAACCATCGACATAATCCACCAGCGAATGGATCACGCTTTGCGGATGGATCAAAATTTCAATTTGCTCAGGTTTGGCATCGAATAACCAGCAGGCCTCGATCAACTCGAGGCCTTTATTCATCATGCTCGCCGAGTCGACCGAAATTTTACGGCCCATCGACCAGTTTGGATGAGCGCACGCCTGCTCTGGCGTGACTTCACGCAACTGTTCAAGCGGTGTTTGCCGAAACGGGCCGCCGGAGGCCGTTAGCAGAATCCGACGCACCCCAACTTGACTTAAACCGCGGGCATAATCACCGGGCAAGCACTGAAAAATAGCATTGTGTTCGCTGTCGATGGGCAGCAATACCGCGCCGCTTTTGCGCACCGCCTGCATAAACAAGGCGCCAGACATAACCAAGGCTTCTTTGTTGGCCAGCAGCACTTTCTTGCCCGCCTCAACCGCCGCCAAAGTAGGCTTTAAGCCAGCCGCGCCAACAATGGCGGCCATCACCGCATCCACCTCGGGGTGCCCTGCTACTTCACACAGCCCAGCTTCACCGACCAGCACCCGGGTACTCACACCGCCCGAATGCAGCGCGCCTTGTAACGCTACTGCCGCAGCGCTCGTTGGCACCACGGCAAAGCGTGGACGAAAACGTAAACACAGCGCCTCAAGCTCAAGCAGACGAGTGAAACCACTCAGAGCAAACACCTGATAACGCTCAGGGTGCCGCGCGATGACGTCCAGCGTGCTTAGGCCAATCGAGCCCGTAGCACCTAACACCGTGATCTGTTGCAAATGACTCACCAAGAACCCCAGCTCACCGACCAATCGATGACCAACAGCAACAGCAGAGCAAACATCGGAATGGCCGCCGTCAAGCTATCGATACGATCGAGAATACCGCCATGACCGGGCAATAAATTGCTGCTGTCTTTAATCCCTGCCTCACGTTTAAACAGGCTCTCAGTCAGGTCGCCAAGCACCGAGACCATCACCAGCAAGGCAGTCGAAACCAGCGCAATCAGTAATTGCACGGCAGTCCAATGGCGATACAAACCAATCGCTAGGGCAATCAACAAGCAGGTCAGCAAACCACCAAATACGCCCTCCCAGCTTTTACCGGGACTGACATGCGGGGCTAATTTACGTTTACCGAAGGCGCGACCAGCGAAATAGGCACCGATATCGGCGCCCCACACCAAGACCATTACCGCAATGATTAACGCGTTGCCTTGCGGCCATTGCTTAAGCAACATCAGCCCTTGCCACGCTGGCAGCAGCAACAGCAAACCTATCAGCGGCTTACTCAACGGAGCATGCAAGTAAGCCTTACTGCGCGGATATGTCACCACCAGCAACGCCGCTAACAGCCACCACGCTAACGACAGCGATAGCAGCCAAGGCGCCAATTGCGGCAGCAAGTACAGCGCATACAGGAGCGCCGCCACCCCCGCGCCGTAAGCAACCCGCAGCGGCTGAGCACTAAAGCCGGCCAACTGCGCCCACTCCCAAGCACCCAAGGTCACGACCGCGCCAATAAACAACGCAAACTGCCAACCATCCAGCAGAAAGAAACCGCCTAAAGCCAGCGGCAACAACCACAGCGCCGTTAAGATTCGTTGTTTAAGCATTATTGACCGGCCTCAGCTTGGACTTGCTCGCTAGTTTTACCGAAGCGTCGCTGACGAGTTGCGTAATCCGCCAACGCCGCACGCATGGCGTGATGCTTAAAATCCGGCCAGAGCAGATCGGAGAAATACAACTCGGCATAGGCCAACTGCCAGAGTAGAAAGTTGCTAATGCGGTGTTCACCGCCGGTGCGAATACACAGGTCTGGCAAGGGTAAATCGGCAGTCGACAAGCGCTCTTGCAGCAACTGAGCGCTGATCGCGTCTACAGCCAAATGTCCGTCCTTGACCTCGCGCGCCAAAGCTTGCGCCGCCTGCACGATGTCCCACTGGCCACCGTAGTTAGCCGCTACCTGCAGGATAAATTTACTTGGCCCAGCTGTTTCAGCCTCAGCCGCGAGCATTGCCGCTTGCAACTCAGGATGAAAGCGCGAGCGATCGCCAATAATACGCAGGCTGATTTGATTGTCTTTCAGCTTGCTCGCCTCAACGCGCAAGGCACGCAAAAACAACGCCATCAAAGCGCCCACTTCGTCTGCCGGACGCTGCCAGTTTTCACTGGAGAAGGCAAACAAGGTCAAAACCTCAACCCCGGCTTCTGCGCACAC
>JAIETJ010000086.1 GCA_019745275.1 Pseudomonadaceae bacterium | reverse complement strand
ATAGTGCCGCTCACCTACAGCCTGCAAACCGGCGAGCAGGTGGAAATTATCACCAGCAAGCACGGCACGCCCAGCCGTGATTGGCTGAACAGCAACTTGGGTTACATCACCACCTCGCGGGCGCGGGCGAAGATCGTTCATTGGTACAAATTGCAGGACCGCGACCAAAATATCGCCGCCGGTAAACTCATGCTGGAGCGTGAGTTGACCCGCGTGGCGTTGCCGGCGGTGGACTTTGACCGGGTCGCCGAGAAAGCCAATCTGAAGTCCGTGGATGACCTGTTTGCCGGGCTTGGTGCCGGTGATCTGCGCTTGGTGCAGATGGTCAACCTAGCTCAGCAATTGGTTGAGCCAGAGCGCGATCATCAGCAGCTCGAGCTCATTCCACGCCGGCCGAGCGGCTTTAAGCCGGGCAAGCGCGGCGACATTCAGATTCAGGGCGTGGGCAACCTGATGACGCAAATGGCCGGTTGCTGCCAGCCGTTGCCTGGCGACCCGATCGTCGGCTATATCACCCAGGGTCGGGGCGTCAGCATTCACCGTCAAGACTGCGCCTCGGTGCTGCAGCTAAGCGGTCGTGAGCCGGAGCGGATTATTCAAGTCAGTTGGGGCCCGGTGCCGGTGCAGACCTATCCGGTCGACATCATCATCCGTGCCTACGACCGTTCTGGCCTGCTGCGCGACGTTTCGCAAGTGCTGCTCAACGAAAAGATCAACGTGCTGGCGGTCAATACCCGCTCTAATAAAGAAGACAGCACAGCAGCTATGTCGCTGACCATCGAGATTCCAGGGTTGGAAGCGCTGGGCAGGCTGCTGGGGCGTATCTCCCAGCTGCCCAATATTATCGAGGCCCGCCGCAGCCGCACCGCCTGAGCTACTGCAGGCTGCGCGCATCTGGCGTTGTTGAAGGTCTGCCGAAAAATGCTCATTGGCACCAGCCAACTCCGCTTTTTCGGCAAACCTTCGCCTAGCCAGCTCTTCGTGGCCCAAAGGTATGTGGGGAATGCAGCAAGCCGCCGGGAGCGGCTGCTGCCTCGTTACGCTCAGGTGTCGCCGTGGGTTTCGCGTAGGCGATAAGAAATGGAGTTGTTTATGTACAAAATCGAAGACCTGCTCTATCTGATGGAACGTTTGCGTGACCCGCTCACGGGCTGTCCTTGGGATCTTAAGCAAACCTATACGAGCTTGGTGCCCTACACGCTGGAAGAGGCTTATGAGGTGGCGGAAGTCATCGAGCAGGGTGACTTTGTCCATTTGCCCGGCGAGTTGGGCGATCTGTTGTTTCAGGTGGTGTATTACAGCCAGTTGGGCCGTGAAGAGGGGCGTTTCGAGTTCGCCACGGTGATCGACAGCATCACCAATAAGCTGATCAGCCGCCACCCGCATGTGTTTGCCAATGGCGATTTGTATGCGCAGGCCACCCCGCAGCAAGTGGAAGAGGCGGCGGTTAAACAGCGCTGGGATGAACTTAAAGCCGGTGAGCGGGCGGCGCGTGCGGATGCTCCGCAGCAGTTGTCGTTACTCGACGATGTGCCCGGTGCGCTGCCGGCCTTGTCGCGCGCGATCAAGCTGCAAAAGCGCACCGCCCAAGTGGGTTTTGATTGGCCGGACGCCTTGCCGGTGGTCGATAAAGTCCGTGAGGAACTCGATGAAGTGCTCGAGGCCATGGCGGATAATGACCCGCAAGCGATTCAAGATGAGTTGGGCGATCTGCTGTTTGCCGTGACCAATCTGGCCCGTCACCTCAAGGTCGATCCGGAAACCGCTCTGCGCGCCGCCAACCGCAAATTTGAGCGGCGCTTTCGATTTATCGAACAGCTCTTGCGCGAAGCCCAGCGCCCGATTGAAAATTGCAGCCTCGACGAGTTAGATGCTCTCTGGGGTGAAGCCAAGAAACAAGAAAAAAACGCCATTGGCGCCGCCGATGCGTAAAGCGGCCGTAGGTGGGTAGTGCAGATTAGCGCAGCGTAATCCGCCGCTCAGGCCGAGACGCTGTTGCTGCTGGTGTGCTACGGCAACGCCAAGTCACAGCTCTCATTCATTCTTTTAAAATTATTGGTAAGGCTTAGGTTATGAGTATTTCTCTTCGCGATCAGTTGCTCAAAGCCGGGCTGGTCAGCCAGAAGCAGGCCAAGCAGGTCGGTAAAGACCAGCAGAAACAAAAGCGTTTAGAGCACAAAGGGCAAATTGCCGTCGATGATTCGCAGCAGCAAGCTGCCCTGCAAGCCAAGGCCGAGAAGGTTGAACGCGATCAGCTGTTAAATCGCCAGCAGCAAGAAAAAGTTGAGCAAAAGGCCCGCGCCGCGCAGATCAAGCAGCTGATCGAAATCTCGCGCCTGCCCAAGCTGACCACCGAGGACTATTACAACTTTGTCGACGACAAAAAAGTTAAGCGCCTGTCGGTGAATAAACTGATGCGTGACAAACTCAGCCACGGCTCGCTGGCCATCGTTCAACACGGCGGCGGTTACGAAGTGATCCCCCGGGAAGCGGCGCTAAAAATCCAAGAGCGCGACCCGCGCCGGGTGATATTGCTGAATACCCCAACCGAAGCCCCAGATGCCGATGATCCTTACGCGGCCTATCAGGTGCCGGATGACTTGATGTGGTAATGGCTTAACAGCAGACAATAAAAAACCGGGCTAGCCCGGTTTTTTATTGTCTGCTGTTAAGCAAAGCGCTTAGTTCGGCTGGCCTTTAACGGTTTTGCCGTCAACTTTGCCGTCTTTGAGCATAATCTGGTATTCCTTGCCGTCGGTTTCCACTTGGTGCAGGCGCACTAGCAGGTAGTCCCAGTCTTTGGCAAACCAGAGCACGGTTTTGCGTGCGCTTTTGGTCGGGTCTCGTACGCGCTCTACTTTGATCGCATCGATTAAGCCGGCTTGGGTGCGCACGCGCTCCGGGCCAAGTACACGGAAGTCGTAGGTTTCAACTTCGTCGCCGTCGACCACCTGATAACTCATGCTTTGCTTGCCGGCAGCTACGTCGTACTGCAGTTCAAGCTGGTAGGTCGACTTATCCTGCATGCCGCGATTAAGTGGCAGGCGCACTGAGTCGCCGCGATCACTGCCGAGCACTTGTTTTTCGGTCCAGTCAAAGTCGTGTTCAACTTTTTTGCTCTTGCCCATGCCGCCACGATTGAGGCGATAGGTCAGGGGCACAAACAGGTTGTTTTCTAAGCGGAAGGTGCTGACTTCGCTGAGGCTGGCAACCAGCATGGCCGCTTCAAAATCCAACTTCCAGCGGTTGTCAGGCAGTTTTTCAAGGCTGCGTTCGGCCGTGCCGCTGATGGGCAGTTGCTTCCAGTCGGCGGTGTAGCTGGCGGTAAAAGGTTTCAGCTCCAGCGCTTGGGCTGACAGGCTGAATGCGCTAAGAGCGCTAATAACCAAGAGTAAGGCGCGCTGCATAAGGTCTCCGAAGTTAGATGTCAGGGCTGGTTAGCCGTCGAGGGCGTGCAGTACTTTACCGCTGGCGGGCAATAATTGACCATCCAAGCTTGCGCCTTGAGCGTGCAGGCTGACTCGGCCTTGGGCAAACCAGCTCACCGCCTGTGGATAAATACGGTGCTCTTGCACATGGACTCGCTGCGCCAAGCTCTCGGCGGTATCGCCGGCAACTATTGGCAGCACCGCTTGTACGACCAGCGGACCACCATCAAGTTCCTCGGTAACAAAATGCACGCTGCAGCCGTGCTCTTGCTCGCCGTCGTCGATGGCTCGTTGATGGGTGTGCATGCCTTTGTACTTGGGCAGTAACGAGGGATGGATATTCAGCAAGCGGCCCTGATAGTGGCGCACGAAGTCGCCGCTGAGGATGCGCATAAAACCCGCCAGTACCACCAGTTGCGGCTCGAAACCGTCGATGGCAGCGGCCAGCGCTTGATCAAATGCCACGCGGTCGCTAAACGCCTTGTGGTCGAGCACCAAGGTGCTAATGCCGGCTGCTTGGGCGCGTTGCAGGCCATACGCATCGCTGCGGTTAGAGATAACCGCCGCGATAGTGGCCGGGTTTTCCCCGGCCGCAATGCTGTCGATCAGCGCCTGCAAGTTGCTGCCGGAGCCAGAGATCAGTACCACTACCTTGCAGGTGGGCGGCTGGCAGGCGGCTGGCATCAATGGCTTTTCAGGTTGTTCAGAACCACGCGCTCGCTACCCTCGGCAGCTTGGGCGATAGAGCCGATGATCCACGGTTGCTCGCCAGCAGCGCGCAAGGTGGCCAAGGCGTTCTCGGCATCTTCTGGTGCTACGCAGATGATCATGCCCACGCCGCAGTTCAGTACCCGGTGCATTTCGATTTCATCGACGTTGCCTTGCGCTTGCAACCAATCAAACACCACAGGGCGCTGCCAGCTGTTGATGTCGATGATCGCTTGGCTGCCTTCTGGCAAGACCCGTGGAATGTTCTCGATCAGGCCGCCACCGGTGATGTGGGCCATGGCTTTAACTGCGCCAGTCTCTTTGATCAGTTGCAGCAGTGGCTTAACGTAGATGCGCGTTGGTGCCATCAGCAGTTCGGTCAGCGGCTTGCCGTCGAGTTGGATGGTTTCGATGTCGACGCCAGCCACTTCGATGATCTTGCGGATCAGCGAATAACCGTTGGAGTGCGGACCGGAAGAAGGCAGGGCCAGCAAGGTGTCGCCAGCGGCAACTTTGGTGCCGTCGATAATTTCGGCTTTCTCCACGACGCCCACGCAGAAGCCGGCTAGGTCGTAATCTTCGCCTTCGTACATGCCGGGCATTTCCGCGGTTTCACCGCCTACCAAGGCGCAACCGGCCAGCTCGCAACCTGCGCCAATCCCGGTAACTACGGTGGCTGCTACCTCGACGTTGAGTTTGCCTGTGGCGTAGTAGTCGAGGAAGAACAACGGTTCGGCGCCGCACACGATCAGGTCGTTAACGCACATGGCGACTAAGTCTTGGCCGATGCTGTCGTGCTGATTAAGGTTCAGAGCCAGGCGTAGCTTGGTGCCAACACCGTCGGTACCCGAAACCAATACCGGTTGCTTGTAGCCCGCCGGGATTTCGCACAGGGCGCCAAAGCCGCCCAAACCGCCCATAACTTCAGGACGCCGGGTGCGCTTGGCCACGCTCTTGATGCGTTCGACCAGGGCTTCGCCAGCATCGATATCGACGCCAGCGTCCTTGTAGCTGATGGAAGGTTGCTTGCTCATAGGTCCGGGCCTGTAAAAAAGAATGTGCGGGGCGCGACCGGCTTGGTTTGAGTGAGTGGCGAGGCGAGCAGCGCGAAGAACCTGTGGTTCTCTGCGTGCGCCAAGCGTGGCACTCGAACTCGGCTAGTGCCGAAGCCGGTCTGCGAAGGCGCGCGATTTTATCAGGCTTGCACGCTAGCGGCCATCGGCGCATGCCGCTGGCGCCACACAAGTGCGTGCTGGCGGCGGTTGATCCGACGAATAGTCGTGATTTTACTGGCCGCTACAGGCGAAAACGCGCCACTGAGTCGCTGAGTTGGCTGGCTAATTGGGAAAGTTGATCGGTGGTGCTGACGGTCGCGCTCATATTCTGACTGTTACTTTGCGACATGCCGGCGATGCTTTCAATTTGCTGGGCTATCTCATTGCTGGCCTGGCTTTGCTCGCTGATGGTGCGAGTGATGTCGTTAACCAAGTGGCTAGTGCTGAGGGTGGCTTGCGAAATTTCACGAATTGCCCGCTCCACATCGGCGGTTACGGCCATGCCTTTATCCACCTGGGCGACGCCGCTCTCCATGCTGACTACCGCTTCGCGGGTACTTTGCTGGATGCGCTGAACCATATTGGCGATTTCTTCGGTGGAGCTGCTGGTACGGCCGGCCAGTTGCCGGACTTCGTCGGCCACCACGGCAAAGCCACGGCCTTGCTCTCCAGCGCGGGCGGCTTCAATGGCGGCATTGAGGGCGAGTAAATTGGTTTGATCGGCGATGCCTTTAATCACCTGAATAATGCTGAAGATTTGCTCTGACTCTTTATCCAGGGTGCGAATAACCTGCGCCGACTGTTGCACCGATTGCGAGATGCCCTGCATATCGGCCACCACCTGATGAATCACCTGGCCGCCATCTTTGGCCAATTGCTCGGCTTGGCTGGCCATGGCCAGTGCGCGCTCGGCATGCCGAGTGATTTCCTCGATGCTGGCGGTCATTTGGCTGGCCGCGGCGGCCATGGTGCTGGCGGCATCGCTTTGCCGTTCGCTGGAGCTGGCTACGTCGTGACAGCCGCTGTTCAAATTTTGGCTAATGGCGCCAATACCGTTGGCATTGCGCAGCACTAGCTCGATCATGCCGCGCAGGTCGCGCTGCATGCTGGCTAGGTTGCGCAGCAGGGCGCTGGCTTCATCTTGGCCGCTGGGTTCGCTGATGCGCTCAAGCAGGTTACCTTGCGCGGTGGCCGCGGCAATCCGACTGGCGAGGCGGATCGGCCCCATGATGCGGGCAGTTACCCAGATGCCTTGTGCCATCAGTAGGGCAATGCTGGCCAGTAAAACCACACTGATGCTGATATTAGCGGCGCTGATGGCGCTGTGAGTTTGCTCGGTTGTTTGTTTGGCGCTTTGTTCGATGAGTTCGCTCAGCGCTTGCATATCGCCTTCGAGTTGTTCGAATGCGCGGTTAAAGCTCGAAAGTTGCTGTTGGCCGACGGCCGGATCTTGCAGGCTCTGGCGGGTGATCTGTTCGGCGGCCGCAATATAGCTGTCGAGACTGGGTTGCACGCGTTGTAGGGCCGTTTTGATCGCCTGGTTGGTGTCCAGTTGTTGATTGTCCGCCAGGGCTTGGCGAAAGCGCTCGGCATGTTCTTGGATGCTGCTGCGCACTTCGTCGGGGCTGCTCGGGCTTTTGCCTAGACCAACCAGGAGTGACGACAGCACGTCTGCGCGCAGCGCGTCATGCATCATGTCGGCATCTAGGTGATTGCGCAGGGCGCTGAGGATGGTCTGATTAGTGCTGATGACTTCGTCGGTGCGGCTATTATTCAGGTAGCTGACCAAACCCATTAATAATGCGGCCGAGAGGCCGGTGGCGGTCAGTAGCAGTAGGCGTATTTTAATGCTCATGGGCGCTCCGAGTAGGTGCAAAGATAGGTGGTTTTTCTCAGTCTAGTCAGGCTCAGGACAATTGCTGTATCGGCGATAGGGGGATTTTGTTGAGGTTCGCTTTAGCTGCCATTGGGCGGTTTAGCGCCGCAAAGGTTGCCGGCTTAGGGGCGGCTGTTTAAGGTATAAGCCTGTTTTTAGCCCTAACAGGCCGTTGAAAAGCTACCTGCGTTGCCGATACAGCGTTAAAAACGGCCTCAAAATGCTCATTTACAGCCTGTAAACTGCGCTTTCTCGGCCGTTTTTGCCTCGTCTCGGCGGCCTCGCCAACACTTTTCAACGGTCTGCCTAAACCCTACGAGAATTCGATGCGCGTTATTGCCCGCTGGTTAGTTGTTAGCCTGTCACTGTTGTGTTTGCCACTTGCCGCGCAGCCATTAAGTGGCCTGTATCAAGTGCGTGAACCGGTCGCCAGCCAGCAACCAGAGGAGCGTGACGCCGCCCTTAAACGGGCCTTGGATACCTTGGTGCTGCGCCTTACCGGTGACCCACAAGCCCTGCAAAACCCCGCTGTGGTGGCGCTGCGCAGTGACCCGCAACAGATCATCAGCCGTTATGCCTATGAAAACGCTACGCCGCAGGCTTTGCTGGTTGAGTTCGACCCAAGCAGCGCTGAACGCAGCATGCGCCAAGCCGGACTGGCCTTGTGGAGCGCTAATCGCCCGGCCATTTTGGCTTGGTGGCTGAATGAGACGAGCGAATCCAGTGCTTTGGTCGGCGACGCGCAACCTGCCGCCAGCGTGTTGCGTAACGCCGCCGTGCGCAGCGGTTTGCCGCTGCGTTTGCCGTTGGCCGATTTGGATGAACAGCTGTTGGCCACTGCCGAGAACTTAGCGGCGCCACAGCCTGCGGCTTTGCTGCCGGCCTCCGCGCGTTATAACGCCGATGCGTTGCTGGCGGTGCAGGCCCGTGAGGTGGATGGCCAGTGGCAGGCACAGTGGCAACTGTGGTTGGGCGAGAGCCGCGAGCAGGGCAGTGCGCAGGGCGCCGATCAACAAGCCGTGGCTGATGCGGTGTTGCAAGCGGTTAGCGCGCGGTTAGCGCCCCGTTTCGTTAGTCAGCCGGGTGCCGCGCAAGCATTACAAATACAGGTGCAGGGCGCCAATTTGGCGCGCTATGCGCAGTTACAGGGGTTACTGGCACCCTTTGCTGGCCGTTTGCAGCGTGCCGATGGCGAGCAATTGCTGTTCTCGGTGCAGGCCAGCCCCGAGCAGTTGCGCGCGCAATTAGCCTTGGCGCAATTACAAGAAGGCCCGTCAGCGGCGCTTGACGCTGAGTCTGCGGCGCCAGTGCCAGCCCCGGTTAATCCCAATGTGCTGCAGTTTCATTGGTAGTCAGTGCCGTCAGCGACAGCTCTAAGTCGCTGGGTTGCTGCGCCATCTGGCTGATTTGTATAGACTTTGCAGTTGCTGTGGGCGTTGCTCACGGCTTGCCTGCGGGTTATCCACTGCTTACCGAGCCCTTCGACGACTGTAATCAGTCGGCTAAATCGCCATGACTCCGATCCAACTGCCCCTAGGCGTGCGTCTGCGTGACGATGCCACCTTCGCTAATTATTACCCCGGTGCCAATGCGGCCGCGCTTGGCTATGTCGAGCGTTTATGCGAACCAGAGGCCGGTTGGACCGAGAGCCTGATTTACCTATGGGGCGGCGCGGGGGTCGGTTGCAGTCATTTATTACAAGCGGCTTGTCTGCGCTTTGAACAGCGCGATGAGCCGGCGGTGTACCTGCCGCTGCGCGAAGTGGTCGATTACGGCCCGCAGTTGCTCGACAACCTCGAACAATGCGAACTGGTTTGTTTAGATGACTTGGATGCAGTGGCCGGGCGCGCGGATTGGGAGGAGGCGTTGTTTCACCTGTTCAACCGTTTGCGCGACAGTGGCCGGCGCTTGCTGCTGTCCGCCACCTGCTCACCCCGTGAGTTAGCGGTGGGGCTGCCAGATCTACAGTCGCGGTTAACCTTGGCGCTGGTGTTTCAGCTGCAGTCGCTGTCCGATGAAGACAAACTACGCGCCTTGCAACTGCGTGCCTCGCGCCGTGGTTTACAACTGCCCGATGAAGTCGGCCGGTTTATCCTGACTCGCGGCACACGCAGCATGAGTGCGCTGTTTGAATTGTTGGAACGCCTCGATCAAGCGTCCCTACAAGCCCAGCGCAAGCTGACCATTCCCTTCCTAAAAGAAACCTTGGGCTGGTAACAGTTCGGTTTACTGCGTGGCGAGCCCGGCAATAAAACGGTTAATCGCGTGTGCACAGGCTTCTGGTTGGCTTTGCAGTAGAAAGTGCGGGCCGTCAATGGTCACCTGCTGCAGGTGATTACAGTGCAAACGCAGACTGTTCGATGCTTGCGCAGTGACTAACCGATCGTACTTTGCCAGCAGTTGCAGTGCGGGTAGCTCTAGCTTGAGTAAGGGCTGCTGCAGTTGCGCGAGACTGAACAAGCGCGCCCACAGCAATGATTTTTCCATGCTGCGAATCTCAGTGCGCAGCAAGTCAACTAGCTCGAAATTGGCGTGCTTGCCGAGGCAGAAGGTTTTCAGTAGCCAGGAATTGGTCAGTAGGCTAATCGGCAATGGCAAGGCATGTTGCGGCAGTAGTCGTAACAACGGCTGCGGCCGCTGTAGAAAGCTGGCCGCGAAAACTAGCCCGCGCAACCCCGCTGGTTTAAGCATGCCGAGATGGTAGGCGAGTGCGCCGGAGAAGGACTCTCCGAGTAGTACAAATGGTGTTTCGCCCAGTTGGCCTAGCAGTGTTTCGGCTAGCTGCCGATGATCCTGTGGTCCTTGTTGCGGCAGGCTTAACGTTTGCACTGTGAGTTGCGGATCTAGCCAAGACAACAGTGGTGCGAACAGATGGTCGCTACCATTGAGCCCCGGCAATAGCACTAGGCGCAAACGCTGGGCCGAGCTCATTAACTATTCCCCGGCCAACTTGCGGTCGTATTGGAACCGCCAGCGGGTGTACAGCAGTGCTGAGCAGAACAAGGTGACGCTGAGGCACAGCAGTGCCCAGTCAAAAAATGTAGTTTTTGCACTCATTACCGCCAGCACGCCAGCGATGAAATACAGGTTAACCACGAAGCACAGCCAGGCGGTGGCTCTTGGCTGGCCGCTGATTATTCCTGGAGTCAGCAGTGCTAAGGGGGTTAGGGCGAACAGCAAAATGCCCCATGGGCGAGCGCCATTTAAATCGGCAAAGAATAAGTTCCAGAGCAGAATCAGCAGTGCCAAGGCAAAGAAGCTGAACAGGTTGATGGCGCGGCTGATACGCAGGCGCGGTTGCAGCCATTTAAGTTCGGGTAAGGGCTTGGGGATTTTAGCCACGCGGTTTCTCCAGTTGCTGAGCGATAGTTGCAAGGCGCAGGCCGAGGGCGCGGCACAGGGCGATTTCGTCTTCGTCGAGGGCGCGTTTGCCGTCGCTGCCAGCGTGGTGGCTCGGCCCATAAGGGGTGCCGCCACCGCGGGTTTGCAGCAGTGCCGACTCGCTGTAGGGCAGGCCGCAAATCAGCATGCCGTGGTGCAGCAAGGGTAAGAGCATCGACAATAAGGTGCTTTCTTGACCGCCGTGCAGGCTGGCGGTGCTGGTGAAGACTCCGGCCGGTTTGCCGACTAAACCGCCGGTAAGCCACAGGTTGCTGCTGCCATCGAGAAAATACTTGAGGGCGGCGGCCATGTTGCCAAAGCGCGTTGGGCTGCCCATGGCTAAGCCGGCGCAGTCTTTTAAGTCATCCAAGGTGGCGTACAGGGCACCCTCTTCGGGTACTTCCGGGCTGACTTGTTGGCAGTCGCTGGACACGCCCGGCACGGTGCGCAGGCGAGCCTCCAGGCCGCCCAGTTCAACGCCGCGGGCAATTTGCCGGGCCATTTCGGCGGTGGCGCCGTGGCGGCTGTAGTACAGCACTAGAATATAAGGCGAGCTCACTGGAGCAGCTCCAGCAATTTTTCCGGTTGGCGGCCAATAACGGCGCGCTCACCGCTGATGATGATGGGTCGTTCAATCAGCTTTGGGTTGGCAACCATGGCGTCGATTAATTGCGCCTCAGACAGGTTCGGGTTGGCCAAGTTGAGACTTTTGTAAGCGTCTTCACCGGTGCGCAGCAACTCGCGTGCGGTGATGCTCAGCTTGCCGAGCACTGCTTGTAGTTCTGCGACGCTGGGTGGCGTTTCTAGGTAGCGCACGATGTTTGGCGTTAGGCCCCGAGCTTCGAGGGTTTCCAGCGCGCCACGCGATTTTGAGCAAAACGGATTGTGATAGATGGTCAAATCGGTCATTTGCGGGTCGCTTCTTGGTTGGGGTGGCGGCTATTCTACTCGCGTCTGCGCTCGCAACCGAACTCTGTGGAGATATCAGGGCGGCGCAGCGTTAATTCGAATACACACTAAGGAGCAGGAATGCGCCAACGTCTGCACGATGCTCTGGATTTTTGGCGGTTTTTATTGCAGCGCTTTTTGGCCGATCGCGGTATTAGCAGCGCCGCGGCACTGACTTACACCACGCTGTTTGCGGTGGTGCCGCTAATGACAGTGACCTTTTCCACCTTATCCGCCGTGCCGGCTTTTCAGGGGGTTGGCGAGCAGATTCAGGATTTTATCTTTCGCAACTTTGTGCCTTCAACGGGCGCGGCGGTGCAGGAATACCTCAAGGGTTTTACCGTGCAGGCGCGGCAATTGACCTGGGTCGGGGTGCTGGCCTTGGCGGTTACTGCCTTTATGATGCTGGTGAATATTGAGCAGGCGTTTAACACCATCTGGCGGGTGCGTAAGAGTCGGCGTGGGGTTTCCAGTTTTTTGCTGTATTGGGCGATTCTCAGTCTCGGTCCGCTGCTGTTGGGTAGCGGCTTTGCGATCAGCACCTACTTGACCTCAACCTCCTTGCTGTCTGGGCCGCATGCGTTAGTTGGAGTAAAACTGTTGCTCACGTTCACCCCGCTGTTGTTCAGTGTGGCGGCGTTTACCTTGATCTACTCCACCGTACCGAATGCTCAGGTGCCGTTTAAACATGCGTTGTTGGGCGGCATTTTCACTGCTGTGCTGTTTGAGGTGGCCAAGGCGATATTCGGCTTGTATGTGAGCTTTTTCCCCAGCTATCAGTTGATCTACGGTGCGTTCGCGACTGTGCCGCTGTTTTTGTTATGGCTGTATGTGTCCTGGTTGATTGTGCTGTTTGGTGCCGAGCTGGTGTGCAACTTGTCGGCCCCGCATCATTGGCGGCGTCGGGCGTTGCCGCGCTTGTTGGTGTTGCTGGGGGTGTTGCGGGTGTTCTATGAGCGTCAGCAGCGAGGTGCGCCGGTGCGCCTAAGCAATGTGCAGCGGGCGGGCTGGCTGGTGCCGGGGGATGAATGGCTGGAAATTGTCGATTTTCTACAAAGCGAACAGCTGATTTGCGCCACCGCCGGCGATGCATGGGTGCTCAGCCGTGACTTGTCGAACTATCCGCTGCAGCAGTTGCTCAGTCACAGCCCATGGCCGCTGCCTCGGCTGGTGCAGTTGCCGGCGCAGTTGGATGAGCCTTGGTATCCGGCGCTGTACGGTGCGTTAGCGGCGTTTTATCAGCAGCAAGAACAGTTGTTTAGTGGCAGCTTAGGTCAATGGTTACAACCCACTGCGCAGTGACGTAAATGGTCAGTTTGCGGCGTACTGCAGACTTGAGCCTTGTTGTTTGGCGTTGCACTGGCGCCTAAATGCTGCGCCGGCAAAGTGGCACGCTTCTGGCAATCTCAAGGCGAGAGAGTTTTAACTATCAGGCCAGTCAAGGAATGACGACGAAGTGGTTACTTATGAGCAAACCAAACACTGTTATTTACCTGCATCAGCTCGACCCGCAGGCTGCTTTAGAGCGGCTTAACCGCGTTACCGGGTTGCGCTTCAGTCGTTGGCCGCAGAGTTTACTGCCGTTGCTGGAGCCTTCGCTGAGCGGTTCGGTGGCGGCTACTGAGCCGCTTAGCTATGTCGTTCAAGAGGGCGGTGTGCGGCCTTAAACCAGCGCTTGGCGTTTGTCGCTATGGGCTTGTTCGACGGCCTGCACAAACAGTTCTTCAACCAACATGCTTTGTGCTGGCACGGCGGTGCGTAAAAACACCTGCACGTTTTGCAGGTTGTGTTTAATTGTCAAACGGGCAATGCCCGACAGCAGCACCTTGCCTTGGGCGCCAACTTTGCTGTGTTCAACTGCTAGTTCGCGCGGCTGTTCACCGTCTAGGTAGCGCACCATTAACGATACTGGCAGGTTCTCTAAACCCTTGAGTTGCAGCCATGCGGCGATATTGAATTCGGCGACGCGCCCGTCATAGGGTGTCACTATGGTTTTAGCTAGGCTGGTAATTGATGCTGGGACTGGGCCAATCAGGCGGTCGTTGGCGGAAGGCATGGCGGTGCTCGCTGAAAGAATGGCTGACCGGCAAATTCTAACCTGACCGCTGAACCGCAAACTGTGCAGTCAGGCCGGTGAGCATGTGACCGGTTTTGCAGAATCAGCGGTTGCCGCGCTTAGGCTAGGCGCAGCGGATAGCGCGATACCGTCGGTGTATGCAGATTGCAGGCTGGCAATGGCACTACCGTTTGGTTGGGCATATGGGTGAGTTGCAGCCACAGGCTTTCACCCTCAACGAACTGTCCGTTGGGCAGCCACAGGCCGTGGTGCCAGCCTGTGCCGGGTTCTGGAGTGCTCTGCAAGACACCGGGATGGGTTTGCGAGCTGGGTGAACGACGCAGCCACACCGGGCGCGGCAGGCCTTTTAGGTAACGTAAGCCCAAGTGCAAGCCTTCGTTGTTCTGATGCCGCCAGCGCACTAAAGCTAAGGTCGGGGTGCCAGTTTCAGCCAGCAAGAGCACCAATTGGCCAACCGGTAAGTGCGCACCTTGGTCGCTGTTACACAATAAGCGTGCACCGCCGGCGCTGCCGTCGAGCATCAGAGTAGCGCAATGGCTGGGGCGTTTTTCCAGCAACTGCGAGTGGATGTCGGTCAGGCCGATAATTAAGTTGCACGGGCCTTCGTATTCGCTGCGGGTATGTCGGCGTTGCTGGCGGCCTAGCCAGTTGACGCGCACACGCTCTAATAATTGTCGCTCGAAGGCCGTTTGCAGTGGCGCCGGTTCATGCAGGCCAATCAATAGCGCGCCCAATTCGAAACGGCGTAAATCACTCGGTTGGCCTTGCGGCACTTCGTCGAAGGCCAAGCAGGCTTGTGAGGCACTAAGGTCGACGGTTGGCCCATCGATTTCTTCCTCATCATCCCACGGTAGCAAGCGTGCCAGGCTGGCCAGTGGTGCCAGCGCGGCGAACAGTTTTGTGCACTCGCCTTGGGCAAGGTGAAACGGGTTGCTCAGGGCCAGCAACAGGGCTTGTTGGTAGAGCCCGCGCAGGGTGCTGGACGGCACTGGCATAAAGGCGGCAGCAATGTGTTCATCAAGGCAGTCTTGGTGTTCGCCAATCCAATACAGTAAATGGCTGTCGCGCCACAGGCTCGGTGGTGGCTCTTGGTAAATTTGGTAATGGCGCAGCAAGCTTTGCGCAAGGTAGTACTGGGCTTTATACAGGCACCATGCAAGGTGCGGGCGAGATGGCTGGCGGCCCTGTAGAATCTGCAGCAGTAAGCGCTTAAAGCCGGCGGCCATTTCGCTACACAGACGTAAGAACAGCGGTGGTGGCGCTGTATCGCCCAAGTAAGCTTGTGCGTAGCTGCGGTAAGCATCGCTGAAATTTTGCAGGCTGCGCTGCCTTTCTAGTAAGGTCATGGCGCTGCGATTGCAGCGAAACAGCAGGCTCAGTAGCTCTTGTAAGGCGTTTTCCGGTAGCAGCAGGCGCGCGGCAGCGAGTTGTTCAGTTATCTCGTTCTGGGTCGGTGCCTGCTCATTGAGGATGTCCGGCACTTCTAGGCGCAATGCATCTAGGGTCATAGTAAATTTTCGCCAGTGAGGCATAGCATGGCAGCACAATACCCTTGGTTTGAAGCAGCGGCGCGCGTTCCGTTTGCTGGCGCGGCGTTGGATGCTCGGCGGATCGCGCGGGGCAACGGTGATGGCAAGTGGCGGGTGCTCATGCTGCTCCTTATCGGGGTGCTGCTGACCGGCTGTAGCGATGACTACGGTATGGATCAGTATGGACGAAAGGTAACGGCTGAGCAGCTAGAAGGCCAGTGGTTAGTGATTAATTACTGGGCGCAGTGGTGCGGCCCTTGTCGGGCTGAGGTTGCTGAGTTGAACACGTTGGCGCAGCAACTCAGCGTGCCGCCGGTGTTGGTGCTGGGGGTTAACTTTGATCAGTTGCAAGGCGATCAATTAAGCCAAGCCAGTACCGCTCTAGGCATTCAGTATCGGGTCTTGGCGCAAGACCCCGCTGAGCGCTGGCAGTTGCCGCGCAGCGAGGTGCTGCCGGTGACTTACATCATTGATGGCCAGGGTAAGCTGCGTGAGCGCTTGCTGGGTGAACAAACGGCCGCCGGTTTAACTGCGCGCTTGGTGCAGTTGCAGCGCTAACGAGCCAGGGCGCTGTGGTTATTCGTTAGCGCCCGGGTCGGCGGCTAAGCGGCCAGCATTTTTTTGCAGCGAACGGAGAAAATCCTGCTGCAATTCTGGATCGTTGCGGGTCAGTTCGATCAAGCTTTGTTCCAGTTCGCTGGCTTCTTCTTCTAGGCCTAAATCGGCCAAGCGTTTCACCCGATGCACCCATTGTGCGACATCGTCGCCCTCAAGGTCGTTAAAGATCAGTGCGTGCGCCTCAACTAATTTGCCTTGCAGTGCGCGGCTGACCAATAAACTGGCTTGGCCTTGCGTGCCGTCTTGCGGGTCGCTGACGCTGAGCTGCAACTTGCCCACACGGCTGATATTGGCTTGCTCGGCAAATGGGCTGTCGAGCAAGTTCAGGCGCAGGATACCCTTGCTGTCGGTGCTGAGTTCATGGCGCTGCTTGCCAGCAATCACGCTGACCGGCCGATCGCTCCACGGCAGGCTGGAATACTCTTTGCGCGTGGCCAATTGGGTTTCATTAGTGCCGGCTAAGTTTTGCTGCGAGCGGCCATGGGACTCAACGTTCATGGCTGGATTGAGGCCGGCAAAGCCGTAATCAAACCAACCTTTGGTGGCGCTTTCCGGAACGCTGCCGAAGGTCACGATATTGGCTACGTTAGCGCCCACACCGGCCACCACCGCGCCCGCACCGAGCGGCACTTCGTAGAGTTCGCGCCAGGCTTGGTAGGGGGTGTAGCGGTCGTAGTGACGGCTAACCTCGAACTCAGTGACCTCGAAGGTTTTTTGCTCGAGGATACGCACGCGTCGCTGCGGTAACTCCAGCATTGGCGGCTCGCCCACATCAATTAGCAAACTGTGTTCGACGAGTTTGCGTTCGATGCGTTGCTCGTGTTCGCTGCGCTGGCCAAGTTGGTTAGCGCAGCCGCTAAGTAGCAACGCGGCGCACACGGCAGCAGCGCTGTACAGGGTCGGTCGGCGGTACATATGGCCTCGCTTAGCCGCGGATGCGTGCTTGCAAAAACGCCAGCACTTCGGCCGCGGGGATGGCTTGCGCCTCGGTTTCGCGACGGCTCTTGTACTCCAAGTTACCGTCGGCCAAGCCACGATCGCTGACCACAATGCGATGCGGAATACCGATCAGCTCCATGTCGGCAAACTTGATGCCTGGGCTGGTTTTCTTGTCGCGATCGTCCAGTAGCACTTCAAAGCCGGCCGCCGTTAGCTCGGCATACAGCTTATCGGTGGCTTCACGCACTACCTCGGTCTCGTAGCGCAGCGGCACTAGGGCAATTTGAAACGGCGCCAAGGTGTCATTCCAGAGGATGCCGCGCTCGTCGAAATTTTGCTCGATGGCGGCGGCCACTACCCGCGATACGCCAATGCCGTAGCAACCCATGGTCAGAATCACCGGCTTGCCGTTGTCGCCCAGCACTTGGCAGTTCAGCGCCTGGCTGTACTTGGTGCCGAGTTGGAAGATATGCCCCACCTCGATGCCGCGTTTAATCACTAAGGTGCCTTGGCCATCTGGGCTTGGGTCTCCGGCCACCACGTTACGCAAGTCGGCCACTTCCGGTAGCGGCAAGTCGCGCTCCCAGTTCACGCCAAAATAATGCTGGTCATCGATGTTGGCGCCAACGCCAAAGTCGCTCATCAGCGCTACGGAGCGGTCGATGATGCAAGCCAGTGGCATGTTCAGTGGGCCGAGCGAGCCGGCGCCGGCACCTATGGCATCACGCAGTTCGGCTTCGGAGGCGAACACCAGTGGGCTGGCGACTTGGGCAAGGTTGGCGGCTTTGATTTCGTTCAGTTCGTGGTCGCCACGGATAACCAAGGCGATCAGCTTGCCTTCTTCGGCGGCACGCACCACTAAGGTTTTGACGGTCTTTTCGATGGCTAAATCAAATTGGCTGACCAGCTCAGCGATGGTTTTAGCATTTGGCGTATCGACCAAGCGCAGTGCTTCAGTCGCCGCAGCGCGCAAGGTTTCGCGCGGGATGGCTTCGGCTTTTTCGATGTTAGCGGCGTAGTCAGAACTGTCGCTGAAGGCGATGTCGTCTTCCCCCGATTCGGCCAGTACATGGAACTCGTGGGAGCCGGTGCCGCCGATCGAACCGGTGTCGGCTTCTACCGGGCGAAAGTTCAAGCCTAACCGGGTAAACACGTTGCAGTAGGCTTGGTGCATGCGGTCGTAGGTTTGCTGTAAAGAGGCTTGATCTTGGTGGAAGGAATAGGCGTCCTTCATGATGAACTCGCGACCGCGCATCAGGCCGAAGCGTGGCCGGATTTCATCGCGAAACTTGGTCTGGATTTGATACAGGTTGAGCGGCAACTGCTTGTAGCTGTTCAGCTCGTTGCGGGCTAGATCGGTGATTACTTCTTCGTGGGTCGGGCCTGCGCAAAACTCGCGGCCGTGACGGTCTTTCACTCGCAGCAGTTCGGGGCCGTACTCTTCCCAGCGGCCGGATTCTTGCCAGAGTTCGGCCGGCTGAAAAAGCGGCATCAGCACCTCTAAGGAGCCGGCGGCGTTCATCTCTTCGCGCACAATCGCCTCGACCTTGCGCAATACCCGCAACCCCATCGGTAGCCAGGTGTACAGGCCAGACGCCAAGCGGCGGATCATGCCGGCGCGTAGCAGCAATTGGTGGCTGATTACCACGGCGTCAGAGGGGGTTTCTTTCAGGGTCGAGAGCAGATACTGGCTAGTGCGCATGATTGGCCGTTTTGTCAGTTGTGAAGGCGTGGAATCTGTTCAGAATCGCTAGCAAGCGGGCATTTAGGCCTGCGCGTAACGATTTGAGCAGCCGCTTAAAAAGTGTTGGTCATTGTACGGTGCCTGCTCAGTCGCGTACAGGCAGCCAGCCGGATAGCCAGGAGGAATGCTAATGAGCGTATTAACCGCCGTGCAGGTACAGGCGTTGATTCGATTGGGTGTGCCCATGGCGGACGACATCGACCTGCAAATTGAATTTTTGGACGCAGCCAAGGTCGTGGCGCGGGTGCCGTTTCACTGCAAGTTAGTGCGCCCGGGCGGCACTTTGTCCGGCCCAGTCATTATGGCGCTGGCCGACGCGGCCATGTATGCGGTGGTGCTGGGGCGGTTGGGGCGGGTGGAAATGGCGGTCACGGCGAATTTGAATATCAATTTTCTGGCCAAACCCAAGCCGGTGGATTTAGTGGCTGAAGCGCGAATTTTGCGTTTGACGCGTCGTCAGGCCGTCTGTGAGGTGGCGCTGTATTCGCAGGGCGCTCCGGAAGATCTGGTGGCTCATGTGACCGGCACCTATGCGTTGCCGTTGTAGCGCGCAAAGAAAAGCCCGGCGAACCGGGCTTTAGGGTGTAGCTACCAATTACCGCGCTATTACAGGATGCTTAGCGGGTATTCGGCGATCAGGCGGACTTCATTTACGTCTGAGCCGTAAACGCTGTTAGCTTGTTCGTTGGCGCGGTAAACCGCTTCACGTAAGCGCAGGGATAGGTCCTTGGCAGGGCCGTCTTGAAACACATATTTGGCTTCGAAGTTTTGCTCCCACTCTTTACCGCCTTTGGAGTTGTCAACATCAGGGGTCGCAGAGGTGTTGTAGATGCCGCTGTGATCGCCGCTGTTGTCCATCTCTGAGCCAGTCACATAACGAGCCATGAAGCTAAGGCCAGGTACGCCGAAGGTGGTCATGTCGATGTCGTAACGAACTTGGTAAGACTTCTCACCAGCTGCGTTGAAGTCACCGTATTGAACCGAGTTGGCAAGGAAAATCGAATCACCACCGACATAGTCATACGGGGTGTCGCCGCGTACTTGCTGATAAGCCACGGTGAACTTGTGCGCGCCAAGAGTGTAGGACGGTGCAAGGGAGAAAGTGGTGTTGCCAATTTGGCCAGCACGGTCTGCGCCGTAGTTGTTGGTGCGATAGATGTTGAAGTCAACGGCTACGGCTTGGTCATCGGCTAGCGCGAGGCTGTAGTTAACGTTGGCGTAGTACTGGCGCCATGTGTCTTCTACTTCAGAGGCGTACAGGCTGCTGCTTAGCTCGTCAGTGATGGCGTAAGTGGCGCCCAAGTAAGAGATCGAATCAGCTACTGTGCCCGAATAGTTGGTCGCTAGTTCGTCTTTATGGTCGGTGCTGTTGCGATCTTTGTAAGCAGTAAAGTGGCCTACATCAGCTGTCAGGCCGCTGATTTCGTCGCTGATTAGATTAAAGCCAGTTGCTGTTTCTGGCAGCAAGCGTGAGTCGGCAGTGGAGAATACTGGCGCTGCGGTGCGTTGGTCGCCGTATTTCAGTACAGTTTCCGATACGCGCAACTTTAGCGCTGCGCCGGCAGTGCCGTATTGATCGTTAGCGTGCTCGTAGTCGGAACCGTCCGCACGATATTTGGTTTCGTTCTGCAGTAGGCCGCTGCCTGTGCTGCCGTCGCCACTGTTCAGGCGCAGGCCAAGATATCCATAAGCATCAACGCCGAAACCAACGGTGCCTTGAGTAAAGCCCGACTTGAAATCAAGCATTTCGCCTTGAGCCCACTCGTTAACGGTGTTTTTGTCGGTGTTTTTGAAGTCGCGGTTGAAGGCAAAGTTACGGCTGAGTAGATCAACGGTGCTGTCTTCCAGAAAGCCATTGGACTTGGCTTGGCTGGAAACGTTTTCTTTGACCAGGCTGTCATCTTGCTCGTCACCAGCATAGGCCAGCTGGGTGGTTGCTGCGGCGATGGCTAGAGCCATTACGCTTCACTTCTTCATTTGCATTGGGTTTGCTCCTTGGGTTTTAGAATTTTCAGTCCAGCTTATATGTATGTGTGGACAGGTATTTCGGTTGTGTCGGCGTTAAATTTATAACACAGCGGCACTTGTGGCGATAGTTGCTGTCAAAGCGCCGGCTATATTTTGCCAAGCTGTCGCATATTTATAACTTTGCCGTCGTTGCTTGCTGGCGTCTTGGTTTATTCGTGTCCTCGCCAGTTTTGCCTTAAGTCTTAGTTAAGCTTGACTGCGCAAACTCCATCCCAGAAGCATTAAACGCTGGGGGTAGAGAATATGCAGTTACCTTGGGAGCAGCACGAAGGGGTGTTGGCTAGTATTGGCCATGACCCGGCATTGTCGTTGTATTTGCTAATGCAAAATTCGCGCACAAAACAGCGGGGGACCCTCGAAAGTTTTATTCGCGAGCGTTTTGCCAAGCACTACGGGGCAAATATCGAACACTTCATGCCTTGTCTGCTGGGGCTTGAAGACGGTGCCGGGCGGCTAGAGGCAGCGGTCGGCATTCGTGGGGCGGATGCCGATGAGTTGTTTCTTGAGCGTTACCTTAGTCGGCCGATTGAACAAGAGATTACCGCCCGTAACGGCCGTAGCCTCGCACGCCGTGAAATTGTTGAGGTTGGTAACCTCGCCTCGCTGGGTGCTGGGCATGCACGCCTCTTAATAGTGGCATTGACCGATGTGCTGGTGGCGCTGGGCTTTCGCTGGGTGGCGTTTACCGGCACCAACACCTTGCTGAATAGCTTTCAGCGGTTGGGCTTGAGCCCTTTGTCGCTAGGGTTGGCAGATCCTTCGTGCATGGGTGCGCAACTGGGCGATTGGGGCAGCTATTACGCCACCGAACCGCAGGTGATGGTCGGCGACATTTACACCGGCTATCAACGATTGCAATCGCTGGGCGTGTATCGGCGCTTGGGTTATCAGCCGCTGTACGCGGTTGAGGAGTTGGCCAATGTCCGCTGCGGTTGAGGGTTTGCTCGCCGCGCTGCACAGCCATGGCCAGCGACCGGCCTTGGTCAGCGCGCAGCAACAGTTAAGTTACGCGCAGTTAGTGCTCGACGTGCAGGCGCGCGCCGAGCGTTTGCACCAGTTGGGTGCGCGGCGTTTAGCTTTGGCTTTAGATAATGGCATTGAGTGGGTGTTGTGGGACTTGGCTGCGCTCACGGCGGGTGTGGTGTGCGTGCCCTTGCCTGGGTTTTTCTCTGCCGAGCAGCAGCGCCATGTGCTGGATCACGCCGGCGTCGACAGTTTAATCAGTGACCAGCCAGCGCGCTATCAAACCCTCGGCTTTATCCCGGTGGCTGCCGACGTGCTGCAACGTCAACCGGTGCAGGTGCCCGCGTTGCCGCTGGGTACGGCAAAAATCACTTACACCTCGGGCACCACTGGGCAGCCCAAGGGCGTGTGCTTAAATGCCGATGTGCAACTGCGTGTAGCTCAGAGCCTCTGGCAGGCCAGTGCGCCGTGCCAGGTGGAGCGCCATCTGTGTGTGCTGCCGCTGGCCACGCTGCTGGAGAACATCGCAGGGATCTACGCGCCCTTGTTGGCTGGGGCCTGTATAGAACTATTACCCTTGGCCGAGGTGGGTTTGCCGGGCGCCAGTCAATTTGATCTGCCGAGTTTCTTGCGCAGCGTTAACGCGGTGCAGCCGCACAGTTTGATTTTATTGCCGCAATTATTGCTGGCCTTGGTGACGGCCGCCGAGCGAGGTTTACCGATTCCGCCTTCGTTGCGCTTTGTCGCGGTCGGCGGCGGGCGGGTGTCGGCGCAATTGTTGGCCCGTGCCGATGCCCTGGGTTTACCCATTTACGAAGGTTATGGCTTGTCGGAGTGCGCTTCGGTGGTGTGCTTGAACACCCCGTTGCAGCGCAAAATAGGCACCGTTGGTACGCCCTTGGCGCATGTTGAGGTGCGTTTGGCGGCGGATGGCGAGGTGTTGATTAAAGGTGCACAGATGCTCGGTTATTTAGGCGAGCCGGGCGTTGCCGATGAGTGGTTGGCCAGTGGTGATCTGGGGCACTTCGACGGCGCTTTTTTAATCCTGCATGGGCGCAAAAAGCATCAGTTTATTAGCGCTTTTGGCCGTAACGTTAACCCCGAGTGGGTGGAGTCGGAGTTAGTCCAGCAATTACCGATCGCCCAAGCGTGGCTGCATGGCGAGGCGTTGCCGGCCAATGTGGCGGTGCTGGTGCCGCGCTTTGCCAGCAGCACTGATGCCGAGTTGGCCGCTGCCGTGGCTGAAGTGAACCGCGACTTACCCGATTACGCCCGCGCCCATCACTGGTTGCGCGCAGAACAAGCCTTTAGCGACAGCAACGGTTTGGCCACCAGCAATGGTCGGCTGCGGCGTGTGGCATTACTCACTCATTACCAAACGGCCATCGAGCAATTGTTGGCCAGCGAAGCACTTTAGGAGGCTGCATGGATTTTTTCGATCAGTTGCAAGAGCAAACGACCCTTGAACGCGAATACCTGCTCAGTGCGCCGATTATCACCCAGGTGTTGGCGGGTACTGTCAGCACCAACAGTTATGTCGCCTTCTTGAGTCAGGCTTATCACCATGTGAAGCATACAGTGCCGCTATTAATGGCCTGTGGCGCCCGCTTGCCTGAGCGTTTGGAGTGGCTGCGCGAAGCCATTGCCGAATACATTGAGGAGGAATACGGCCACCAAGAGTGGATTCTTAATGATATTCGCGCCTGCGGTGCGGACGCCGAGGCCGTACGCCGTGGCACGCCTAATCTGCCGACCGAGTTAATGGTCAGCTATGTCTATGACCAGATTAATCGGGGTAACCCCGCCAGCTTTTTTGGCATGGTTAATGTGCTCGAGGGCACCAGCATTGCTCTGGCCACTCACGCGGCGGGGATTATTAAAGGCGAGCTGGGTTTGCCGGCGCAGGCCTTTAGTTATCTGGTCTCGCATGGCAGCTTGGATATTGGCCATATGGAGTTTTATCAGAAGCTGATGAATCGCCTCGATGATCCTGTCGATCAGGCCGCCGTGGTGCATACCGCTAAGGTGGTGTTTCGTTTATATGGCGATATGTTTCGCAGCTTGCCACTGTCGTAAGAGGGCGTTATGGATATTTCTGCTTGTCGAGCGGTAATTACCGGTGCCAGTGGTGGCATTGGTCAAGCGTTGGTTGCGCGCTTGGCGCAAGGCGGCGCTAAGTTGCTGTTGGTGGGGCGAGATACGGATGCCTTGCAGGCCCTTGAGTTGCGTTATCCGGGGCAAATTGTGCGGGTGCAGGCCGATATTACCGAGGCCGTCGGGCGCGAGGCGGTATTGCTGGCGGCGGGTAATTTCTCCGGTTTGAATACCCTTATTAATGCCGCTGGCAGTAATAAGTTCAGCTTGCTTGAACAGCATGACGAGGCGGCCATTGCCAGCCTGATTGGCCTTAATGTGACCGCGACCTTGCAGTTGACCCATAAGTTACTGCCGTTGCTGAGCCAGCAGTCGCGGGCGTTGGTGGTGAATATGGGTTCGACGTTTGGCTCCATCGGTTACCCGGGGTTTGCTGCTTATTGCGCCAGTAAATTTGCCATTCGGGGATTTTCTGAGGCCTTGCGCCGTGAGTTGGCCGATACCGAGGTGAAAGTCTTGTACGTGGCCCCGCGAGCTACCAATACCAGCATGAACAGCGCCGCCGTGGTGGCCATGAATGATGCGTTAAAGGTGGCTATGGATGACCCGCAGGCTGTGGCCGAGCAGGTGCTGGGCGCCATACTGCGCGAGCGCGAAGAGCTCTATTTGGGCTGGCCTGAGAAGTTTTTTGTACGCCTTAATAGCTTGCTGCCGCGTGTGGTCGATCAAGCCTTGCGTAAGCAGTTACCGATTATTCAGCGCTTTGCGCGTAACAAACCCTAGTTGGAGTTGACCATGATCAAATTACGTTGCCTTGCTGCAGGTCTGTTGTGTGCGCTGAGTCTGCCAAGTTTTGCCCTGACTGAGGGCGCGCAGAAGAGCCTGCAGTTGTTGCAGGGGCGCTGGGCTGAAATCAATTATCAACTGCCTAAAGAGCAACGTGAGGCGGCATTCGCGGTGCTGGCGGCGGAAGCCGAAACCTTGGTGCGCAACAACCCTCAAGACGCCGAGTTCTATATTTGGCGTGGCATTGTGCTCAGCACCTATGCCGGCGCAAAAGGCGGGCTGGGTGCGCTGGATTTGGTTAAGCAGTCTAAGGCCAGCTTGGAAGAGGCGGTGAAGCTCAATCCGCAGGCCTTGGATGGTTCGGCGTACACCAGCATGGGCGCGCTCTACTATCAGGTGCCGGGCTGGCCGATTGGTTTTGGCGATGATGAGCAGGCCGAGAAGTTGCTTAAACAAGCCCTGCAGTTAAATCCTAAAGGCATCGACCCTAACTACTTTTACGGCGATTATCTGTTTCGGCAAAAGCGCTACAGCGAAGCCAAAGTGGCGCTGGATAAAGCCCTACAAGCCGATGCTCGGCTAGGTCGGGAAGTGGCTGATCAAGGTCGGAGGGCGGAAATCAGTGCATTACTGCTCAAAGTGCAGGCTGAGCTTAAGTAAGCTCAGTAGGCTATTAATGGAGGATCGGCATGCGCATCCTGTTGGTTGAAGATGATCTTGCCTTGGGCGAGGGCATTCGCACCGCGCTTAAGCCCGAAGGCTATACCGTCGATTGGCTGCACGATGGCGTGAGCGCCCTGCATGCGCTGAGCAGTGAAAGTTTTGAGTTGCTGATTCTCGACCTGGGCTTGCCGCGTATGGACGGTTTGCAAGTGCTGAAAACCTTGCGCGCGGCAGGCAATCCGCTGCCGGTGCTGGTGCTCACCGCCCGTGATGCGACCCATGATCGGATCGCCGGGTTAGACGCCGGCGCCGACGATTACCTAACCAAACCCTTCGATGTTGCCGAGCTCAAAGCCCGCTTGCGGGCGTTGTTGCGGCGCAGTTTTAATCGTGTTCAGCCGCTGCTGGAGTTTCGCGGCGTGAGCCTCGACCCGGTCACGCAGGAGGTTCGTTATGAGCAAAAAATCATCAATTTACCGCGTAAAGAATTTTTACTCCTGCACGAATTGCTGGTGCAGCCGGGCCGAGTGTTAACCCGCGATAAACTCCAGCAGGTGCTCTACGGCTGGGATGAGGAGGTCGAGAGCAATGCCCTGGAGGTACATATTCATCACCTGCGGAAAAAGTTTTTCCCTGAGCTAATCCGCACCGTGCGCGGGGTTGGTTATTTGCTCGATACCGCGTTGACTAATAAGTAGGTGTGCATGCTGCATTCTATTCGTGCTCGTACCTTGGTGTTGGTGCTCGGTGTGCTGAGCTTGTCGATGCTGCTGATCTCGTACAAAAGCTATCGCGATGCTAATCATGAGATCGAAGAGTTGTTCGATGCTCAGTTGGCGCAAACCGCGCGCCTGCTGCAAGGCATGCTTGGTCGGGAGGTGTCGGTCGATACCCAGCATGTGTTGCAGGCAGCGCTGGATGAGGCGTTTGCTGGTCCGCGCGAGGGGGCCGATGAATACGAGGATGAGGATCTGCGCAGCGGACATCCTTACGAAAGCAAAATGGCGTTTCAGTTGCTCGATAGCCGTGGCCAGCCACTGCTGCAGTCAGCCAGCGCGCCAAGTGAGTTGCTGGCGCAATTATTACTCAGCTTGCCGCCCAGGCAATCTGCGGCCGCGAGTACAGCGGCCCTGCCGGCTACGCTGGCTGGATACCACCGGGTGCAAGTCGGCGCTTATCAGTGGCGAATGTTCTTGCTGCATGATTTGCCTGATGAGCGCTGGATTCTGGTGGGTGAACGTGAGGATGTGCGCGGTGAATTGGTTGGCCTGATCGCCAGACGCATGATGCTGCCGCAGTTGCTGGGTCTGGTGATGCTGGCGGTGTTGATTTGGTTGGCCATTGGCTGGGGCTTGGCGCCGCTGGCGGCGATGGTTAGTTATATTAAGAGTCGAGGCCCGGATAACTTAGCTCCCTTGTTACTGGCACCGTTGCCACGCGAACTTGAACCGATGGTGGCCGCGCTGAATCGTTTGCTGCTGCAAATTGGCCAGTTATTGGCCCGTGAACAGCGCTTTTTAGCCGACGCCGCACACGAGTTGCGCACCCCGTTGGCGGTGCTGCGTATTCATGCGCAAAATGCCCAGCAGGCCCCTGATCCGCTTGATCGCGCGAATGCCTTGTTGCAACTGGGCAATGGCGTCGAGCGGGCGACGCGGGTGGTGACCCAGCTCTTGACCTTGGCGCGGCTAGAGCCGGCGGCGGTGCAATTGAGCATGACCCAGTTGGACTTGGCCGCTCTGGCTCGCCAAGAACTGGCTGAGCTAACGCCACTGGCGCTTGATCGCCAGCAAGAGCTTGAACTGCAAACTCAGGGTGACGATTTCAGCGTGCTCGCCGATGCTCCAAGTTTGGCCACCTTGCTACAGAATCTAGTCGGCAATGCCTTGCAATACACCCCTGACGGCGGACGTATTTGTGTCTGTCTCGAGGCGCTACCCAGCACGGTTGTGCTGCGGGTGCAAGACAGCGGGCCGGGGGTTGCGGCTGAACTGCGAGCTAAGTTATTTGAGCGTTTTTATCGTCAGGGTATGGGGCAGGGCGCCGGCCTAGGGCTGTCGATTGTGCAGCGAGTGGTTGAACTGCATGGTGGCTCGATTGAACTGCGCGACGCGCCTTTGTCCGGGCTCGAAGTGCAGGTAACCCTGTCACGCCAGGCGGTACCTGCGGGTTGACGCCGGCGGCGCTTGCTTATGCGCTCGGTTGAGCGGGCGTTATTCTCTCAGGCATTCTTGGCAGCTTTAGCGGTTTGCCCGCTAAACTGTCAGGACTGGATGATAACTGGGAGCTACCGCCATGTTTACCCTCGATGCACGCTTGCAGCAGGACACCTTGCTGATCGGTGATTTTGCCCTGTGCCGTTTATTGTTGATGAACGATGCGCAGTTTCCGTGGTTTATTTTGGTGCCGCGCCGCGAGGATATGAGCGAGGTGTTCCAGCTGGATATCGCCGATCAACAGCTGCTCTGGCAAGAAACCAGTGAGCTGGCGGAAACCCTCAAAGACACCTTTGCCGCCGACAAAATTAACGTCGCCAACCTCGGTAATATGGTCAGTCAACTGCATATGCATGTGATAGTGCGTCGCCGCGACGACGCCGTTTGGCCTGCGCCGGTTTGGGGTAAGCTGCCTGCGCAGCCGTATAGCGCCGAGCAATTGGCGGCGGTGATGGCTAAATTGCGCATGGCGTTAGCCGATGATTTTAGTTTTGTGACTGGGTGAGCTATGAGTGTGGATGCACGGATTAACGAGTTGGAGTGCCGTTTGAGCTTTCAAGACGACACGATTCAAAGTTTAAATGACGTGGTGGTTAGCCAGCAGCGGCAAATTGACCGCCTACAACTGCAATTCGCCGCCTTGCTGAAGCGCCAAGACGAGCAGCAAAGCCAGTTCAGCATCGACGACCAGCACACGCCGCCACCGCACTATTGATAGTCATAAAAAAAGCCCGCATCCATGGATGCGGGCTTTTTTATTGGCGTGTTTAACGCCATTAGCCTTGCTTAGCGGCGGCTTGGCAGTGCGGCAATCACGTCTTCAGCTTGCAGGCCTTTGTCGCGTTGCATTACGGCGAACTCGACGCGCTGGCCCTCGACTAACACGCGATGGCCTTCGCCACGGATAGCCCGGAAGTGCACGAAAATATCGTCGCCAGAATCACGCGAGATAAAGCCAAAGCCTTTCGATGTATTGAACCACTTCACTGTGCCAGTTTCGCGGTCGCCGAGGTCTTGCGGCTCGGCTGGGCTGTAAGCACGATTCTGGCGAAGGTTCAGCGTGAGGTTGAGAGCTACGGCAGCCGTTACGGCCAAAAATGCAAAGAGTGCTGCAGGTTGGGAGCCGATCAATGGCATAGGTGCAAGCAGAATCATAGTTTGCAGGGCGACAGCAAAGACCAATAGAACCGATACGAGGTTTTGTAGGCGCTCGCGGCTTTGCGTGACTTCTGGCGCGTAGAGCAAGTTGAATAGACCAAACAGCCCAAGATAGAGCGCGTCAGGTTGTTGTAGATAAGGTACAGCTTCGCTACGCAGGCTTGGGATAAAGGACAACAGTAGCGCGGCTGCACCGGTTAACAGGTGGACAATTTTCAACATATTTAATTAGCTCACTTAAGATGGAACACGAGGAAGAGCAGCGTTTGCGTGGTTCGCCATGTAGGCAAAAATGGCGTTGGACAGGCACGCAACACGGCCTATGTGCATCTGGCGAAAATCTCGCAAAATGCAGCACGGGGCGTATTTAACAGCAAACGGCGGGGCTACTCAAATCAAGCGGTTAAAGCCGGCAAACTTGGGCTCGGTTGCACCTGATTTCGACCATTGTGCTTGGCCTTGTAGAGTTGATCGTCGGCGCGGGTGATTAAGCCTTCCATGTCGTCGCCGGCTTGAGCAAGGGCGAGGCCGAAGGAGGCAGTAATGCTGTCGAGCACCTTGTCGGTGCTGCGCATTTTGACTCGTAGCGCTTGCACCTTGAGGCGTAAGCGCTCGGCAAATTCGTAGGCGGTTTGCAGGTCATAGCAGTCGCGCATAATCACGCAGAACTCTTCACCACCGTAGCGGGCAGCCATGGAGCGGGCGGGCAGTAGTTCGCGTAGCAGTTGGCCGACATGCTGCAGCACTCGATCACCGAGTGGATGACCATATTGGTCGTTGAAGGTTTTGAAGTGGTCGATGTCGAGCATGACCAAAGCGAGTCCCTGATGATCGGACTTCAGGGCTTTGTCCAGTAAGTGGGTGAAGGCGTTGCGATTAAAAATTTGCGTCAGATTGTCGAGCGTCGCGGCCATGTGCGCCCGGTCGAGCTGGCTGCGCAAATGTTGGATTTCGGTTTGCGCAGTGCGCAGTTTATAGAGGAACTTTTCTTGCTGCTCCTGCATTTGCAAGGTGCTTTCTTGTAAGTCGCTGAGCACGCTGGGCAGGTTTTCATCCTGCGGATCGCGTAGGGCTAATAACCCGCTGGCTAAGCTTTCGTTGTAAGTGGTGCTGCCGGCCACACTGCGCAACACGTCGCCTTCAATATCATCAACCAAGTCGACAACCTGTTGCTGGCCAATGCGGGCGTCTTCTAGCTCATTACGAATAATGTGCTCGCGAAACAGTTTAAGCGCGGTTTCTGGCGGAAATACCTCAAAGTCGCCGACAATTTTATCGAGGCGTTTGTTTAAATCTGGATTTTTGCCTTGGCTATAGGCGTACCACAACGCGTACTGCACCGGATTCGGCGCGATTTGATGGCGCATCATGAGCGGCACTGCCTGCTTGAGTAAGCCAGCAGCTTCGCGCGGGTCCTCGGGGAATAGGTCGCTCACCGAGGCTGTTTTGGGTGCTTGGCTCATGCTCGTCACTGAGTTCCATAGTCCGTATTGCTGCAGGATAGATGAGTCCGACGAGGAATAAGCAGTTGTGGCCACAAATTCGCTACATATTTTGCCGGTAGATCACTCATGGTTGGGCTAGGGTCGGGCTAGTTTGCAAGGCATGGTTGAACTGTTCGACCCATTTGCTGCTGAACTGGCTGCCCGCGAGGGCGTTTATCTCTAGAATGGCGCGAATTAACGGACGTTTACTCAGTGTTTGGTGGGCGCGTTCATGGGTGCGTGCATCGAAGGTGTCGACGATGTTAAGAATCAGCGCGCCGGGACAAATTTCCGCTTCGCTCAGCGCTTTGGGGTAGCCCGAGCCGTCGGCGTGTTCTTGGTGTTGCAGGATGATTTCGCTGGCGTCTGCCCAGCGTGGCATTTTGCGCAGTAGGTCAAAGCCCATGCGCGGGTGTGCTTGCATGTGGCGGCGCTCTTCGCGGCTTAGGCTCTGCTCTTTATGCAGTAGTT
This sequence comes from Pseudomonadaceae bacterium, assembly GCA_019745275.1. Lineage (GTDB taxonomy): Bacteria > Pseudomonadota > Gammaproteobacteria > Pseudomonadales > Pseudomonadaceae > Aquipseudomonas. The sequence goes on along the minus strand of JAIETJ010000086.1, from coordinate 21,830 downwards.
CGAGCGGCAAGAAAGCCATGCCTAGATCATGCAGGCATACCGCTGCGGCCAGTTGCTCGGGCGCTACCGGGCTGCCGGCTTGGCGATTAATCATCAGGCTCAGGCTGAGCAGGCGCTGTCCGCGCCCGGCCCAGAAGTGCGAGCGGTACTCGCCGGCTTGCATTAACTCGGCAAAAAACAGCAAGTCCGCATCGTCGCCGATGCCGTATTGGTTGAACAGGTGTTGTACCTGAGGCTGCTCGCGTGCCGGCGGTAGTTGCAGTTGGGTGCTGGGGTCGAGTTGTTGCAGGAGGCTGCGCCGCTGCTCGGTTTGTTTGCTGCTAGGGCTTTGTGCGAGGTTGTGTAGGGCTTGGCAGAGGCCATCCAACTGGCTGGCGTTTAGTTGCGCATGCGCGCCGCCCAAGGCTTCGCGGATCAGTTCGCGCAGGTGGTCGAGGGCTACTAGCAGGACGTCGCCGAGTAAACTGTCGAAACTCAGGCGCTGCTCACGCAGCCCTTCAAGCAAGTCTTCGATGGCTTGCGGCAGTGGCATTAAAGCGTTCAGGCCGACAAAAGTAAGATTGCCTTTGAGTGTGTGAATCACCCGAAACAGTTCGTGCAAGCGCTGTTCATCGGTTGGAAAATGTTCGAGTTCAATCAGCAATTGCTCGCAGCGCGGGAATTGCTCGGCGGCGTCGAGACGAAAGTCTTCGAGCAGATCGTTGGATAGGTCGGTCGGGCAGGGAATGGTCATAACGGCGCTCCGCAAGCTAACAAGCCAAGGCTGTCCAGCCAGTATAGATGGCTCTGCACGAGTGGAAGGGCTAGCAGCCTGTCGGACTTAACCGTTCGTAGCGAGGGAAAGACCGGCTTGAGGCAGTTTTTGCGCTCTTTTGAGGCGAATAGTCATTCTATTCAACAAGGAAGCGCGCAAAAAATGACCAAGTCCGGCTTTTCCGCAGTAGAACAGCGTTAAATTCGGCAGGCTGCTAGGCGGCTGCGCGGGGGCGATTAACCATATATAATCGCGCCCCTTGCCTGTGGGCGCGGTCTTGCGCTGCTGTTTTTTTGCTTATTGAGAAAAGCCAATGCCGATTTACGATTACCAGTGCAGCAGTTGTAATCACCAGCTGGAAGCCATTCAGAAGTTTAGTGATGCACCGCTGCTCGAATGCCCGAGCTGTAAAGCGCCTGAGCTGAAAAAGCTGTTGTCGATGCCCGGCTTTCGCCTTAAGGGCAATGGCTGGTATGAAACCGATTTTAAGACCGGCAGTAAAAAAAACCTGGCTGGCGGCGACAAGGCCGAATAGAGCTGGCTCTTTAGCAAAACCCCAAATTCCAGAATGACGAGAACCTACATCATGATGCGCAGCCATTATTGCGGCCAGTTGAACGAAGCCTTAGACGGTCAGGAAATTACTCTGTGTGGTTGGGTGCACCGTCGCCGCGACCACGGCGGGGTGATTTTCTTGGATATTCGTGACCGTGATGGCCTGGCGCAGGTGGTGTTCGATCCTGATCGCGCCGAGACCTTTGCTATCGCCGACCGCGTGCGCAGTGAATATGTCGTCAAAATCACCGGTAAGGTGCGCTTGCGTCCCGCCGGTGCCGGCAATGCCAACATGGCGTCTGGCGCGATTGAAGTGCTCGGTTATGAACTGGAAGTGCTGAACGAGTCGGAAACCCCGCCGTTTCCACTCAATGAATACACCGACGTGGGCGAAGAAACCCGCCTGCGTTATCGCTTTATCGACCTGCGCCGCCCGGAAATGGCCGCCAAGTTGAAGCTGCGCTCCAGCGTCACCACCAGCATTCGTCGTTACTTGGACGAAAATGGTTTCCTCGATGTGGAAACCCCGATTCTCACCCGCGCCACTCCAGAAGGCGCCCGTGACTATCTTGTGCCGAGCCGTACCCATGCCGGTAGCTTCTTTGCCTTGCCGCAATCGCCGCAGTTGTTTAAGCAGTTGTTGATGGTGGCCGGTTTTGACCGTTACTACCAGATCGCCAAATGCTTCCGGGATGAAGACCTGCGTGCCGATCGCCAGCCAGAATTTACTCAGATCGACATTGAAACCAGCTTCCTCGACGAAGCCGACATCATGGCCATCACCGAGAAGATGATTCGCCAGCTGTTTAAAGAAGTGCTGAATCTGGAATTCGGTGATTTCCCGCACATGACCCTCGCCGAGGCCATGCGCCGTTACGGCTCGGACAAGCCAGACTTGCGTAACCCGCTGGAATTGGTCGACGTTGCCGATCAGTTGCAAAACGTTGACTTCAAGGTATTCAGCGGCCCGGCCAACGATCCTAAGTGCCGGGTAACTGCCTTGCGCGTGCCGGGTGCCGGCAGCATGCCGCGTAAGCAAATTGACGATTACACCAAGTTTGTCGGCATCTACGGTGCTCGCGGCCTCGCTTACATCAAGGTCAATGAGCGCGCTAAGGGTGTTGAAGGTCTGCAATCGCCGATCGTGAAAAACATTCCTCTGGAAAACCTTAACGTGATCCTCGATCGCGTTGGTGCGGTGGATGGCGACATCGTGTTCTTCGGTGCCGACACCTATAAAGTGGTCAGCGAAGCGCTGGGCGCACTGCGGATCAAGCTCGGTCACGACCTGAATTTGCTGACCTGCGAGTGGGCACCGATGTGGGTGGTGGATTTCCCAATGTTCGAGGAAAACGCCGACGGCAGTCTGACCGCCATGCACCACCCGTTTACCGCTCCGAGCTGCACCGCGGCCGAGCTGGAAGCCAATCCGGCGGCCGCTCTGTCACGCGCCTACGATATGGTGCTGAACGGCACTGAATTGGGCGGCGGTTCGATCCGTATCCACGACAAGGGTATGCAGCAAACCGTATTCCGCGTGCTGGGTATTAGTGAAGAAGAGCAACAAGAGAAGTTCGGCTTCCTGCTTGACGCCTTGAAGTACGGCGCACCACCCCACGGAGGTTTGGCTTTTGGTCTGGATCGTCTGGTGATGCTGATGACCGGCGCGCAGTCGATTCGCGAAGTGATCGCCTTCCCGAAAACCCAGAGCGCGGCTTGCGTGATGACTCAAGCGCCGGGCGCAGTGGATAACAAAGCCCTGCGTGAATTACACATCCGCTTGCGCGAGCAACCGAAAGCCGAGTAACGGCTTGCTGGTGTTGCGTCGAACCCGCTTGCTAGATGCTGTCTACAAGCGGGTTCCTTGTATCTGTATGAGTTGATATTTAATCGTTAAGAACGGAGTGAGTTATGGCTGGTCATTCCAAGTGGGCCAACATCAAGCACCGCAAAGGGCGTCAAGACGCCAAGCGCGGCAAGATTTTTACTAAGCTGATTCGTGAGCTGACGGTGGCGGCCAAGGGCGGGGCGTTGGTGGCGGAGAATCCGCGCCTGCGTCTGGCGGTGGATAAAGCCCTGACCGCTAACATGACCCGTGACACCATCGAGCGTGCCGTCGCCCGTGGCGCCGGTAATACCGATGGCGATAACGTCGAAGAACTCAGTTACGAAGGTTATGCGCCCAACGGTGTCGCGGTGTTTGTCGAAACCATGACCGACAACCGCAATCGCACTGCCGCGGCAGTCCGGCATGCCTTTGTTAAATGTGGCGGTAATCTGGGTACCGACGGCTCGGTGGCCTATATGTTCGACCGTAAAGGTCAGATCAGCTTTGCGCCGGGCGTCAATGAAGACGCCTTGCTGGAAGCGGCCTTAGAGGCGGGTGCCGATGACGTAGTGGTGGCCGAAGATGGTTCGGCTGAGGTATTCACCTCTTTTAGCGACTTTCACGCCGTCAATGAAGCGTTAATGGTGGCGGGTTTTAAAGGTGATGAGGCCGAAATGGCGATGATTCCATCGATCATGGCGCCGCTTACTGAGCTGGAAGTCGCGCAAAAGGTGCTCAAGCTAATCGACATGCTCGAAGACTTGGATGACGTACAAAACGTCTACCATAACGCGGAAATTGCCGATGAGTTGCTCGACTTGCTCGACTGATTGTTTTTGCTGCACGCAAGCCGGAAGCCGCCCTGGGCGCTTCCGGTTTTTTTATGCGCGCTGTGAGTGACGCCGGCGGCGGGACTCCCTATACTCGCAAGCTGGATATATAAACAGTGGTGCGCTGCTTTTGGGCGCTTTGAGTGGGTGGTTGGGCATGACGCTGATTTTAGGCATAGACCCCGGCTCGCGGATCACCGGTTATGGGGTGGTGCGCGATATTGGGCGCGGTTGCGAGTACGTGGCCTCGGGTTGCATTCGTACCGGCGGCGGGCCATTGCCGGAGCGGTTGCAAATCGTCTTTCGCGGGGTGCGTGAGGTCATCCAAAGTTTTGAGCCGATTACCATGGGCATTGAACAGGTGTTCATGGCCAAGAATGCCGACTCTGCGCTCAAGCTCGGGCAAGCCCGTGGCGCGGCCATAGTGGCGGCGGCGGAAGCTGGGCTGGAGATTGCCGAATACACCGCCACCCAAGTCAAGCAAGCGATTACTGGCAGCGGCGGGGCAGCCAAAGAGCAGGTGCAGTTGATGGTCATGCATCTGTTAAAACTCACGCAAAAGCCGCAAATCGATGCCTCCGATGCTTTGGCGATTGCCCTCTGTCATGCCCATAGCCGGCAGAGTTTGCTCGCCCATGGCTTGCTCGGTGCGCGCAGTCGCGGCGGTCGTTTGCGCTTATAAGGCGCGTGTCTTAATAAAGGAAAGCAATGTGATTGGACGTTTGCGTGGCACCTTGGTGGAGAAGCAGCCGCCGCACCTGATAATTGATGTGAATGGCGTGGGCTACGAGCTGGAAGTGCCGATGACCACCTTGTATCGCTTGCCGGCAATCGGTGAGCCGTTAACCTTGCACACCCATTTGGTCGTGCGGGAAGACGCACAATTGCTCTACGGTTTTGCCGATAAGCGCGACCGGCAGTTGTTTCGTGAGCTGATTCGTCTGAATGGCGTCGGCCCTAAGCTGGCCTTGGCGTTGATGTCGGGGCTGGAAGTAGACGAATTAGTCCGCTGCGTACAGGCGCAAGACACCTCGGTACTGGTGAAAATCCCCGGTGTCGGGAAAAAAACCGCCGAGCGCTTGTTGGTTGAGCTGAAAGATCGCTTCACGGCGTGGGAGACTTTGCCCGGTTTGTCTGGGTTGGGAATTGAACCTAGTGCGCAGGCATCAGTCTCAAATGCTGAGAATGATGCCCTGAGTGCGTTACTCTCGCTGGGCTACAAGCCGCAGGAAGCCAGTCGCGCCGTGGCAGCTGTTAAAGAGGACGGTTTGTCCAGTGAAGACCTCATTCGTCGTGCACTTAAAGGAATGGGCTAGCGCAATCGCGCAGCTTTTTATTTGTCGTTCTCCCAGTGTGCCCTCTATGTGTAAGCAAAGATGCTAGATGCCGATCGTCTGATTACCGCCACGGCTAACCCGCGCGAGCGTGAAGAACAGCAAGATCGTGCCATTCGCCCGCTAAAGCTGGCCGAGTACATCGGCCAGCCGGCTGTGCGCGAACAAATGGAGCTGTTTATCCAGGCCGCGCGTGGTCGTAAAGAGTCGCTCGATCACACGCTGATCTTCGGCCCGCCGGGCTTAGGTAAAACCACCCTGGCCAATATCATCGCTCAGGAGTTGGGCGTGTCGATTAAGAGCACCTCGGGCCCGGTGTTGGAACGCCCCGGCGATTTAGCCGCGATGCTGACCAATCTGGAAGCCGGTGATGTGCTGTTTATCGATGAAATTCATCGTCTGTCGCCTATCGTCGAAGAAATTCTGTATCCGGCTATGGAGGATTTTCAGCTCGATATCATGATCGGTGAAGGCCCGGCGGCCCGCTCGATCAAGCTTGATCTGCCGCCCTTTACCTTGGTTGGCGCCACCACCCGCGCCGGCATGCTGACCAATCCGTTGCGCGACCGTTTTGGCATAGTGCATCGCTTGGAGTTTTATAGCGTTGCCGACCTGACCACCATCGTGACTCGCTCGGCGCGGATTCTCGGCCTGCCGATCGATCAGCCGGGCGCTTTTGAAATTGCCCGGCGCGCGCGTGGCACGCCGCGCATCGCCAATCGACTGCTGCGCCGGGTGCGTGACTACGCGCAAGTCCGCGCGCAAGGCGAAATTACCGAACAAATTGCTAACTTGGCGCTGAACTTATTGGCCGTTGATGAGCATGGCTTCGATCAACAAGACCGGCGCTTGCTGCTGACTATGATCGATAAGTTTGACGGTGGCCCGGTCGGCATCGACAGTTTGGCGGCAGCCATAAGCGAGGAACGGCACACCATTGAGGACGTACTAGAACCCTATTTGATCCAGCAGGGGTATATCATGCGCACCCCGCGCGGCCGGGTGGTCACTCGTCATGCGTATTTGCACTTTGGTTTGAATGTGCCAAGCCGGCTCGGTGATTTACCGTCCGTCGAACTGGCCGCCGATGATGCGTAATGGGACACAAACAGTTGCAGATGTCGATTGGCAAGCCGGGGAGTAGGCACTAGAGTATGCGCGCGCAAAACCACCAGCCGCCATTTACCCTTCGTTGTCGGGTGTATTTTGAAGACACCGATGCCGGTGGCATCGTTTATTACGTCAATTACCTCAAATTCATGGAGCGGGCGCGCACCGAATTGTTGCGTGCTAGCGGTTTTGCCCAGTCGCAATTGGCGACTGAGTCAGTTTTGTTTGTGGTGCATTCGTGCGAGGCGCGTTACTTGGCCCCGGCGAGATTGGACGACGAACTGTTAGTCAGTGCCGATGTAATCGAATTAAACCGTGCCAGCCTGCGCTTTCGTCAACAGGTAAGGCGGGCTGCGGATAACGTACTGCTCTGCGAAGGGCAGTTTCTGGTGGCCTGTGTGCGCGCCGATAGTTTTAAACCCCGGGCGATTCCTCCCGCACTGTTTACGGCCTTTGCCGACATGTGCGGCGTCAATCAGTCCAGCGTAGGAGAATAGCGTGGAAGCCACTGCCGTAGACCATTCCTCAATGTGGAGCCTAATCAGTAACGCCAGCCTTGTGGTGCAGTTGGTGATGCTGACGCTGGTGGCTGCATCCGTCGCCTCTTGGGTGATGATTTTTCAGCGCGGCAATATGCTGCGCGCCGCCAAGCGTGCGTTGGATAATTTCGACGAGCGCTTCTGGTCGGGAATTGACCTGTCTAAGTTGTATCGTCAGGCCGGCAGCAATCCTGATCCGGACTCAGGCGTAGAGCAGATTTTCCGCGCCGGTTTTAAAGAGTTTTCCCGCCTGCGTCAGCAGCCGGGCGTCGATCCGGCGGCGGTGATGGAAGGTGTAGCGCGGGCGATGCGTGTGGCTATCTCGCGCGAAGAAGAAAAGCTAGATCAAGGTTTGCCGTTTTTGGCCACCGTGGGCTCTACCAGCCCTTATATCGGCCTGTTCGGTACGGTGTGGGGAATCATGAACTCCTTCCGTGGTTTGGCCACCGCCCAGCAAGCCACGCTGGCAACGGTTGCGCCGGGTATTGCCGAGGCCTTGATTGCCACGGCGATTGGCCTGTTTGCGGCCATTCCGGCGGTAATCGCTTACAACCGTTTCGCCGCGCAAAGTGAAATGCTGATTGGTCGTTACTACACCTTCGCCGATGAGTTCCAGGCGATTTTGCATCGCAAGGTTCACACCAGTGATGAGTAATACCGCAGTTGTTTCGATTAGCCTGCAATTTATGGGTAAGTGCTAAGTCATGGCCAGAGTTCGCCAGAAACGTAAACCGCACGCGGAAATGAATGTGGTGCCGTACATCGACGTGATGTTGGTGTTGCTGGTTATTTTCATGGTGACCGCGCCTATGATGAACCAGGGCGTCAAGGTTGATCTGCCCAAGGTCGGCAGTGAGGCGTTGCAGCAAGATAACAATGCGCAAGTGCTGACTATTTCGATCAAGGCCGATAAGACTTTTTACTGGAACTTCGGTAAAGAAGTCGACACTGACGCCAAGAGCGCGTTGGATAAAGCCCTAACGCTGCCGCAAATGACCGCTGCGGTTAAAGCCATCATGGCCGAGAGCGGTCGCCAAGGTAAGCAGGTGCAGGTCATGCTGCGCGGCGATAAAACCCTCACCTATGAAGTGGTGATGGGTGCCATGGGCGGCTTGCAGACGGCTGGCGTTGCCAACGTTGGGCTGATTACCGAGGCTCCTTGATGCGTTGGCAGCCGGAGCGTTCATCCGCGGAAAGCTACTTTTGGCCAACAGTCTGGGCTGTAGGTTTTCACGTGCTGATGTTTGCCATGTTATTTGTCAGCTTTGCCATGACCCCGGATCTGCCGCCGGCACGCCCGGTGGTGCAGGCAACTTTGTATAAGTTGCAGTCGCAGAGCAAGGCGACGGTGCAAACCAATCAAAAAATTGCTGGTGAGGCGATTAAAACCAAGGCGCCGAGCAATCAAGTTGAGCAACTTGAACAGAAAAAAAGTGAGCAAGACAAGCTTGAGGTAGCCAAGGCTGCAGAGCAGGCAGAAGCCAAGGCTGAGGCGGTTAAAGAAGCAGCGGCGGCCAAGGCTGAAGCGGCTGAGGTTAAAAAGGTGGCGGACGCAGCTAAAGCGCTCGAGATTAAACAGTTAGCCGATTTGGCCAAGAAGAAAAGCGAAGAAGAAAAGAAAAAAGCCGAAGCAGAAGCGGAAAAGAAAAAAGCTGCTGACGACGCTAAAAAGCAAAAGACAGAAGACGACGCTAAGAAAAAAGCGGTGGAAGAAGTAAAGAAAAAAGCTGCTGAGGCGGACAAGAAAAAAGCCGCTGACGACGCCAAAAAGAAAGCCGCCGCCGAAGCGTCGAAGCGTAAGGCTGTTGAAGACAAGAAGGCTCAGGCTTTGGCTGAACTGCTATCTGACAGTACCGATTACCAGCAGACAGTTGCTGATACGCAGGGCGATGACGTAGCCGGTAGTTTGGATGATTTAATTAATAAGTCGGTCAGCGATAACTGGACGCGTCCGCCTTCCGCCCGCAACGGCATGAGCGTACAAGTGCAGATTGAGATGCTTCCCGATGGCACTATTACGAATGCCAGCGTCGCGCGCTCCAGTGGTGACGCTGCTTTTGATGGGTCGGCAGTATCGGCGGTGCGCAGAGTAGGTCGCATCCCAGAAATGCAGAAGTTGAGTCCTTCGGAGTTCAACCCTTACCGTTCATTCAAAACGACATTTACGCCTGAGGATTTAGCGCTGTGACCAAGACTCTTCGAGTTTTATTTCTTCTATTGTTTTGTTCCTCATTCGTTGTGATGGCTGAGGAAAAGAACATTCGTATAACAAGTGGTAATGACCGTGCCATCCCGATCGCCGTTGTGCCTTTCGGTTGGCAGGGTGGCACTGTGCTGCCTGAGAATCTGGCCGAAATTATCGGCAATGACCTGCGCAACTCCGGCACCTTTGAGCCGATCCCTGCGCAAAATATGATCAGCTTGCCGACGCAAGCGTCCGAGGTAATCTTCCGCGACTGGAAGGCGCTCGGTGCGCAGTTCGTTATGGTTGGCAGCATAGTGCCGTCGGGTGCTGGTTTGCAGGTGCAGTTCGCGCTGTTTAACGTAGCCACCGAGCAACAAGTGCTAGCCGGTAACGTCAGCGGCAGCGTTGAGCAGTTGCGCGACATGGCGCACTATGTCTCCAATCAAGCTTTTGAAAAGCTCACCGGCATTAAAGGTGCCTTTGCGACTCGTTTACTGTTTGTAACTGCTGAGCGTTTTTCCCAAGACAATACCCGCTACGCCTTGATGCGCTCGGATTACGATGGCGCTCGCACGGTAACCTTGCTGCAATCGCGTGAGCCGATTCTGTCGCCTAATTTTGCTCCCGATGGCAAACGTATTGCCTATGTGTCCTTTGAGCAAAAACGTCCGCGAATTTTCATTCAATACATCGATACCGGCCGTCGCGAGCAGATCACCAACTTTGAGGGCTTGAACGGTGCACCAGCTTGGTCGCCAGACGGCAGCAAGTTGGCATTTGTGTTGTCCAAAGACGGCAACCCAGAGATCTACGTGATGAACCTGGCTTCGCGTCAATTGCAGCGGGTTACCAATCACTTTGGTATCGATACCGAACCTTTCTGGGGTAAAGATGGGCAAACCATCTACTTCACGTCTGATCGTGCTGGTAAGCCACAAATCTATAAGGTGAATATCGCCAGCGGTGCGGTAGAGCGGGTGACCTTTGTGGGTAACTACAACGCTAACCCTAAGCTATCTGCTGATGAGAAAACTTTACTCACTGTGCATCGCCAGGAAGGCTTCTCAATTTTCCGGATTGCCGCGCTGGACTTAGTGCGTGGTGGCAGCCCGAAAATTCTGACCCAGAGCAGCTTGGATGAGTCCGCGACTGTCGCGCCTAATGGCACCATGGTAATCTACGCGACTTCGCAACAAGGTCGTGGCGTGTTGATGTTGGCATCCATTAATGGCCGGGTAAAAATTCCCCTGCCGGTTGCTGCTCAAGGCGAAATTCGCGAGCCGTCTTGGTCCCCCTTTCTAAACTGAATCATTAAACTGAAACATCCGGCCTTAGGCTTATTACTAAAACTCAATAGGAGTTAAACGATGGAAATGCTGAAATTTGGCAAACTTGCTGCTCTGGCTTTGACTCTGGCAGTTGCTGCTGGTTGCTCGTCTAAGGGCGCTGATGAAAATGGCGATGGTTCTACCAACCCTAACGCTGGCTACGATGCCAATGCTAATGGTTCGGGCACCGACGGCATGCTGGCTGATGAAGCCGCTCTGCGCGCTATCACTACTTTCTACTTCGCTTATGACAGCTCTGACTTGCTGCCAGAAGCTATGCGCGCTCTTGATGTGCACGCCAAAGATTTGAAAGGTGACGGTTCGCGCGTAGTTCTGCAGGGCAACACTGACCAGCGCGGTACTCGCGAGTACAACATGGCTCTGGGCGAGCGTCGTGGCATGGCTGTTCAGCGTTACTTAGTGCTGCAAGGTGTTTCTCCAGCTCAGCTGGAAGTCGTTTCGTACGGTAAAGAGCGTCTGGCTGCTACCGGTACTGACGAAGACAGCATGGCGCAAAACCGCCGTGTAAACCTGGTTAAGTAATTAGCCATGGTTAAGTGTCAGCGTGCTTTAGCGGTATTGTTTCTTAGCTTGCCGCTTGCGGCTTGGGCTGAGTATCCCGTGGATGATAGCGGTGCTGCCTCTGGCAGTGCTGGTTATCCGCCTGCCGGTTATGGCACGTCTGGCGCCTATGCAGGGGGCGGGGCAGCAGCCCCGGTCTCCGCGCAGGGGCAATTGTTTGTCCAGTTGCAACAAATGCAACAAGAGCTCGGTCAGCTGCGTGGCATGCTGGAAGAGCAGCAAAATGAGATTCAACGTTTAAAGCAAGAAGGTCTTGAGCGATATCAGTCGCTTGATCAGCGTTTGTCTGGTGGTGCGAGTGGTGCCCCGGTTACGCAAAATTCTACCGCCGCTGGGGCAAATAGCTCCGGTGGCGCTGTTGCCGCTGAGGCTAGCGCCCCGGTAAGCAATACTCCTGGTGATCCGGCCAAAGAGAAGCTCTATTACGACGCTTCCTTTGAGCTGATCAAAGCCAAGGACTTCGACAAGGCCAGCCAAGCCTTCGAGGCGTTTCTGCGTAAATACCCCAACAGCCAATACGCCGGTAATGCGCAGTATTGGTTGGGGGAGGTAAATGTTACTCAGGGTCGTTTGCAGGCGGCTAGCCAGGCGTTTGCCAAGGTAGTACAGAGCTATCCCAAGCACACCAAGGTGCCTGATGCGCTGTATAAACAGGCTGATGTTGAGTTGCGCTTAGGGAATGTGGATAAAGCTAAAGGTATTTTTCAGCAGGTACTAACCCAGTACCCAAGCAGTTCAGCGGCACAATTGGCGCAGCGTGAGCTGAAACGAATGTAAGCTGTAGCTGTGCCAGCATTGGCCGGCTGATCAAGAAAACCCGCGCTTAGCGCGGGTTTTTTGGTTAGAATCGGCGCCCCCAATTTTCCCTCGTAAGAGGCGCAACGGAGGCGGATGGCCTGTGTCGCTGTCACGCCCGTGGCCGATATGCAAGAAACCCTACGCATTACCGAAATTTTTTATTCCTTGCAGGGCGAAACTCGCACTGCTGGTTTACCGACAGTATTTGTGCGCCTCACGGGTTGCCCGCTGCGCTGCCAGTACTGCGACACCGCGTATGCCTTCAGTGGCGGTGAATTGCAGTCGCTCGACGCTATCCTTGCTCGTGTAGCCGGCTATAAGCCGCGTTATGTCTGCGTCACGGGCGGAGAGCCGCTCGCTCAGCCCAATTGCATCCCGTTGCTTAAGCAACTGTGCGACGCTGGTTATCAAGTCTCGCTGGAAACCAGCGGTGCCTTGGATATCGGTGAGGTGGACCCGCGGGTTAGTCGCGTGGTTGATCTTAAAACCCCAGGGTCTGCCGAGGTGGGGCGTAATAAGTACGAGAATATCGCGCACTTAACGCTCAATGATCAGGTCAAGTTCGTCATTTGCTCGCGCGAAGACTATGACTGGGCGGTCTCCAAGCTGATTGAGTATCGTCTCGAGCATCGTGCTGGTGAGGTGTTGTTCTCGCCGAGTCATCATCAAGTCGCGGCGCGCACCTTAGCTGAGTGGATCATTGCCGATAACTTGCCGGTGCGCTTGCAGATGCAATTACACAAAATTCTTTGGGATGACGCGCCGGGTCACTGAGGCGGGAGTGAGCTATGACAGATAAAAAAGCGGTAATTTTGCTCTCCGGTGGCCTCGATTCGGCCACGGTGGTGGCTATGGCGCGCGCTCAAGGTTATGCCTGCTACAGCATGAGTTTTGACTACGGCCAGCGTCACCGCTCAGAGTTGCAGGCGGCAGAGCGGGTGGCTGAGCAGTTGGGCGTGGTTGAGCATAAGGTCATTGGCATGAACCTTAACGGTATTGGTGGTTCGGCATTAACCGATGACTCTATTGCGGTGCCAGAGCATTCGGTTGAAGGTATTCCGATTACTTACGTGCCGGCGCGCAACACCTTATTTTTATCCTTGGCTTTGGGTTGGGCTGAGGTGCTCGGGGCGCGGGATATTTTTATTGGGGTCAATGCGGTGGATTACTCCGGCTATCCGGATTGTCGTCCGGAATTTATTACCGCCTTTGAAATCCTGGCTAATTTGGCCACCAAGGCGGGTGTTGAGGGGAAAGGCTTTCGCATTCAGGCACCGCTGCAGGCCATGAGTAAAGGCCAGATCGTCGCTGCTGGGCTGCAACTGGGCGTTGATTACGCGCTGACGGTGTCCTGCTATCAGGCTGACGATGACGGCCGTGCGTGCGGCAAATGTGACAGTTGCCGACTGCGCGCCGCGGGTTTTGCCCAAGCAGGCGTAACGGACCCAACCCGTTATTTCTAAATTGTTGCTTGGTGGATGTTGATTTTATTAAATAAATCAGTATGATACGCGGCTTGATGGGTCGTTAGCTCAGTTGGTAGAGCAGTTGGCTTTTAACCAATTGGTCGTAGGTTCGAATCCCACACGACCCACCATCATTTTCAACATGTAATGGTTTAGCGATGAGTTACACGCCAAGCCGTTGCATATACCGGGGTATAGCGCAGTCCGGTAGCGCGCCTGCTTTGGGAGCAGGATGTCAGGAGTTCGAATCCCCTTACCCCGACCATATAAAGTTCAAGGCGCCCTAGGGCGCCTTTTTCTTTTATGGGCGACAGTAAATGTTGCCGGCTGCTCTGTTAATGCGAGTGGTTACTCGAGTGCTCTGGCTTAGCTGCTTGGCGAGCGCGGTGTGTTGAGTCGCTTCGGTTACGCTGCGCGCCACTGATATACTCGTCGCTCGCGCCCCACGCTAACAGGTCTTACCGCATGTCTCAGATTGCCGAACGTCTGCTTGTGCAGGCACATCTCGATGCACAGCAACCCAAACCGTTGACTGATGCCGAGCAAGCGCATTATCGCGCAGCTATTGCGGCTGAATTGACGGCGCAGAATGCCGTGTTAGTGGCGCATTATTATTGCGATCCGGTGATTCAGGCGCTGGCCGAAGAAACCGGCGGTTGCGTGTCCGACTCGTTAGAAATGGCCCGTTTCGGCAGTCAAAGTTCAGCGCAAACGGTGCTGGTGGCGGGCGTTAAGTTTATGGGCGAGACCGCCAAGATTCTTAACCCAGAAAAACGCATCCTGATGCCGACGCTTGAGGCGACCTGTTCGCTCGACCTCGGCTGCCCGGTTGATGAGTTCGCGGCCTTTTGTGATCAGCACCCGGAGCGCACTGTGGTGGTGTATGCCAATACCTCGGCCGCCGTTAAAGCCCGTGCCGATTGGGTCGTGACCTCTAGCTGCGCGCTGGAAATTGTCGAAAGCCTGATGGATAACGGCGAGAAAATTATCTGGGCCCCGGACAAGCACCTCGGTGCTTACATTCAAAAGCAAACCGGGGCCGATATGCTGTTGTGGGACGGTGCCTGTATCGTTCACGAGGAGTTCAAGGCGCGCCAGTTGCAAGACATGCAGGCGCTGTACCCGGATGCGGCGGTGTTGGTGCATCCTGAGTCGCCCGCAGCGGTGATTGATCTGGCTGATGCGGTGGGTTCGACCAGCCAATTGATCAAGGCCGCGCAAACCCTGCCGAATAAAACTTTTATCGTCGCCACCGATCGCGGCATCTTCTACAAGATGCAGCAGCTGTGTCCGGACAAGGTGTTTATCGCCGCACCTACGGCTGGGAATGGCGCTGCGTGCCGCAGTTGCGCAAATTGCCCGTGGATGGCCATGAATACCCTAGAGCGCACCCTGCAGTGTCTGCGCGAGGGTAGTAACGAGATCCTGGTTGATCCTGCGCTGACTCCACGCGCCGTACGCCCACTTAAACGCATGCTCGACTTTACCCAGGCGGCGCGTCTGCAGCAGCAGGGTAACGCTTAGTCGGTACTGTTCAGCAGGTAATAAAAAACCGGCTATTACAGACTGTGGGAAAACTACTGCGCTCGGTTATGCGGCGTTAAAAACAGGCTCAAAATGCTCATTTACAACCCGTAAACTGCGCTTTTGACTCGCTTCGCTCGCCCTGCGGGCCAGCCTACGGCTGTTACTGCGCTTCGCTACGTTGCGCCTGCTTTTGCCTTGTGACCCACATGGATGTGGGAAATGCAGCTGGCCCGAAGGATCGGGCGTCGCACTAACCTTCGCTCGCTACGTTTTTACACAGCCTGATTAGCCGGTTTTTTAATGGGCAAAAATCAACTGAGTTAGCGCAGCATCTTTTTAACCATTTGCTGCTGTTCGATAAATATCTTCTGTCGGGCATCTATTCGTGAGGCCAGTTGGAAGTTATTGCTGGCGCGGCGTTTGGCGAGGTCGAGTTGCTGGATGGCCTGATCAAAGTCGCCGACTAGCGCAAAGTACTCGGCGCGCGCCTGATGCAGGCCGATGATGTTTTTCGACAAGCCGCGGGTTTCTGCCACCTGATACCAAATGTCCGGGTCGTTCGGGCGTTTTTTAACCAATGCATCGAGCACTTTTTCCGCTTCGCCAGGGCGGTTTTGCTTAAGCAATAAGTCGACATAACTCTGATTGAGCGGGTAGTCGTTAGGGTACAGTTTGAGTAAGCGCTGTACGCGGTCTTGCGCGTCATTTAAGCGGCTAGCCGTGGTGTCTAACTCAATAAGTACCAGGTTGTAGGCCAGTTCGTTGGGGGCTTTGGCCAGCAAGGGTTTAAGTGTTTCGCGGGCCTCATCAAGTATGCCGCCCTTGAGCTGTGCCAAGGCTAAGCCGTAGCGTGCGACATCTTGCTTTGGATGCTCGTCGAGGATGCTGCGGTAGCGTTTGGCTGCAAGACCGGGCGTTTCCTCAAAGAGCATCTGCACGCGGACGCGCATCAGTTGATAGCGCTCGCTGTCTTTAATCCCGCTGCCTGGATACTGCTCGGCGCGGTTGCGGGTGTCGGCAATGCGCGACTCGCTAACCGGGTGGCTGAGCAAAAACTCAGGAGGTTTGCGGTCGTAGCGGTATTGGCGCATCAAACGTTCAAACATGCTTGGCATGGCGCGCGGGTCGTAGCCGGCTTTTTCCAAGTTAAGAATGCCGATGCGGTCAGCTTCTTGCTCGTTCTGTCGGGAGAAACGTTGTCGTTCTTGCATGGCTGCCGCTTGGCTGCCAACGATGGCAGCAATGCCGGCGTCGCCAGCGCCAGCGGCGGCGGCGATGATGCCGCCAAGCAGTGCCGCCATCATCGGCAGTTGCATTTTTTGCTGCGCCTCTTGGCCGCGGGCAAAGTGCCGTTGCGATAAGTGAGCTAATTCGTGGGCGAGTACTGAGGCGTATTCGGCCTCGGTTTGTGCGTACAAAAACAGTCCGCCATTGACCCCAATAATGCCGCCGGGCGCGGCAAAGGCATTGAGTTGTGGGCTTTTGATAAGCACAAACTCTAAGCGCCGATCCTCAACTTGGCTGGTTTCGGCCAGTTTGTATACGCTGGTTTCAACGAAGTTTTTAATCTGTGGATCATCAATTTGCGCCACTTGGCCGCGCAGTAAACTTAGCCATGCCCGGCCGAGCAGGTGTTCTTGTTGCGGAGATACCACTGAAGAGCTGGCGTCGCCAAGCGAGGGCAAATCGCTGGCTATCCCGGGCGAGGCAAGTAGGCAGGCCAGGGTTAACAGCGTGGGGCGCAAAAGGTTCATGCACATGGCTCTTGGCGATAAAGGCGCTACTGTAGCCGTGTACTTGGGTCGCTGGCCAGAGCTGCGCGGTATGGCTATTCTGCGCGCTTAGAAAAAGGTAGCGCTATGACTGAAGTGTTTGATCGATTAACCGTCTGTGCCCTAGAAGTAGATGCCAGTGGTTTGAGTTGTCCGTTGCCCTTGCTTAAGGCCAAGCTGGCCTTAAATAGTTTGGCCAGCGGTGAGTTGTTAAAGGTAATTGCCACTGATGCCGGTTCACAGCGTGACTTTCGCGCCTTTGCCCGTTTGGCGGGGCATGTGCTTGAACATGAAGAAACCGAGCAGGGGGTATATCGGTATTGGCTGCGTAAGGCCTGAAGTAGGCGGTTTTGCGCCGTTTAGCCCTGCTGTAGCGCTTGTGCGGCGGCCAAAACGGCGTCCACATGCCCCGGCACTTTAACGCCGCGCCACTCTTGGCGCAGTACGCCGGCAGTGTCGAGCAGAAAGGTACTGCGCTCAATGCCCAGATACTCTTTGCCGTAGAGTTTTTTCAGCTTGATCACAGCAAACAGTTGGCAAAGTGCTTCATCGCCATCACTGATCAGTTCGAAGGGGAACTGCTGTTTGGCTTTGAAGTTTTCATGGGCCTTTAAGCTGTCACGCGAAATGCCAAAGATTAAGGTGTTGGCCGCCTGAAACTGTGTGTATTGGTCGCGAAAACCTTGGCCTTCGGTGGTGCAGCCTGGGGTGCTGTCTTTCGGGTAGAAGTACAGCACCACCTGCTGACCCTTTAGCGCACTCAGCGCAACCTGTTGGCCGCTGGTGGCTTGGGCCTGAAAGTCGCTTACAGGTTGCTCAAGTGAAACGGCCATGTGTCGCTCCTTATGGATTTTGCGGGCGCCAAGGCTCGATCAGTGAGTCTAAATTCAGCGCGTCGGAGAAATCCAAGAACTGGTCACGCAACCAACTAATCTGGGTGCCAGCAGGCAGCGTCACGGTCAGGGTGGCGTTGAGCATGGTGCCGCCAGTTTGTGGCGCCAGGTAGGTTTCGCAGGTCATCGACTCCAGCTCAACCTTGTGATCGATAAAGAACTGGCACAGCTCGTTGAGGATGTCCGGGCGATACACCGAACTCACGTAGGCCACATAAGGCAGCGCTTGCGGGCGGATTTCTTGGGCGGCGCTGCGGGTCACGCTAATAATGAAGTCATGCTTCTTAGCGAGGCTTGGCAGGCTGGTCTCCAAGCGCGCTAGGGCATCCCAGCTGCCGGCTAATTGCAGTACCAAGGCGCTGTATTCACCGTGCCTGCTTAGGCGGGTACTGACCACCGAACAACGGTTTTCATGGCTGGCGCGGCTAAGAATGTTGGTCAACTCCATTGAGTTGGTACCAAGGGCGCTAATAACAAGAAATTGTTCGCGGGCTGGTGGGGTGGACATGCAACATTCCTAAGGCAAGAGAAGATTTTGCCACTGGCGGCAAATTGGCTTGCAGGTTAGCGAAAAGCGGCCGCGAGGGGAATGCTTGCAACAGTCCGGATTGCGTCATGGCTATACGCAGCATTGATTACTGGAATGATGGGCTGCGCAAGACAGGCAAGACCTTTGCTTGTGCAAGGAGGGTGGCGACAGTACCATTGCGCCTCTCTTTTTTACGGCAGGAGCGGTGGCATGATTGCGGGCAGTATGGTGGCTTTGGTCACACCCATGGATGCGCAGGGCGGCCTAGACTGGGACAGCCTGAGCAAACTGGTGGACTTCCACCTGCAAGAAGGCACCAATGCCATCGTGGCCGTCGGCACTACCGGCGAGTCGGCGACTCTGGATGTGCACGAGCACACGGAGGTCATTCGTCGGGTAGTGGCGCAAGTTAATGGGCGCATTCCGGTGATTGCCGGCACCGGTGGTAATTCCACCCGTGAGTCGGTTGAACTGACCCGCGCCGCCAAAGAAGTTGGCGCTGATGCCTGCCTGCTCGTCACTCCGTATTACAACAAGCCAACCCAAGAAGGCCTGTACCTGCATTTTCGGCATATCGCTGAGTCGGTCGACATCCCGCAAATTCTCTACAACGTGCCTGGCCGTACGGTCTGCGACATGCTTGCCGATACCGTGGTGCGTCTCTCGACAGTGCCGAATATCATCGGCATTAAAGAAGCCACCGGTGATCTCGACCGCGCTAAAGAAATTCTGGCGCGCGTCAGCCCGGACTTCTTGGTGTATTCCGGTGACGATGCCACGGCCGTTGAGCTGATGTTAATGGGCGGCAAGGGCAATATCTCGGTGACGGCTAACGTAGCGCCGCGCTTGATGAGTGAGCTCTGCGCGGCGGCTATGCGCGGTGACGCTGAGGTGGCGCGGGCGATTAATGACCGTCTGATGCCGTTACACAAAGCACTGTTTATCGAGTCCAACCCGATTCCGGTAAAGTGGGCGCTGCATGAGATGGGCATGATGCCGGACGGCATTCGTCTGCCGCTCACGTGGCTGACCCCGCGCTGTCAAGAACCGCTGCGTTTGGCCCTGAGCCAGACCGGCGTATTGGTTTAATTGAGAACTTGCATTTGATTGAGGAATTGTTGCGCATGAAGCGACTGGCCGGACTTTCCGCACTAGCTCTGATTATCTCCAGCACCAGTGGTTGTGGCTGGCTTTGGGGCGATGACGGCTACTTTCGTGATCGTGGCAATGATTACCTTGATGCGCGTGAAACCGCGCCATTGCAAATTCCTGCCGGTGTGACGGCTAAGCGCCTAGACCCACTGCTACCCATACCGGGCAATGTGCCTGCTATGCGAGTGGCGCAAGATAATTCTGAGTTTGAAGTTCCGCGTCCGCCAGTATTGAAAGACCTGACCGCCGGCACTGATTTTAGCCTGCAAAAAGCCGGTGATTCGCGCTGGATCGTAGCTCAGCGGCCGCCTGCTGAGGTGTGGCCGGTGGCCCGGCAGTTCTTCGAAGATAACGGCTTTAAAGTCGTCGATGAGCGCCCGCAAGTGGGTGAGTTCAGCACTGCTTGGCAGCCGATTGAGCAAATTTCCTCAACCTTGGCGCGTCGTCTCAGTAGTCGTGTGGCCTTAACCGAAGCCGGTGGCGAAACCCGCATTCGAGTGCGTGTTGAACCTGGCGTGCAACGTAATACCAGCGAAATATTTGTGGTCAGCGTTGAGCGCGCCGCTGGTAGCACGGTTGATCAGCCATGGCCTAGCAGCAATGGTAATCCTGGTTTAGAAGCCGCGTTGCTGGATGAAATGTTGGCGAATTTGTCCAACAGTGCTGAGCAGGGTGGTTCGGTCTCGTTGTTGGCGGGGCAAAGCTTCGACACGCCGAGCCGGATTAGCATGATCGTCGACGGTAACGGTAATCCGATCTTGAACCTTGGGGCGGACCTTGATCGCTCTTGGTCGAGTGTTGGGCGTTCGTTAGATTTGGCGCAAATTCATATCGACGACTTAAACCGTAGTTTGGGTGTGTATTACATCAACCTTGATCCGAATGCGGCTGCCGATGAAAAGCCGGGTTTCTTCTCTTGGCTGCCATTTATCGGTGGCGCGGTCGACCCAGCTGAGATTGAAGAAAGTGCCGAGCGTTTTCAGGTGCGCTTAACCAAAGTTGGTGACAGCGTGCAAGTCTCGGTTGAGAAAGACTCAAATACCGTTGCACCGGCCGAAATAGCTCGCAGCGTTCTCAGCCGCATTCAAGAAAACCTCGGTTAAGCGTAGGGGGATGACCCACGTTTCATTCACCATCGCCACCGAGCCATGGTAGATGGGTAAAGCGTCATCCACCCTACAGACAGTATCGAGTCAGTCAGCAATAGGCGAAACCCCTCGGGTTTCGCCTGTTTCGTTAGATAGCAGTGGAAATTGACCCATGACCAGCCCAACCTCGTTAAGTTTGAAGAAAATCTACTCTGGCAAAGTGCGTGATCTCTACGAGATCGACGCGCAACGTATGCTGATGGTCGCCACCGATCGGCTCTCGGCTTTCGACGTGATTCTTAATGAGCCGATTCCGGATAAGGGCAAAATTCTTACCGCTATCTCGAATTTTTGGTTCGCTAAGTTGGCGGATCTGGTACCCAACCACTTCACCGGTGACGCCGTTGAAGATGTGGTCAGCGCCGCCGAATTACCCTTGGTTGAAGGTCGCGCCGTAGTCGCCAAGCGCCTGCAGCCGGTGGCCGTTGAGGCCATTGTGCGCGGCTATATCGTCGGTTCTGGCTGGAAGGAATACCAGAAGAGCGGCACCGTTTGCGGTATTCAATTGCCCGCGGGTTTGAAAGAAGCGGCCAAGTTGCCGCAGCCAATTTTCACCCCCTCGACCAAGGCGGCCGTTGGCGATCACGACGAAAATATCTCGTTTGCCCAGTGCGAAGCCATTATTGGTAGCGAACTGGCAGCCAAGGTGCGTGACACCTCGATTGCCCTGTACAGCGCCGCGGTTGAGTACGCCGCCACCCGTGGCATCATTATCGCTGACACCAAGTTTGAGTTTGGCTTAGATGAGCACGGCACCCTGACCCTGATGGACGAAGCCCTAACGCCGGACTCCAGCCGCTTCTGGCCCGCCGACAGTTATGCCGAAGGCAGCAATCCACCGAGCTTCGACAAACAGTTCGTGCGCGACTGGCTGGAAACTACTGGCTGGAACAAAGAGCCGCCAGCGCCAGCCGTGCCTGCCGACGTCGCGCAAAAAACCGCCGACAAATACCGCGAAGCGCTGACCCGATTAATCGGTTAAACGCTGCAGTAACAAAACACTCAGGGCAGGTTCGGCTGCCCTGAGGCGTTTAAACCTGTCGACTGGCTTGCCGGCTAATGCCTGCGAGGTTCGCCAAGCAATTGATAACAGAAGAAAATCCACTTACGGGCTTCGCCTTCAGGATTAGAGCTGTTATGATGCGCGCCGCTGGAGAGATGCCGGAGTGGCCGAACGGGACGGATTCGAAATCCGTTGTACTGGCGACAGTACCTAGGGTTCAAATCCCTATCTCTCCGCCACTAATTAGAAACCCCCGTAACTGAAAAGTTACGGGGGTTTTTCGTTTTGGGTTGCCTGCTGTGCGCCGCGCTGCGCATTTTTTTCTGTAGTACCCGGCTATTACCCGGCCCGCTTGTGTCTGCTGGATACTTTGCTCACAGCATTCATCCACGGGAGAGCGAGCATGGCGGCGAAGAAGATTTTGATGTTGGTTGGCGACTACGTTGAAGATTATGAAGTGATGGTGCCGTTTCAGGCGCTGCAGATGGTCGGTCACA
>JAIETJ010000029.1 GCA_019745275.1 Pseudomonadaceae bacterium | reverse complement strand
ACGGCAGCGGTATCGGTCATCAGGTCATCGCGGGCAAATTTATCAGGGCCGCGATTGTCGCAGATTTAGCCTTGAGCCGGCGCACAGAAGCCTTGATTCGACATTGACGCAGGGTGGACGCTGGGTGGACGTAGGGTGGACTCAGGAGCGAAGCGAACAGTCCACCAATGAACGAAGCTAACAGCCCGCCGTTGAGTGAAGCTAACAGCCCACCAATTACACCGTCACTTGGCGTACTGCCTGCGGCGAGTACACCCTACAACACGAGCACACCCTAGGTTCATCGCTTACTCATCAAAAGGCATCTCGACATCATCTACCCCACCCGCCCAATCGACCGGATACCGCCCTTGTGCCACCTGCCGGTGAAAAGTCGAATATGGCCAATCGCCGACCCGCTCAACCAAGCCATGTTTAAGCGGGTTGATGTGCACATAGTCGAGGTGCCGACGCAGATCCTCGGCATCGCGAATTTGATGTTCCCAATAGCGTCGCTGCCAGATGCCGCGCTCGCGCCGCAGTTGTTGCAGCCACGAGCGCGGTTCAGCAACCGGCAAACTACGGGAGAAAATTAACTTGATCAGCCGCCAACGGGTGGCGTAATCGCAATCGCCGGGCGGCAGTTCGATCACACAATGCAGATGTTCAGGCAGCACCACCCAGGCATGAATCGCAAAGGGATGACTGCGCCGCACGATGCGTACCGCCTCGCGCAATAACTCGACATGACGGATGAGCAGGTCGTTGTCATGCCGCCGCAGCAAGGTATGGGTAAAGAAATAGGTGCCGCCCGGGCACCAGATACGCCGGTAGTCCGACATGCGCAGTCATCCATGACGCGGTAGGTGTAGGGCAAGGGTAGACGAGCTAAACCGGCACGCCATTAATGCAACGCGTAAGCCGCACGCCCAACAGACGTATGGTGAACATCCGACGTAGGGTGTACTCGCCGCAAGCAGTACACCAATACGCGGTAACCGATGGCAGCGGTTTTCGCCGCACATTGGCCGAGAATTCGCTACCGATGGCGGACTGTTCGCTTCGCTCCTGAGTCCGCCCTACGTCCGCCTGCGCGACCTACTCGCCGCTGCCAACCTGCGGCGCAGCGGTGTTGGGCAGCCACTCCCACCATTCATGCTGACCTTCGGCGGCGTTGCCTTGGGTGCGGTGGATGTCCCAGGTCACCAGAAATTCTGGATTGAGCATGTCCATGCCGGTTTCGGCATGTCGGTAATGGCCGGGGGCGGCGCGAAACCAAGCGTCCAAATTGGGCGGGAGGATAAAGATCGGCTGCGTCACCGTCGGATCGCGGTGTTGCAACTGCACCGAGATGCCCTGCTCCTTATCGACCAAAATGACCGTACCGCAGCATTGGCTTTGCTTGAGCAGCTCACCCTCTAGGCCGAAGTAACTCAGGCCGATGACACAGGTTTTACCCAGTAAATCTTGTAACTGCATGGTCAAATTCCAGAATATGTACCCGGCAACGGTTCACCGGCGCCCTGCCCTGCGCCGATTTATGCGTGGCGCAGAATCCGTAGGAGGGGCTTTAGCCGCGATGGCCACAACAGGGTCGCGGCTAAAGCCCCTCCTACAAAATCACTACCGCCGCGCGGGTCTCAATCAATGCCGCAACTGCGCCACGCCGACTTGCGGCATATTGGCCAAGCCGATGTCGCGGGCGTGCTGCTCGAAGCCTTTGTTCTTCCAGAAGAACGCGCCGGGCATGGTGGTCGGGATTACCAGCACATAGAAGAGTGCGCGGCTAACCAGACTGGTCAGCACCAGCACGCTACCGACCAGCGCCCAGCCGAGCAGGCTAAACAGCCCGGCGTTATCCAGCAGCCACAAGCTGGCCAGCAAGCCCGAGGCCAGCAGCAGGTTCAGGCCCAACAGCACATTGCGCAGGATAAAGGTTTTGCCGAAGGTGGTGCTCTGGATGTAGTACGACGCCCCGCCCTCGTTCTCTACGCTGCCCATGGCCTTGGCATGCGCCCAGTGGCCGATGGCCTCGGCGGCTAAACCGAGGGTCAGCACCACGGCGCTGACTTGCAGGGCCACTTGATAGCTTTCACCCAGCAAGGCCAGCGTTGGGATCATCACCAGTGCGCTAACCAGCGCGCCGAGCGAGAACATGCTGCCGAAGAATGCCGTGCCGACCTGCCAGTGATTCCAGAACGGCCGCGCTTTAATCCGGTAGCAACGGTTCATGTAGTACAGACCGATCAGGCTGGACGGCACCGCCAGCGCACCAAACACCGTGGCCAAGCTGGCGCTGGTGGCAGGCGCAATCAAGCTTGCGATCTCAGTGCCAAACAGCGCGCTAAACAGTGTTTGCACCAGACCATTGGCCGGCAAGCTGAACAGGATATGCAGGCCTAGGGTCGCCATAAAGATCGCGATGCCCAAGCCCTCCCGGGAGACCGGTGAGTGCCGCAGGTTGTTAAAGCCACGGTAGAAACGCTTAGGTTTGCCCAGGTGCATGGTCGACATAAACAAGCCGAACGCCACCATCAAAAAGCACAGACCGGCCAGCGGCACATACAGCAGTGATTGGCTAAAGCGCAGGAACTCGCCCAAGCCCAATTGCGCACCGAGGAACGCCAAGGCGAAAGCGCCAGCCGCCGCTTGAGTGGCCAGAGTGAACAGAACCAGCGGGTTTTCTTTCGAGCTTAAGCGGGCCAAGTTCCAGTGTTTGGCTTTGCCCTGCTTCTGGTCGATGGCCGGGCGATAACGGCCCTTGGCGTCCTTGTGATACTTGACCGGCATGGAGTCGGTGCGGGTCATCTCGTCCGGCAGCTGTTTGATTTGCTGGAAGCGAATGTTCGGCTGGGTAATTTCCGGCGACGGGAAGCCGGGGATTTCTACCCGCGCCTGCTCGCGGTTGGCCGGGATGTTTTCGATCACGCCAAAGTCCAGCGCATTGCCGACGCAAGCCGACACGCAGGCCGGTTTGAGGCCCACTTCCAAGCGATCGACACACATATTGCACTTGGATACCTGACCTTTGACCGGGTCCAACTGCGGCGCGTTGTACGGGCAAACCCAGGTGCAGTAGCCGCAGCCGAAGCAGGTTTCCGGGTCTTGCAACACCGCGCCGTATTCGACGTGTTTGGTGTAGGCGCGGGTCGGGCAGCCTTTCAGGCACACCGGGTCATCGCAATGGTTGCAGGCCATGGAGATGTTCATGCGTTTGTAGTCGGGGTAGCTGCCGCCCTCGACATAACCCACGGAGCGGAACGCCAGGTGCGCCGGGTTGTTGTTTTTCTCGCTGCAGGCCGCCTCGCAGGCGTGGCAACCGATGCAGTTGTCGGCGGTGAAGAAGAAGCCATGCTGCTTGTTGCGATTAGGGTTGCTGCCGACCGCCGGGTTCTCGTTGATAAACAGCGAACGACCGAGCGGCAGCTTGTGCTCGGTCAAGTCCAGCAGATCGATCTTCTGCCCGTAGCGGTTGCTGTCGGCCACTTCTTTGTCACTGAGAAAAGCATAGGGCTGCTCCTCGGTGCGCACTTCCCAGATGCTCGCGTCGCTGCTGGCGGCGGCCGGCACGAACTGAATCGGGCTGTGCCACTGCTCGTTGCAACCGCCGGCTGGGGTGTTCTCGGAATCTTTAGTCAACATAATCTGGCTCCCGGCCGATCAGAACGCACGGCGTTCGAGGTTTAAACGCGCTGCTTCTTGCTGGTCAATCAACTCCACACGCACCGCATTTTGCTTAAACGCCGGCTGGCGTGAATGCGGGTCGAGCAGGCCCAAGGTCAGGCGGTTAACGCAATCGTGAAAGTGGAACGGCACGAACAACATGTCGCGACCGACCCGCTGGGTCAGCTGCACCATCACCACCGCATCGCCGCGCCGGCTAACCAAGCGCACATAGCTTTGGTGTTCGATGCCCAGCTCTTGCGCGGCGTCCGGGTTCATCTCCATATAAGGCGTGGGGCTGAACTTGTTGCAGTTGCCGATTTTGCCGGTGCGGGTACGGGTGTGGAAATGCTCGACCACCCGCCCGGAGTTGAGCCAGAACGGGTACTCAGTGTCTGGGCATTCGTTGTTGTTGAAGAAGCGCACCGGAATCAGCTTGGCGCGGCCATCGTCGGTCTGGAAATGTCCATCGGTGTACAAGCGCCGCGCACCGATAAAGTCCTGGCGGCGCTGCATATCAAAGCTCAGCACCGGGCCGATGGCGGCCTCGTCCAGTTGCGCTTGCGCCTCGCTGTACGGCCATTGGATACCGCGCGCGGCCTCGATGCGGTCGTAGCTCATGCCGGAAATATCCAGGGTGCGGCCCTTGCCCTTGGACAACTCGCGCATCTCCTCGAACGCGCCTTCGGCGGTCTCGGGGAAGTGGATTTTATTGCGTTCGCTGAAGCGCTTGGCCATCTGGTTGAAGATCCAGAAATCCGGTTTTGAGTCGGCGAAAGGCGGCAACACGTTGCGGGTCAGGTTGACCCGGCGCTCGGTGTTGGTGTGGCAGCCTTCCTTCTCGGCCCACACGGCGGCGGGGAAATACACATGGGCGTACTGGGTGGTTTCCACGTCCGAATAGACGTCCTGCACCACCAGAAATTCCAGCTTCTCCATGGCCTTGCGAATCCGTGGTTGGTTGGCCATCGAGGTCATGGGATTGGTCGCCACCAGCCACATGCCCTTGATTTCGCCGGTCTCGATGGCCGGGAAGATGTCGGTCTGCGCTAGGCCGCGCTTGGCCGGGAAGAAGCTGGGATCGATGCCCCAAAAATCCGCGACTGTGTTGCGGTCTTTTTCTTTTTCCAGCGCGCGGTAACCGGGCAGGCCCGAGCAGGACGACCACTCGCGGGTGCCCATGGCGTTGCACTGGCCGGTGATCGACAAACTGGTGCCGCCGGGAATACCGATATTGCCGGTGACCAGATTGAGGTTGTTGATATTGACTACGCCATCGGAGCCATGGGTCGACTGGTTGATGCCCATGGTCCAGATGCTCATGGCCGTCGGTGCCCTGGCGTAGATACGCGCCACGGTACGGATGCGGTCTTCGTCGATGCCGCACACGTGTTGCGCGGTCTTCGGGTTGTAGTCGGCTACCAGCGCGCGCAGCTCGTCGATGCCGTTGGTGTGCGCGGCGATGTAGGCATCGTCTTGCAAGCCTTCATCGAAGATCACGTACATCATCGCGTTGATCAGCACGCAGTCGGTGCCCGGGGTAATCGGCAAGTGAATGTCGGCGAACTGCGCCAGCATGGTCACCCGTGGATCGACCACTATCAGCGGGAAGCTGCGTTTCTCCAGCGCCTCTTTTAAGCGCCAGTAGATGATCGGGTGTTGCTCGGGCAAATTCGAGCCAAACGCCATCAAACAATGGGTGTGTTCGAAGTCGTCGTAGCAACCCGGCGGGCCATCCGAGCCAAACGAGCGCTTATAGCCGGACACCGCCGAGGCCATGCACAGGGTGGTGTTTCCGTCGTAGTTATTGGTGCCGATCTGCCCACGCACCAATTTACCGAGGGTGTAAAACTCCTCGGTGAGCAGCTGGCCGGTGGACACCACCGCGAAGGCATCGCGGCCGTATTTCTGTTGGATTTCTTTGATCTTGGCCGCAGTGGTATCCAGTGCACTGTCCCAGTTGGTCGGCTGGAACGGCAGATGGGCCTTGTCACGCGCAAGCGGCACTGTGCCGCGTCCCGGCGATTCAAACAGTTCGTGTTCGAGCAGACCTTTAATGCACAGCTTGCCGCGATTAACGTCGGCGCCGGCATGCCCGCGACTGGTGACGATACGACCGTCCTCGCCCAGACCCAACTCGATGGCGCAGCCAGTCGAGCAGTAATTGCAGGTGGTGTATTTCCACTCTTTAACGGTTTTCGCGGGGATGGCAATCGGCTTACGGTGTTTGCGGCCAAAGATCATGCTGTGTCCTACTGATCGCTGTCTGGGCAGCGTTAAGAGGTTGTGCGCCAGCGCGATCAATACGCAGCGGACGCAGGGCTAACCCCCTATCAGCAAAAATCGCGCCGTTTCGTCCAAAGCCACGCAAACCCTGCCCGCCGAGCACCAGCAAAGCGCCACAGACACCTTGACCATGGACCATTTTAGCGCCTCGGCGAGGATTGCTTGGCCGCTGCCTGAGGGTTAGGTGCGTTTGGAGAGCACTTTACGTGCGCCAAAACATGGCATTGCGCCCGCAGATGGTGCACCGCCCTGCCCGAATACAAACCTAGGCGCTCAGATGCTCAGCGCCGACGGCAATCACAGCGCAACCGTCTATGCTCTGATAAGCACCCGCGCCCCTTAACGCAGCTCAACGGAGGCCGCAGTAACGTGCGTCTGAACAGTAAAATTGCACTGGTTTTAGTTCTGCCGATGCTGATCCTTAGCGCGGTACTCGCGTGGGCTATATACAGCCAGGTACTCAACCGCTTCGTCGCCCTAGAACAAGCCCAGCAGCAGCAAAATCATCAGCGACTGCTCGAGGCCATTAACGCCGAACTCGACAACCTTAGCCGCTTAGGCCGCGACTACAGCGCCTGGGACGACACTTACCGTTATATGCAGGACCACAACTCAGCGTTTATCGCCGCTAACTTAACCCCAGAAACGCTCATTAATCTGCATCTTGACGGCATATTGCTCTTTGACCAGCAGCAACAACTGCAGGCCCAACTCAGTCTTGATAGCACCAGCCACAAGCCCATTAAAACCTCTAGCGCACTGCGGCAGGGTATCGCGGCTAATCTCGCCAGTCAGCCTGCCGATGCTCGCCAGCAAGGCATTCTGACCATTCAAGGGCGCACACTAATGTTAGTCAGCAGCCCGATCACCGACAGCAACGCTGTGCATGCGTCTGTAGGCACGCTGGTGATCTTCAGGGACGTCGACCAAGACGCCGTCCACGGCTTAGGCAAACAAATCAAACTGAACCTGCAATTTAGCGCCTTACAAGGCCCCGGCAGCGAAACCATCGAACCCCAGGTGCTCACAGCCCTGAGCCATCAAGCACTGTGGTTACGCAGCGATGACGAATACACAGCATCGTCCTACTCGCTGCTCAACGACCTCAACGGTAGCCCCGCCCTGCTGATGCACGTCAGCATGCCGCGCGATACTTACCGCGAAGGCCTAGCCACCGCCCGCACACTGCTTGGCTTCACCCTTATCGCCCTACTACTGTTTGGCGGCGCGACCTTTGCCGCGCTCCACGCGGTGGCCCTAAAGCGCCTATCACAGCTGAGCCGAGGACTTATTGGCATAGGCGCACAGGGTGGTAACCGGCAACGTCTGCCCGTGCACGGCAGCGATGAAATCGCGCAAGTGGCCCGTTCGGTCAACGCCATGCTCGACCAACTCGAACAACACTTCGAGCAGCGGCGCAGCGCCGGTGAGCGGCAGCGCGAATTGAATGCCCTGCTGGTGCAGATCGCCACCGACGACGCCGTCGCCCATGGCGATACCGCTGCATTATTTCGCGTTATGGCCGGCTCGTTAACCGCCGGCACCTCAATGGATGCGTGGAGCCTGTGGCTCTCAAGCGAAGACGGACAGAGCTTTGACTGTTTGCGCAGTTCAAGCGTTAGCCCCATTGGCATGTGCCCCGAACAACTCAAGCAAGCCCTTACCGAACGCAGCGCCGGCCTGCCTAGCTTGCTCACCTGCCAGTTTCAAAGCCCGCAGCATCACGGTCTAATTCTGCCTTTTCATGTCGACTCACACCTCGGCGCCGTGTGCGTCGAAGCGCACAACAGCGAGGCACTGAGCGCCAGCGAAGAGCTGAATTTCTTGATTGCCGCCACCCAGTTAATTGAGCGCTCATTGCGCACCCACTTTCAAAATCTGCGTGAGCATGACCTGCGGCTACGGGCCGAGAAGGACCCCCTAACCGGCCTAGCCAACCGTTCACTGTTCGAAATCGAACTGATGCGGCGCCTCAAAAATGTACACAGCAGCGGCCCCCTGCTCGGTTTGCTGTTTATTGACTTGGATAGATTCAAACCGATTAACGACACCTACGGTCACGCTGTGGGCGATTGGCTGCTGTGCCAAGTGGCGCAACGCCTGCGCGAGCAAGTGCGCGCCGAAGATCTAGTGGCACGCTTAGGCGGTGATGAGTTCACCATCATCCTCAACAGCCTGCATGCACAGGAAGACGCCGAACGAATTACCGAAAAAGTTCTGCAGGCCCTGAACCAGCCATTTATGCATGAGCAGACCAGACTCGACTGCAGCGCCAGTATTGGCCTGGCCTGGGCCCCAGCGCACGGCGACAGCGTGGCCGAGTTGGTCAAGGCCGCCGACTTGGCCATGTACGCCGCCAAACGACTCGGCCGCAGCAACTGGCACCAGGCCCCCGCTGCCAGCGGCATCCAGCGTTGACCAACCATCGGCTGAATAAGCTCAGCGCAGCACTGAGTCAGCCGATTTTGCCACAGTGACGCACGCCTCTGAGGTTAAAAAGATTTATCTCGATAGGTCTCTTCGCCCCCGAGCAGGGTCCAGAGCACCTTGGTTTTGCCGATTTGTTTAACCGGTAACTCGAAGATATTTTGATCGAGCACCACCAAGTCGGCCTGCTTGCCCACTTGCAGCGAGCCGGTGTCTTTCTCTTGGCGCAGGGTGTACGCCGCATCCAGGGTGTAGGCTTTAACGGCAGCCTCAAGGTTCGGCAGGCTGCGCTCTCCCAGGCTCAGGGCGTTTTGCATGATGCCCAAGGGCGACAAGGGGTTTACGTCCCAGTCCGAGCTTAAGGTCACCCGTGCGCCGCTGTCGTAGAGCGCGCGTATGGGCAGCATTTGATAGGCGCGCTTGCCGATGGCCGGCTCGTTGTCTTTCAGAAACGACGGAGTGAAGTACGGGCTCGGTTGGAAATCGGCAATTACATTCAGCTGTTTGAAGCGCGGGATATCATCGTTATCCACCAGTTCGACGTGGGTAATGCGATGCCGGCCCTGACCGTCAGTGGCTTCGATGGCATCCAGGGCATCGCTGACCGCTTGATCGCCAATGGCATGAATGTGCATATCGAAACCGGCCTTGGCCAATTCACGACTGTAGCGTTCAAGACGCTCAGGGCTAAAGTAGTACAGGCCCTTGGGGTCGACACCCGGCAAGCTTTCATCGTAGGGTTTTTGCAAGCGTGCAGTGGTGTTGTGGATGATGCCGTCGACGTAGAACTTAATCTGGGTAACGCGCAGTAAGCTGTCATCGTTGCCCGGGTCATACATGCCCTTAAGTTCAGCCAGTTGCTCATCATCATCCAGCGTCGGATAGGCCCACAGATCCAGCACGGTGCGGGCCTTGAGTTCATCCTTCTTCGCGGCCTTCTCCCATGCTTCATAATGCCCACGGCGCCAAAATACCCGCGCATCGGCCACTGAGGTGATGCCATTTTTGGCCAGTTCATCTTGCCCGGCCAATACCGCTTGGTAATAGATTTCTTCAAGCGCCTTGGACGGCGGCAAGGCTTTGTCCAACGCCAGATCACCAGCGTTATCCAGTACCAAACCAGTCGCCTCGCCGCTGTTATCACGCAAGATAATGCCGCCCGCGGGGTTCGGCGTATCGGTATCGATACCGGACAATTCCAGCGCCTTGGAATTAAGCCAGTAAGAGTGCGAAGTCTCCTCCATGATCGCTACCGGACGATCACTGATGATGCCATCGAGCAGTTCGCGCGGAGTTTGCTTGGCCTCCAGTAAGGTACGCAAACCAAAGCCGGAACCCAGCAGCCACTCGTCTTGCGCCTCGCTGTTGCAGCTTTTAAGGGCTTTGAGCCATTGCGGCACATCATCCTGCGGGGTTAGCTCGCAACCGCCCTGGGCCTCGGATGAAGCGTCCAGCACATGGGCGTGAGTGTCTTGAAAGCCGGGCAATACCAAGCGACCTTCGAGATCGACTTTCTCGGTTTCATCATCAACGTACTCAGCCACATCATCGTCATCTCCGATGGCGACAATGCTGCCATCCTCATCGATAACCATGGCGCTGGCCCACGGTTGTTGGGCATTCACTGTGTAGATTTTGCCGTTATGCAACAGCGTGGTGCTGGGTTCGGCAGCCACGGCGACGGCGCTGGCCAACAGCAACAAGCCACTAATAGATGGGGGAACGCGCATAAAAATATCCTCTTGAGAGTCGCGGCAGACCGACTTGGCCTCGGTTCTTTAGTGACGAACTAAATCTTCCTTGGCGATGGCTCAGTGCAGTACCGCGCGCCAATGAGAAGTCATGCCTGCGTTAGTGGTTAAACGTACTTTTGCGGCCGGGGTGAACGTGAC
Source organism: Pseudomonadaceae bacterium (assembly GCA_019745275.1). GTDB lineage: Bacteria > Pseudomonadota > Gammaproteobacteria > Pseudomonadales > Pseudomonadaceae > Aquipseudomonas. The sequence continues at coordinate 44,292 of JAIETJ010000029.1, read as the reverse complement.
GGCGATAATTCATTGTCACCCCATAACGGCTACAGGCCCTTCAGCACCAGCGTGCAGCCGTTAACGGATAACTCTAAAAACCTTAGAAAGTGTAGGTCAGGGCTACATCCATGCCTGTGCTTTCGCCCTCATAGAACTTGATGTTGCTGTTTTCTTTGCTGTAGTGCAGCCCTGCGCTCAGCTCCCAGTCCGGCAAATTAAATGGCCGTAGGTAGGTGGCTTCTAGGCCCAAGGCGTAGCTATCGAGATCTTGCTTCTGACCGAAAATCGGATTGACGTCGTCACTCTTTAGCGTCGAGCGCATCAGGTTGGCGCCGAGTTCCCAGTCCTGCAGGCCTAGGTAGGTGTAGTCCAGATTGAACTGCATGCCGTCCATCGCCATGGCCCCGCCATCTAGGTCTTGATTGACATGGCTCAGGGTTGGAATGATCAAGTGGTCGTCGGATGGCACCCAGTGATAGCTGACCGCCAGCGTCTTCTCGTCACCTTCACGGCTGAGCAGCGCCCGTTGCGCCGGAGTCAGCCCGAGCGCGGTGCCGCTGCGCTCGTCGTCCAACTCGATGGAGTGCTGGCTATAGGTGATATCGAAGTCTGACTCGAAGATATGCTCCCAGCCGAGAATCATGCCGGTGCCGCTGGTCTTAGTGTCGTCGCGTTCAACCCCAACCGCGTAAGGGTCTTGCCACACTTCTTCGCCGGCGGGCAGCAGCAAGCTGGCGCGCAGATTGCCCAAGCTACCCACAGCCTGACGAATACCAGCACCTAGGTCGCCCCGGTCACCGTGCTCAGTGCCAGCGAACAACTGGGTGCGCGTGCCGGTAAAGGTGTAAGACAGCTCGAAGCCAGGAGCAAGCTCAGTGCCACTGTCGCTCTTAGCCGAGCTGTTCAGCGAGTCGATGAACTTATCTCCACTGGTATTACTTTTGCTCGAGGAGCTGTCGACGGCAAGGGTCAAGGAGCCTGCGAAGCCCTGCGCAGCCGGAATCTGGTCATAGGCCTGGACGGTGAAAATCATGGCACTGTTGAGGGCCACGCATAGCAACTTCTTCATGGTATTTCTCTGCAACTCTGAGTGATGGAGGCTGTACTTAGGTCAGGTAACGCGGGTAGCTGAGCTTGGCGGCATCGGCATATTCAAGATCAATCTCGACGGTAACGAATGGCTCACCGGCCGTGGTGGTGGCTAGTAGCGTGCCGTCTGGATCAATCACCCAGCCGTTGCCGGCCATGCTTGGCAGCACGCCCTCGGGGCGATATTGATTGGACGACAGGCAATACGCCCCAGCGACTACGGCGGCGGTCTGCCCGGCCGCCAGCCACACGTCATCACCTAGGCTTGGCGTAGCGCGTGACACACACAACAGCTGCGCCCGCTGCTGGCCGTAGCGACGGGCATGTTCAAGAAACCACAGTTCGGAGCAAATCAGCAGGCCCACGCGACAAGCACCCGCCTGCACCACATTGAGTTCTGACGCCCCAGACTGATACCACTGCGCCTCCCAATAGCCGTCTTCATTGGGTAGATGAGCTTTATCATGGGCATCCACCAAACCGTCCACTGCATTGCAGTAAAAGGCTCTATTACGAGCGATGCCGGCTGCATCAAGGACTGGCCGAGAGGCAAAAACGCTGGCCGAGGTTAAGTCAGACAAGCGTATTAAAGATTCTAGGTGGCGTTGAATCGACAGTGCCCAACGCTGGCTATCGACGGCATTGCTCGCCGCCAGCCAGTCATCGAAGGGCATTTCCGGCAGCACCAGTAACTCGCTGCCGGTAGCGCTGCAATGCGCGGTCAACGCCTGCAATTGCGCCGCGAACATCTCGGGGCGACTGTCCCACTGACAAACGGTAACTTTCATGTGCTGACTCACAACGCTAAGGCCGGGCGAGCGGCCCACCCCTGAAGGCGTGAGCCGGCCAATGGCGCTTACAAAATATCCAGCGGGTAGGAGGTGATGAAACGAATCTCATCGTTGTCAGTACCGGAGTTAGTGGCGTTGATCTCGCCATTACCGCGATAGGTGGCTTGGCGCAGGGTAAAGGACAGGTCTTTAGCTGGGCCGTCTTGCAGCACGTAAGCCACTTGAATATCCCGCTTCCCACTCTTGGCCATCTTCCAGGCTGTTATAGAGGGCATAAGCGCCGTTGGCATCGGCATGGGTGCCGTCGGCACCCGTACCTTTGACGTAGCGGGCCATAAAGCTCAAACCCGGCACCCCGAAGCTGCTGGCGTCGAGGTCATATTGCAGCTTGTAAGACTTTTCACCGGGGGCGTTAAAGTCGGCGAACTGCGAGGAGTTGGCCAGCCAAATGGAGCCGGCCGGGTTGAACTTGCCGTCGCCGGTTTCCACCCCGAGATAGTCGAACGGCGTGTTGCCGTTAACACGCTGGTGAGCCAAGGTGAAGGTGTGTGCGCCGGCGACCAACGCCAGCGACATGCTGTAGGCATCGGTGTTGATCTTGCCGGCTTTGGCATCACCGCTGTCATCGGTTTTGTAGTAGTTGGCAGAGCTATTCAATGCAGTTTCTTCGCCCAGCGCCAAACTATGGCTGAGGGTCAGGTAGTACTGCTTCCACACATCTTCATAGTTGGAGGCATGTACGCCACCCAGCAAGGTGTCAGTGAAGCTGTAATCGCCACCGATAAAGTCGGCGCGATTGAACGCCGTCTGGCCGTAGGTGGTGCCCAAATTGCCATCTTGGTTGGTGCTGTTTTCCGCGTTACCCGAGGTGAAGTGACCGCCTTGCAGGGCCAAGCCTTCGATCTCATTACTGGTCAGCAGACCACCGGTGAAATGTTGTGGCATCAGGTACAGATCACTGTAGCCAAACACCGGACTGCTCGGCTGCAGGTTACCGACCTTCAGTTCGGTCTCGGAAACCCGCAGTTTGACCGCGCCACCGGCCAGGCCATAGCTGTCTTCACCCTGACAGCTGCCGGTTAGGTCATCGCAATTATTGCTGCCCGGAAATACGTTAACCCCGCCTACCCCACCCGTGCCACCGGTACCCGCGCCGCCCGTCAGACGCACCGCGCCATTGGCAAAGGCATCCACACCAAAGCCGACAGTGCCCTGGGTAAAGCCCGAGGTGAAGGTCAGCATGGCCGCTTGGCCCCACTCATTGATGGAACCCTGATTGGTGTTAACGCCATCGTTAACACCATTCTCGGCATTCGCGGCGGCGTTATTGTTATTTTTGAAGTTGCGATTAATCGCCACGTTGCGATTCAGCACGCTCAAGGTGCTGTCTTCAATAAAACCTTTCGACTGACCTTGAGTGGAGTCTCCCAGGCCTTTGGCCAATTGCTCGACAGCCACGTCATCAGTAGCGGCGTAAGCCATCTGCAGGCTGGCCAGCGAGATAGCCAGCGCCAAAGCGCTAGAGGTCTTAATGTGCATGGGTATTCCTTATTATTGAGGGTGAAAACGGACTCATCACGACTTGCCAACACTCAATTCAGCGCCAACAGGAGCGACGAACGTGTGGTATGTGGGCGTAACTACAGCGAATAAAAACAGCGGCGTCGCGACTGGAATTGGCTGGCACTGACCGGCTTAGCGCTCCACCAGCAACGCACGTTCTGGCCCTGCGGTACGCCCTGACCGGCGTACCGCTGAGTACCACTGAACCAACCCAGCGCCCCAGTACCACGACACCACTAAAAAGAGGGGCTCAGCGCCCCTCAGGAGCGACTTTTTTACACCGCTGGCAGGTTCTTGGTCACACAGTGAATACCACCACCGCCAGCCGCGATTGGGTCGATATTCACCTGCACCACCACGCGGCCCGGATACAGCTTGGTGAGCAAATCTTTGGCGAATTTGTCGGCGGCGGTGTCGCCAAACTGCGGCACTATCACCGCACCATTGATCGGCAGGTAGTTGATATAGCCGGGAGCGAAGTCCGGGTTGTTCTGGGTATAGACGTTGCTGCGCTTGGTCAGCGGTGGCGGCAGAGTGAATACTTGCAGCTTGTTGCCATCGGCATCGGTGGCGTTCTTGAGAATCTCTAAATGGGTTCGCGTAACGGCGTAATCATACGACTTGGGGTCGTTGTCGAGGTTAGCGATCACCACGCCTTTGGAAGCGAAGCGGGCGTAAAAGTCGACGTGAGCGTCGGTGATGTCCTTGCCCTTGATGCCCGGCAACCAGATGATCTTGCGCAGGCCCAAATTAGCCTTCAGCTCGGCCTCAATTTGTGCGCGGCTCATGCCCGGGTTGCGATTACTGTTGACCCAGCAGCTCTCGGTCATGATCGCCGTGCCGAAGCCGTCAATTTCAATGCCGCCGCCCTCACCCGTCAGCTGGCTGCTGATATAGGTGGCATTGGTCTGGTAGCTCAGCTCATCGGCCACCAAGGTGTCGTTGGCGTGAGTTTGCTTGTTGCCCCAACCGTTGAAGTTGAAGTCCACCAGGCCACGACCGCCTTGATCATCGACCACAAAGCAGCCACCGAAGTCGCGCATCCAGATGTCGTCCAGCGCCACGGTGATGAACTTGATATTGGTAGTGCCGCACTTGCTCTTGGCCAGCGCCAACTGCGCCGGCCGGCACAGCACTGTGACTGGCTGGTACTTGGCGATGGTTTTAGCCAGCAGCGCGACCGTGTTGTTTACCGGAGTCGCCCAGTCTTGGTAGGTCGCGGCGGTGGCACCGAACGACAGGAAGATCCGCTCTTGCAGTTCGTTCTCATCCGGCATGTACCAGCTACCCGCCACGGCGGCGCGCACTTGCTGCGCATTCAAACCTAACCCCATCGAAGCCACAGCCCCTAACCCAGCGACAGCAGACATCTGCTTAATAAAACCACGACGTGTAGACATGCGTTTATCTCAACTCTAATGATTGCATTGCCTTAGAACGCCGAGAATTCAGCGCCCCACCTCGCCGTCACTGGCGAACTGCTCCCTGTGTTACCGCCACCCGCTGTTTCGGCCGCCAGTAGACGGCCGAGGGCGATTAGTTAACTTTGGCCGTTTTGAACTTGGTCCAAGTCCGCATGCGCGCACGCATGGTTTTTTGCGGGATGTCTTGGCCCTGAATCAGCCGCCCGTAGGTTTCTTCAGCCACGTAGATATCTGGATTGCCGGTCATCAGCGGGTCAACGTTGGCGCGAGCCTTGGCGTTGGAAGTTGGGTAGCCGGTGAAGTTACTGATGGCGGCCATGTTTTCAGGGCGCATCACAAAGTTAATAAAGGCGTAAGCGTTGGCCGGATTCTTGGCATCCACGGGGATGGCCATGGTGTCCATCCACACGGTGCTGCCTTCTTTCGGAATGCGGTAAGCGAAGTTGATTTTCTTTCCTGCCGACGCGGCAGCACGTTGTGACTGGGTCATGTCACCGCTGTAACCGAGCGACAAACACAGATCGCCATTGACCAATTGGGTGGTCGGTTGCGACTGAAACTTGGTCACAAACGGGCGCATTTTCATCAGTACTTCTTCGGCGGCCTTGAGGTCTTCTGGCTCGCCACTGCGCGCCGGACGACCGAGGTAGTTGAGCACTACGGCCAACACTTCGTCTGGCGAGTCGATAATCGAAATGCCGCAGTCCTTGAACTTGGCTGCCAGCTCCGGCTTAAACAGCATGTCGAGGCTGTTCACCGGCGCATCCGCCATACGTTTATTGATCATGTCGACGTTGTACGTCAGGCCAATGGTGCCCCAGGTGTAAGGCACTGTGGCTTTGTTGGCATGCACATAGTTGGCGTGCAGCTTCTGCAAGCCCGGCTCGATATCAGCCAGATGGGTCAGCTGGGTTTTATCCAGTTCTTTCAAGGCGCCGGCGCGCATCAAGCGCTCGCTCACGGTGTCGCCGGGGAAGATCAGGTCGTAGCCGCTGTGGCCCGACATCATCTTGGCCTCCAGCGTCTCGCTGCTGTCCATTACGTCGTAGGTCACCTTAATACCGGTTTCGGCGGTGAACTTAGCAATGGTGTCCTCGGCGAAGTAATCAGCCCAGTTGAACAGGTGCAGGGTTTTATCCTCAGCCGCTTGAGCGACCGGCATGGCCGCGCTAACAGCCAAGGCTAGCGAGCAGAACAATATTTTCGACGTGGCGTGCATGATCAAATTCCTTGAGTTTTCCAACGAGCATTAATGGTTTGACCGTCCAGCGTTAGCAGTGGGCCGTACATCTCGGGCCGACGGTCGCGATAGATACCCCAGCTCAGGCGCTCGGCACGTATGGCTGCAAGGTCGAGGGTGTGGAGCAGCACAGCGGTCGAATCGCGGTCGGCTTCGGCCAGTAACTTGCCGTGCTGATCGCTGATAAACGAGGAGCCGTAGAACTCCATCGCCAGACCCGCATCAGTGGTGGCTACCTCGCGACCGACCCGATTAGCCGCCACTACCGGCAAGATGTTGGCGGCGGCGTGGCCACGCATGGTCATTTGCCAATGGTCACGGGAGTCCAGCGCTTGCGCGCCGGGTTCAGAGCCAATCGCGGTCGGAAACAACAACACTTCAGCGCCCATCAAGGCCAAGCAGCGCGCCGTTTCAGGAAACCACTGATCCCAGCAGATGCCCACGCCCAAGCGCCCGAAGGCGGTGTCCCAAACGCGAAAACCAGTGTCACCGGGGCTGAAATACTCTTTTTCTTGGTAGCCAATGGCGTTGGGAATATGGGTCTTGCGATACACCCCGAGCAGCTGACCGTCGGCGTCGGCCATACTCAGGGAGTTGAAGTAGGCATTGCCGGCTTTCTCATACCAAGAGAGCGGCAACACCACACCCAGCTCTTTAGCCAAAGCGGCGAAGCGTTTGAGCACTGCGCTCTGCTGGTATTGCTCAGCCAGCGCCAAGTGTTTGTGGTCTTGCTCAATGCAAAAATACGGGGTGGCGAACAACTCTTGCAGCAAAATCACCTGCGCGCCCTCAGCGGCGGCATCGCGCACCAGTTGCTCGGCTTGCTCAAGATTAGCCTTAAGATCCCAAGTGCAAGGCATCTGGGTGGTGGCGACAGTCAGCAAACTCATAGGCTCACCGCCGTATTAACTGCTAGCTGTGCGTGCTGGGAAAGGTGCTGCTGCATGACAAAGGCCTTTCAGTTAAGTCATTGTGTTCACTGAAAACCGCCAAGGCGGCCATGACAATCATGCTAAGCCTGTAAAAATGCCGTAACAAACGATAGATTTAGCCGATAAATGATTAGTGAGGCTTATCAGACATGCTCAAACACTGGCCACCGTTGAACACCCTGCGCGGCTTTGAAGCGGCCGCCCGGCTGGGCAGTTTTCATAAAGCGGCGGATGAACTGCACCTCACCCAGTCAGCCATCAGCCAGCAAATTCGCAGCCTCGAGGCCTACCTTGAGCAGCCGCTGTTTGAGCGCAACGGACGCAGCGTCAGCCTCACGGATGCCGGCCACGACTTGCTCAGCACCACCCAAACATTGCTGCAGCAATTAGCCATGGGCATCCGCCGGCTCGATCAATACCACAAGCCTAATCAACTGATTCTCAACACCACTCCGGCCTTCGCCCGCCATTGGCTGTTGCCGCGCTTAAGTGATTTTCGCCAACTGCACCCAGAGGTTGATCTGTGGCTGTTTACCAGCGATGAGGCCCCGGACATGGCCAGCCAAACCATCGATTTGGCGGTGCGCGACGACCTCACAGCACAAGCCGAATGCAGCTTTACCCCGCTGTATCGCGACCAGTTATTTGCTGCCTGTCACCCCAACGTACTGGCCCAAGCGCCTAGCCAGCGCTGCACCCTGCATGGCGAGCGACAAATGGATTGGAACCATTGGACGGTGGCCGGTGGCGCCGATGTAGGCCAGCAGAGCAGCGGGCTAAACTTCTCGGACCCAGGGCTGCTGCTAGACGCCGCCTGCAGCGGACTGGGGATTGCCTTAGTCAGTCAACTACTCAGCCAAACAGCCTGTGCCAGCGGCCAGCTCCACGCCCTCACCGAGCAGCGCATCGCCGGCCCGTACTGGGCCTTACTGGTGCACCACGACAGCGCCAACAATCCACTGACCCGCCGCTTTTGCGCTTGGCTAGAGAGCCAATTAACCAGCCAAAACCCTGCGCAAGATTGAGCGCCGCCACGCGCGACTAAAATCCAAGCAAAAAAAAACGCCCCGATCCAGTCGGGGCGTTTTTGTTTTAGCGGTGTAAGCGCTATTGGGCGAGCGCCAATGTAGGGCTTATTGGGCCAGCAACTGGCTAACACTCGGGTCTTTGAAGGCGCGGCTCAGGGCATCGCTGAGCACATCACTGACCAATTTGTTGTTGGTCTGATCATTCGGCGCCATCCCAAAGCGCTGATTCAACGAAGCACCGTATTGGCCACTGTAACGACGCGTGGCGTTCTGCCCATCGACGCGAAACTTAGCGTTGATGGTCGCCTCCGTCACATACAAACCCTCTTTGGGTGACTGGTACTTCAATTCGGTCAAGGTCAGGGTCAACTGCGGGGCGTTGTAAGCGTTGCCACTCGGAGTGAAACCCAGCAAGCGCACGGCGGTTTCGGCCTGCGTCTGCAACTTAGGCAACAGTTGTTGGCTGGCGACGGTAATAGTGCTGGTCTCTGGATACAACCCGCCGCGGGTGCCTAACACCTGCGATTTACGCCCATCCACCACCCGCACCACCACTGGCTGACCATGCCCAACCGCGACCAGCGGGGTATTCAGGGTCGGGATCGGGTTAAGTTGCTGCGGACTGTGTACGCAACCCACGAGGGCCAGGCTGGTAACAGTCAGCAAACCGAACAACAGACGATGCAGCATGTTCATCTCTCCAAGGGTGGACGGCAAATGCCGACAGTATAACGAGGGCGCTGCGCAGCTGACAGCAACGGCAGTTTTTGACCGACGCCCAAGCATTGGGTTCCACCCCGCCGCCGCAAAGACCCAACTGCACAGGACGTCTGACGGATTCAGGAGAAACGTAGGACGGATTCAGGAGCGCAGCGAACAATCCGTCATCAACTGCAGCCTATAACGAGCTACGCACGCGAGCCATTGCCGAAAATAAAAAACCGCCCCGAAGGGCGGTTTTATTCAACGCGTTACGCTCAAGCCGCCGCGACCGGGCCAAGGCCCAGCACTTGGTCCGAGGCTGCCTGCACCTTGCGGTAGCACTCAGCGTCGGTCTCTAGGGTCTTGGCATTCGCCTTGAAGATGCCTTGCAAGCGTGACTGCCACTGCTCGGAGCGGGCTTGCTCAGGGAAGCAACGCTGGATCAAATCAAGCATGATCGAAACCGTCACCGATGCACCTGGGGATGCGCCCAACAAGGCCGCCAAGCTGCCATCCGCGCTGGCTACCAACTCGGTGCCGAACTGCAGAATGCCACCGTTCTTGGGGTCTTTTTTGATGATCTGCACGCGTTGACCGGCTGTCTCTAAGCGCCAATCTTCGGCCTTGGCATGCGGGTAGAACTTACGCAGGGCTTCCAGACGCTGGTCTTGCGACTGCAGCACTTCGCCAACCAAATATTTGGTCAGGTCAAAGTTATCCCGAGCTACCGCCAGCATCGGCAAGATATTGCTCGGGCGAATCGACAGCGGCAGGTCGAGGAACGAACCGTGCTTCAAGAACTTGGTGGTAAAACCGGCGTAAGGCCCGAACAGCAGGGATTTTTTCCCCTCAACCATACGGGTATCTAGGTGCGGCACCGACATCGGCGGCGCACCGACATCGGCTTGGCTGTAGACCTTGGCTTGATGCTGGCTGACCACTTCAGGGTTATCGCAACGCAGCCACTGACCACTCACCGGGAAGCCGCCGAAACCTTTGCCCTCTGGAATACCGGACATCTGCAGCAGCGGCAAGGCCGCGCCGCCAGCGCCGAGGAACACAAAGCGCGATTGCACTTTACGGGTTACGCCGCTGTTCAGGTCTTTAATGGCGACTTTCCAACCGTCACCGCTGCGGTCCAGGCCGACGACCTTGTTGCAGTACTTAACCTCGGTGTGGTCTTGCTCAGACAGAAAATGCAACAGCTGATTAGTCAGCGCGCCGAAGTTAACGTCGCTGCCGCCGAGGGCGCGGGTGGCTGCGACCGGCTCATCGTCAGCGCGGCCTGGCATCATCAGGGGCATCCACTGCGCGAGGGTGGCGCGGTCTTCGGAATATTCCATGCCATTGAAGCAATGGTGCTGACTCATCTGGGCAAAACGCGACTTAAGAAAACCAATGTCTTCTTCGCCGCGCACAAAACTGAGATGCGGTACTGGGTTAATGAAACTTTGCGCAGAGCCGAAGGTGCCCTTCTCGATCAAGTAGGCCCAAAACTGCTTGGACTCCTCGAACATGGCGTTGATGCTAACGGCCTTTTTGATCTCGACTGAACCGTCGGCAGCTTGCGGTGTGTAATTAAGCTCACACAAGCCCGCATGACCGGTACCGGCGTTGTTCCATGGATTGGAGCTTTCGATCGCCCCGGCATCCATCAACTCGACCACTTCCAGCTTAATCGCCGGATCCAGCTCTTTGAGCAGCACGGCGAGCGTCGCGCTCATGATGCCAGCCCCAACCAACACCACATCTACTGCTTGGTTATCGTTTTGCGCCATTACCGCATCTCCACAATCGAAATCTGCTGCATCACGCTGGAGCGGCTCGCTTTGTTGAGCCAGCACCAACCGATAGTTACTGTCCGCCAGACGTATTTAGGGCCAGGAAGAGGTAACTTCCAGATAACTAATAGCCCCCTGCATACACCTTAACCAGCCCCACAACCGGAGACAAACACGCGACTGGTTTCAGCTCAACAGCTTATTGACACTCATCCGGATATCTCCCGACGCTGCCATTTCTGCACAGAACAGGCCCCTATAAGGGCGTTATTTTTGCGGCGCGAACGATACCATTAATGACGCATTGCTTAACGCAATAAATGCGTAAGTAGCATCCACTGATCACATTTATCTCGGCATCGCCGTCGAACCCAAGCAAACCGCGACCTTTCGACGCAGTTCAATTCAGTTAAGCCGATTAAAACCAACTACTGCTGGCTAGGTTGTCTTTACAGCCGTTGTACTGCATCGAATAGCGTCTAGAGCGGTCATCGACCTTGCGCGCCACCGGCAGCAACCAGGCTTTTTGCAAGTGACTGCCGCGACTAAAGCCACCCCAGCCCTCGTGATAATTGAGGTATTGGTTGTAGGCATCCCATTTGGAAATACCGTTTACCTTTTGGGTTTTACTGGTGTACCAGCCCATAAAGTCGATGGCATCGGCAAAATCATCGCGGCTCGACCAGTTATTGCCCGTTTGGCGCTGATAATCCGCCCAGGTTTCATCCTTAACCTGCGCATAGCCGTAGGCGGTGCTGGCCCGACCATAGGGAATGATGCCCAGAAAATAACGCATCGGCGGGCGCGCATCGGCGCGAAAGCTCGACTCTTGATACATCATCGCCATCGGCACAAATACCGGGGTGCCCCAGCGTTTGCTGGCGTCTGCGGCGGCATCATGCCATTCGGGCTTCTCAGCAAAAATCAGGCATACATCCTCTTGCTGTGTCGGCGGCCGGGTGCTGCTGCAACCGCCCAGCAAAGCGCCGCAGAGCAGCGTTAGCCCGGCGACGCGGCATAGCTTGGGTAACTCAAGCACGGGCGGCCTTGATCACATCAATGTAGGGCTCGGCCATACGCTGGTCGGCGATCAGGGCAACAAAATCATGGCCGTCGGCGTCGGTGGCGTTCAGATCAAAACCGGCGGCGAGAAAAAAACCGACAAAACGCTCGAAGTCATCCACTCGCAGACCACGGTAAGCCTTGATCAGTTTGTGCAAGGACGGCGGTGTAGCATCAGCCGGCTCAACGGCCAGGAACAGCTTAATCGGCTCATCGGCAATCTCTTCGCCGATCACCTGTTTCTTGTCTTTACGCATCACTCGCTCCACTGCATCGTTTTTTCAGGCCGACAGTTTACCCCTCGGCCCGCTCCGGGCTCAACGCGCACGCACCGGCAAGCCTTGGCCGGCCACCTATAACCTACGCAAAGCGCCAAAAGTGTGCGCCTAACAGGCGCAAATGCTGGCTCGCGGTGCGTTAAAAACTGCGATTAGCGCGGTTCAGCCAAGCACGCCGTTTTATAATCAAGCACCGACTCCGCAGCGAGCCTTTCCATGCAACGACCGCCGCTGTTCGCCGCTTGGCGGCAAACCCTGCACGCCGGCTATTCGCTCAACGCTTTGCGCGGCGACTTAGCCGCCGGGCTCACTGTCGGCATTATTGCCATCCCACTGGCCATGGCCTTGGCCATTGCGATCGGGGTGGCACCGCAATACGGCCTGTACACCGTACTGGTGGCCGCCCCTCTGATCGCCCTGACGGGCGGCTCACGTTTTAACGTGTCCGGCCCCACCGCCGCCTTTGTGGTGATCTTGCTGCCGATCACCCAACAATATGGTTTAGCCGGGCTGTTGCTGTGCAGCATGCTCGCCGGGCTGATCCTGATTGCCCTGGGGCTGGCGCGTTGCGGCCGGCTGATCGAGTTTGTGCCCTACCCGGTAACCTTGGGTTTTACGGCCGGGATCGGCGTGGTGATTGCCACCTTGCAGCTCAAAGACCTGCTCGGCCTGACCCTCAGCAGCCAGCCGTTGCATTACGTGGAACAACTACAGGTATTGCTCAGCGCCCTGCCCAGCGCACATATGGGCGATGCCTTAGTCGGTGCCATCAGCTTAGCGGTATTGCTGATCTGGCCGCGCTGGGTGCCGAAAGTCCCCGGTCATTTGGCCGCACTGGCGGTCGGCACCTTGGCCGGCCTGACCCTCGAATATCTGGGCATACCGCTGGCGACCCTCGGCGAGCGCTTTAGCTACAGCCTCGACGGCGTAACCCATGCCGGCATTCCACCGTTCCTGCCGAGCTTTGCCTGGCCTTGGCAATTGCCAGCCGCCGATGGTCAACCACTGCGACTGTCGTTCGAGCTGATCCGCCAACTGCTGGCCCCGGCCTTTGCCATCGCCATGCTCGGGGCGATTGAATCGCTGCTGTGCGCGGTGGTGGCCGACGGCATGACCGGCAGCAAACACGACCCGAATGCTGAGCTGATTGGCCAAGGCTTGGGTAACCTGATCGCCCCGCTATTTGGCGGCATCACGGCCACCGCCGCCATCGCCCGCAGCGCCGCCAATGTACGCGCCGGAGCGTTCTCGCCACTGGCGGCCATCATCCATGCCGGCGTAGTGCTGGTGGCCATCTTATTATTGGCCCCGCTGTTCAGTTATCTGCCGATGGCGGCGCTGGCGGCGTTATTGCTGATGGTGGCGTGGAATATGAGCGAGCCGGCGCATGTGCTGCACACCCTGCGCATCGCTCCACGCAGTGACGTGTTGGTGCTGCTGACCTGCCTGATTCTGACCGTGCTGTTCGACATGGTGCTGGCGGTTGGCGTCGGCCTGCTGCTGGCCTGCGCTTTGTTTATCAAGCGCATGAGCGAATTAACCGACACCGAGGCGGTCAACAAGGACCAGCACCACGCCCTCAAAGACCTGCCCGAGCAGGTGTTGATGTACGCCATTCGCGGCCCGCTGTTTTTTGCCGCCGCGGAGAAAGCCCTCAGTACGCTGCGACGCTTCAGCCCCGAGGTAAAGGTGGTCATTGTCGACATCAGTGCCGTGCCGTTGCTTGATTTAACCGCGCTGGCAGCGCTCGACAACGTACTGCGCGACTATCGCAAACAACAGATGGGGCTGATTTTTCTGGGCAGCTCGCCAGGCGTACGGCGCAAATTACGCCGGGCCCATATTAAGCGCGAAGACGGCCTGCTGGCCTACGTTAACAACCACCAGCAAGCCCGCGCCAAAGCCTTGCGCTGGTTGTCGGCGGCATCCACGCAGGACTAAAGCGCGCTGCGCCTAAGTCGATCAAGCTGGGTACGTCAGTTTAAGTTGGCAAAACGCTAAATAGCGCCGGGGATAAATTGCCCCTGCATCCACGCCAAGTACGCCGGCACTTCGGGCGCCCCCTCAACAGGCGCCCAAGGCGCTAGCTCGGCGGCGGTAATCGGCCGATACGGCCCGGCTTTGCACTCAAATAACAAGCTATCGGCGGCCAGCACCACCAGTGCATGAAACACCCCCGGCGGCAGATCGACACCAACGCACTCGCCACCGGCTTGCAGCAAACGCTTTTCCACGACCTCGCCCGCCTCACTAAAGATCAGCAAACCAAAACAGCCCTGCAACGCCAGCAAGGTCTCGGCTTTATCCTCGGCCAAATGCCGATGCGGCGGAATATAGCTGCCCGGCTGCAAGCCCACCACCATACGGTGGCAAGGATCACTCATGTAATGCAGGTTATGGTGCTGACGCAGGCGCGGATTGGTCGCCGCGTGTGCGGCCAAATCGGTAAACAGCCGCTGGTCGAGAAAGCTAAGTGCTGGCATTTTCACATGCCTTTAACTGCAAAAATGCCGGCCGCATTACGCCAGTAACCCTTGTAATCCATGCCGTAACCGAAGATATAACGATCGATGCAATGCAAACCGACGTAGTCCGCCTTTAGCTCGGGGCGAGCTTTGCGGTCGTGAGTTTTATCGATCAACACGGCGGTGTGCACCGCGCTAGCACCCGCATGCCGACAAAAATCGATGATCGCGCCGAGGGTGTGACCTTCGTCGAGAATGTCGTCGATGATCAACACATCGCGGTCAATAAAGGAGATTTCCGGCTTAGCCTTCCAAAATAACTCGCCACCGCTGGTTGCATTGCGATAACGCGTAGCGTGCAGGTACGACTGTTCCAGCGGAAAATTCAGCTTGGTCAGCAACTTGCCGGAAAACACCAAACCGCCGTTCATCACGCAGAACACCACCGGATTGCGCTCCGCCAACTCGGCGTTAATCGCCAACGCTACCCGATCAATGGCCGCCTCCAACTGAGCTTCGCTGTACAGACAATCGGCCTCAGCCATAACTTGACGGATGTGTGCCAGATCAACCGACATAGTGTATTTCCTCTGCAATAAGCCAATAAAAAAGCACCGCAAGATACTGACCAATCGGACAAGCAGCAAGTGCAATAGGTAAACTAGCAGCCTGTCGGCCTTAGGCGGCCGTAGCGAGGGAAAGACCTAAGCCCGACAGGCTGCTAGCCTAGCGCTGCACACGCAACGACTGCAATTAGTCCAGCGGCGGCTTAATCTAACCCCGCCTTTATCCTAGCGCCGGAGCCTTGCCCATGCCTGTTCGTGAAATTCGCCATCCCCTGATCCGTCACAAGCTAGGGCTGATGCGCCGCGCCGATATCAGCACTAAGAACTTTCGCGAACTGGCGCAAGAAGTCGGCGCCCTGCTGACTTACGAAGCGACTGCCGATCTACCTCTGGAAAGCATCGAAATCCAAGGCTGGTGCGGTGCGGTACAAGTGGAAAAAATCGCCGGCAAGAAAATTACTGTAGTGCCGATTCTGCGCGCCGGTATCGGCATGTTGGATGGCGTACTTAGCTTGATTCCCGGTGCCAAGGTCAGCGCCGTGGGCGTGGCGCGTAACGAGCAAACCCTCGAAGCACACACTTACTTGGAAAAGCTGGTGCCGGAAATCGACGAGCGCCTAGCGCTGATCATCGACCCGATGCTGGCCACCGGCGGTTCAATGGTCGCCACCATCGACCTGCTAAAACGTGCGGGCTGCAGAGAGATTCGCGCCATGGTGTTAGTGGCCGCCCCGGAAGGTATTCAAACCGTGCACAAGGCTCACCCCGAGGTAATGATCTTCACCGCCTCAATCGATCAGTGCCTGAACGAGCACGGCTACATCATTCCCGGCCTTGGTGATGCCGGCGATAAAATTTTCGGCACCAAACAAAAAGACGCCTGAACATGCCCAGTGAATTTAACGATCCAGTCTGGCGCCAAGCACTAGCCGGCGCACAGATGCTCTTCGTGGCGTTCGGCGCACTGGTATTGATGCCGCTGATTACCGGCCTCGACCCCAATGTGGCGTTGTTCACCGCAGGCTTTGGCACCTTGTTATTTCAGTTGGTGACCAAACGCCAAGTGCCGGTTTTTCTCGCCTCCAGCTTTGCTTTTATCAGCCCGATTATTCTCGCCAAAGGTCAGTTCGGTTTAGCGGCAACCATGGGCGGGATCATAGCTGCCGGCTTCGTGTACACCTTTCTCGGTTTGGCCGTGAAGATCAAAGGCACCGGCTTTATTGACCGCTTACTGCCGCCGGTGGTGATCGGCCCGGTGATCATTTCCATAGGCTTGGCCATGGCGCCGATTGCCGCCAATATGGCCATGGGCAAGAGTGGTGATGGCACCGAGCTGATTGCCTACCGCACCGCCATGCTGATTTCCATGCCCGCGCTGCTCACTACCTTGATAGTGGCGGTGTTTGCCAAGGGTATATTCCGCTTAGTGCCAATCATCTCTGGCGTGCTGGTGGGCTTTGCCTTGGCGTTGATCTTTGGTGTGGTCGACACCGCAGCCATCGCCGCAGCACCTTGGCTGGCGCTGCCGAATTTCACCGCACCGGAGTTCAACTGGCAGGCGATTCTGTTTATCGTCCCGGCCGCACTGGCACCTGCCATTGAGCACATTGGCGGGGTGATCGCGGTGGGCAGCGTGACCGGTCGCGACTACCTGAAAAGCCCCGGCTTACACCGCACCTTGCTTGGCGACGGCTTGGCCACCAGCGCCGCAGGTTTGCTTGGCGGCCCGCCGAACACCACCTATGCCGAAGTCACAGGCGCGGTAATGCTGACGAAAAACTACAACCCAAAAATCATGACCTATGCGGCGCTGTTTGCCATCAGCTTGGCGTTTGTCGGCAAATTCGGCGCACTGCTACAAAGCATTCCCGTGCCGGTAATGGGCGGTATCCTCTGTTTGTTGTTCGGCACTATCGCGGCAGTGGGCATGAACACCCTGATTCGCCATCAGGTCGACCTCAGCGAGGCGCGTAACTTGGTAATTGTCTCGGTGACTTTAGTGTTCGGCATTGGCGGCGTATTGATCGGCAGCGGCACCGGGCCGGATGACTTTGGCCTCAAGGGCATCGCCCTCTGCGCCATCGTCGCCATCGCGCTTAATTTACTGCTGCCAGGTCATGCGATGGGGCGCCAAAAGGCTTAACCACACGGCTAAGCCCTACCGCGGATGCGAGCTATCAGAAGCACATCCGCGTGCGCCAGTTTATAGACTCAAGGGCGCGCGCTCGCACAACTTATTGAGCGCAACGCCCCAGCTTGCTTGCTCGTTTAAGCAGGGCACCAGCAGCAACTCACCGCCCCCGGCGGCCTGAAACTGCTCGCGGCCGCGAATGCCGATTTCTTCCAAGGTTTCGATGCAGTCGGCGACAAATGCCGGACACATGACCAAGAGTTTCTGCACCCCCTGCCCGGCTAACTCGGTGAGGCGCGCCTCGGTGTAGGGTTCGATCCACTTAGCCCGACCTAAACGCGACTGAAACGACATCGACCATTGCTCAGGTTGCAGCCCCAACTTGGCCGCCAGCAACTCGGCGCTGCGCACGCACTGAGCGCGATAACAGTTGGCCAACACCGCAGGTGAGGCCGTGCGGCAGCAATCCGGACCTTTTAAACACTCCCCGCTCGGGTCAAGCTTGTGCAGATGACGCTCGGGCAAGCCGTGAAAGCTCAGCAGCAAGTGATCAAAACCTTGGGCCAAGTGCGCACGGGCGCTCTCGGCCAAAGCCTCAATGTATTCCGGCTGCTGATAAAACGGCTGCAAAAGTGAAAACTGCAGATCCAACTTGCGCTCAGCCACTACCCGCTGGGTTTCTGCAATCACGGTGGTCACGGTGCTGTCAGCAAACTGTGGGTACAGGGGCGCCAAGGTCACCCGGCGAACGCCCTGCGCCGCCAAGCGCTGTAAAACTGTGTCGAGCGATGGCTCGCCGTAACGCATGGCCAACTCCACCGGGCCGTGCCGCCACTGGCCTTTCATCAAGGTTTGCAGGCGCCGACTGATTTCCACCAGCGGTGAGCCCTCAGGCCACCAGATAGACGCGTAGGCATGGGCGGAAGCGGCAGGACGCTTCCACAAAATCAATGACACCAATAAGCGCCGCAGCGGCCACGGCAAATCGATCACATAAGGGTCCATCAAAAATTCGTTAAGATAACTGCGCACATCCGCCACTTGTGGCGAGGCCGGCGAACCCAGATTAATTAACAGTAAGGCGTGATCAGTCATGCAACATCCTCAGGGCCAAGAAGATCATTCAAGGCCGATGGCAAATCATTAAAAGTAAACTCAAATCCAGCGGCCAGCAGCCGATTAGGCAGCGCGCGTTGACCACCTAACAACAAACCGGCCAGCTCACCCAAACCTAAGCGCAACAACCATGCGGGGGCTGGCAACAGCGCCGGACGATGCAAGACGCGCCCCAGCGCACGGGCAAAGTCGGCGTTACGCACGGGCTGCGGCGCACAGGCATTGAACACCCCAATAAGGCTATTTTGACCGATTAAAAAGTCAATTAACCGAACTTGATCATCTAAATGGATCCACGGCATCCATTGTCGACCATTGCCTATTGGCCCGCCTAGCGCCAACTTAAACGGGAGTAATAGACGCGCTAAAAAACCTCCCTCGTTAGCCAGTACCAAGCCGGTGCGCACGATCACCACGCGAATACCTAAGGCCTGCGCTTGCTGCGCTTCGAACTCCCAGGCGGTGCATAACTGAGCGGCAAAGTCGTCGCCAACGGCCGGCGACGCTTCAGTCAAAACATGCTCGCCGCCATCGCCATACCAACCCACCGCAGAACCTGATATCAATACCTGCGGACGTTGCGCTCGGCTGTCGAGCCAAGTCACCAATTGCGCACTAAGCGCCACCCGACTGGCCAGCAGCAAGGCTTTACGCTTGCTCGTCCAAGGGCGATCGGCGATCGGTGCGCCAGCCAAATTAACCACGGCATCCAGCGGCCCCTCGCCATACTCGGCAAGCGTGCCGATGGCGCGCACCGAGCTACCACACAAGGCGGCCACGCGCTGTGGTTGGCGACTGCAGACCGTCAACTGATGGCCTTGCGTCAGCCAGTAACGGCAAAGGCGGCGGCCGATCAAGCCGGTTCCACCGGTGAGCAATATGTGCATGATATGTTCCTCGCATGGATGTGTAGCGAACTGTCTCGGCGCTTTTCAGGCGTTACACTAGACCAATACAGGCTTCTAACTCAGAGCGACTGCTACTCTGATCAGTGACGCCACGCAGCGGCTGCGACTAGCACTTTTACTGCACTTAGGCACTCACCGTGCTAAGCAGCAGCGAAAAGCAAACCTATACAGATAACTCATTATTGTACAGGTTACGCATAAAGGATAGCCTAGCGTCACAGATAGGAGATAAGCCATGAACACATCAATCGCCATCATTGGCACCGGTATCGCCGGCATCAGCGCCGCCCACAGTCTGCAAGCCGCAGGCCATGCGGTACAGCTATTCGATAAGAGTCGCGGCAGTGGCGGGCGCATGGCCAGCAAGCGCAGCGAGGCCGGGGCGCTGGACTTGGGCGCGCAGTATTTCACCGCCCGCGACCGCGAGTTTGTCGCCGCCGTGCAGCAATGGAAAGCACGCGGCTGGGTCGAGCGCTGGATGCCTAATCTTTATCACGCCAAGGGAGGCCAACTGAGCCTCTCCCCGGACGAGCAAGAACGCTGGGTCGGCACGCCGCGCATGAGTTCCATCAGCCGCGCCATGCTGGCAGGTATGCCGGTACAGTTCTCTTGCCGGATTACCGAGGTGTTTCGCGGCGAGCAACACTGGAGTCTGATCGATAGCGACGGCAACAGCCACGGCCCCTTTAGCCACGTCATAGTCGCCACTCCAGCGCCACAAGCCAGCGCCCTGTTGAGCGCCGCACCCAAGTTGGCAAGCACCGCAGCGGGCGTGGTCATGGAGTCAACCTGGGCGATCGCGCTAGGCTTTAGCCAACCACTGGACACCGCCGTGGAAGGGTGTTTTGTGCAAGACAGTCCACTCGATTGGCTGGCCCGTAACCGCAGCAAACCCGGCCGCGAAACTCAGCTGGATACTTGGGTACTGCACGCCAGCAGCCAGTGGAGTAAGCAGCATATTGACCTCAGTAAAGAGGCGGTGATCGAGCATCTGCATGGCGCCTTTGCCGAACTGATTGGCTGCGCTGTCCCGGCTCCTGCATTCAGCCTTGCCCATCGCTGGCTGTATGCCCGCCCGGTCACGGCCCATCAATGGGGCGCGCTGGCCGATAGCGACTTAGGCCTGTATGCCTGTGGCGACTGGTGTTTGTCGGGGCGGGTAGAAGGTGCCTGGTTAAGCGGTCAAGACGCTGCGCGCAAATTACTGGCGCACCTGTAATGCGCCAGCTCAATCCAAGTAAATTATTGCTATCAAAGTGGACCGCCAGCGCGCCACAGAATCGCGAAAAACACTTTCTGGTCACTGAACTGTTTTGCGATGATGAGGGCTGCGTACAACAGCTTGAGTTACAGGCGCTACTGACAAAACGCAGTGAGCGCCTGGACTGGCAGGTATTGCTCGATGAGCAACGCTGGATAATCGGCTGGCGATAACCCTCTAGACCTTATCGGCGCTTGCCACCCAGCAACGACCCCAGCAAACCACGCACCAGCTCGCGGCCAATTTGGTTGGCGGCTTGGCGCACCGCCGTCTTCATCGCTTGGCCGGCCACGCTCCCGAGAAAGTCGCCAGCCATATCAGCTAAGCCACCGCCTGCACCCGCTTGTTCAGCTGTATTTGCCGGCGCTTTGGCGGCAGGCGGCAACGAAGAATTGGCGTTGCGCTGGAGCAGCATTTCATAGGCTGACTCACGGTCAATCGCCTTTTCATAGCGTCCGCGCTGCGGTGACTGCGCCAGCACCTGCGACCGCTCAGCGGCGGTTAACGCACCGATACGCGATTGCGGTGGAGCTATTGCCACCCGCTGCACCATCGCCGGCGTGCCCTTCTCCTCAAGGGTACTGACCAGCGCCTCGCCAATGCCCAACTCGGTCAACACGCTCAGGGTATCGAAAGCCGGATTAGGCCGAAAACCATCCGCCACCGCGCGCAAGGATTTCTGCTCTTTGGCGGTAAAGGCGCGCAAACCGTGCTGGATGCGCAACCCCAACTGAGCCAACACTTCGTCGGGTAAATCCGCCGGCGACTGGGTGACGAAATACACCCCAACGCCCTTGGAGCGAATCAAGCGCACCACTTGCTGCAAACGCTCTTGCAACACCTTGGGGGTGTCGGCAAAGAGCAAATGCGCCTCATCAAAAAACAGCACCAGCAAGGGTTTATCGGCATCGCCACGCTCAGGCAATTGCTCAAACAACTCGGCCAGCAACCACAACAAGAAAGTCGCATAGACCTTGGGCGCTTCATGTACCAAACGGCTGGCATCGAGTAAATGAATACGTCCTCGACCATCAGCTTCAGGACACAAAATGTCCTCTAGCTGCAGCGCCGGCTCACCAAACAGGGCCTCCACACCTTGCTGCTCAAGCGTCGCCAAACGGCGCAGCAACGCCTGCCCAGACGCACTGGTAAACAGCGGGCGGTCCTCGCCGAGCAGTTCGGGATGAGCGGTGAGATGATTGAGTAAAGCCTTGAGGTCTTTGACATCCAGCAGTAACAAGCCTTCGCGATCAGCCACCTTGAAGGTTGCATAAAGTGCCGCCTGCTGACTGTCGGTCAGCTCTAGAAGATTGCCCAGTAACAACGGCCCCAACTCGCTCAAGGTGGTGCGCAGCGGATGACCACTTTGCCCGTTGATGTCCCACAGGGTAACCGGATACGCCTGCGGCTGGTGCGCGAGCCACGGCATGCTAGCAATTCGCTCGGCGATTTTGCCCTGCGGATTACCACTTGCAGCCAAACCACAGAGGTCGCCTTTTACATCGGCGGCAAACACCGCTACCCCAGCATCACTGAAGGCTTCCGCGAGACGCTGCAAGGTCACAGTTTTACCGGTGCCGGTCGCGCCCGCCACCAATCCATGCCGGTTGCTCATGCGCAATGCTTGCGCCACGGGCTGACCGAGCAGGTCAGCACCAATAACCAAAGGGTTTTTTACAGGCATCTGGTCATTCCTCTAATTAAAGCTTTACTACATACATGCCGAGAACCACAGCATACCCATGCAGCTCGCGCAAAGCTGCAGCCCACTCACAAGGGACACCCACGCCATGCCCATAAACCTACAGTTTCGGCAAAAAATCTTGCTTGCCGCCTCACTGGTGGTAATTACCGCCTTTTCACTGTTCGCTTTATACAACGATTACTTACAGCGTAACGCCATTAAAACTGACCTCGAGAGCTACCTCAGCGAAATGGGCACGGCCACCGCCAATAACATTCAAAACTGGTTATCCGGGCGTATTTTGTTGGTCGAGAGCGTCACCCAATCCGTTACCAGTAATCCAGCACCGACGGCAGTGGCCAATTTGCTCGAGCAATCCACCCTAGCCAAAACCTTTGTATTCACCTATGTAGGTAGCAGTGATGGCAGCTTTATCATGCGCCCAAATGAAGCCATGCCTGCCGACTACGACCCACGCAGCCGGCCTTGGTACAAAGATGCAGTTAACGCCGGCGGCACCACACTCACCGAGCCGTATATAGACGCCGCCACCAAAGAGCTGATCATCACCATCGCCACCCCAGCACAAAAAGCCGGCGTGGTCGGCGGCGACTTAAGCTTAAAAACCCTAGTAAAAATCATTAACTCGTTGGATTTCAACGGCATTGGCTATGCGTTCTTGGTCAGCGATGACGGCAAAATCTTGGTCCATCCGGACCAAAACCTAGTAATGAAGAGCCTGCGCGAACTGTTCCCCAACAACACCCCTAGCATCAATAACAAACTCAGCGAGGTTGAGCTAAACGGCGAGACCCGGCTGATCACCTTTAGCCCAGTCAACGGCTTACCATCGGTGAAGTGGCATGTGGGCCTGAGCATCGACAAAAGCAAAGCCTTCGCCATGCTAAGCAAGTTTCGCGCCTCGGCAATCATCGCCACCATCATTGCCGTCACCTGCATTATTTTACTGCTCAGCCTGCTAATTCGGGTCTTGATGCAACCACTGGCCGCCATGGGTAAAGCCATGCACGACATTGCCATGGGTGACGGGGATTTAACCAAGCGCCTAGATATTCAGTCACAGGACGAGTTTGGCCGCCTAGCACGCTCGTTCAACCAGTTTGTCGAGCGCATTCACGCCTCGATTCGCGAAGTGTCATCGACCACCAGCCAGCTTAATCAGGTGGCCAAACTGGTGGTTAACGCCTCCACCTCGTCAATGGCCAACTCCGACGAACAAGCCAACCGCACCCACAGCGTTGCCGCCGCAATCAATCAACTGGGGGCTGCTGCCCAAGAAATCGCCCGTAACGCCGCCCAAGCCTCGAATGAAGCCTCGGACGCCCGACATCTGGCCGAAGATGGTCGCGAGGTAGTAGGCAAAACTATTCGGGCGATGAGCGAACTGTCCGGCAAAATTCGCGCCTCTTGTAGCAATATCGAAAACCTCAATAGTAAAACCGTGAATATCGGCCAGATACTTGAGGTGATAAAGAGTATCTCGCAGCAAACTAACTTGCTCGCTCTCAACGCCGCCATTGAGGCCGCTCGCGCCGGTGAAGCCGGACGGGGATTTGCCGTGGTGGCCGACGAAGTGCGCAATCTCGCCCATCGCACCCAAGAGTCGGCGCAAGAAATTCAGCAAATGATTGAAGAACTGCAAGTCGGCTCACGTGACTCCATGACTACCATGACCGAGAGTCAGCGTTACAGTGAAGAAAGTGTCGAAATTGCCAATCTCGCCGGTGAACGGCTCGGCAGCGTGACCCAGCGCATCGGCGAAATCGATGGCATGAACCAATCCGTGGCCACCGCCACCGAGGAACAAACCTCAGTGGTTGAGTCGCTCAACGTCGACATCCACGAAATCAATCAACTCAATCAACATGGTGTGGAAAACCTGCACGAGACGCTGCGCGCCTGTGACGACCTGCAGCAACAAGCCACACGCTTACAGCAATTGGTTAATAGCTTTCGCATCTAACCCCGCGGCCAAGGCTCAGCGCCTAGCCGCTGAGCTTAGCGCGCAGGTAAAGGTTCAGGCCGCAGTGCGGCACCGACAGGCTCGATATCAGCCTGTACCAGCGGTGCAGCCTGCAACTGACGCCAAAGTGCAGCGGCATCGGCAAATTCGGTGCCATTGTCGGCGCTCAAGGCATCCGGGTCATAGCGGCTGATACAGCCTTCACCCAAGGTTGCCGGGGCACGCGAACTGCCTCGTGCAAGCGGATCGTGCATGGCTTATACCTCCAAGGCTGTCCACACCCGTAGAACTGAGTACGGCCAGCGGCCTAAACGTGAGCTGGCGCCTTAGCCGCGGGCTGAGCAAAGGCTTGCAAGCCCTTGAGCACATCATGCCGGCTGATTACCCCCAGCAAACGGCCATCCTCGACCACCGGCAAGCTGTGCCTAGCGCCGTGCAGAAAACGCTCAGCCACCTGACTGAGATCGGCATGCGCCCTGACAGTCTCAACATCACTACTCATATAGTTGCACACGCTGCCGCCAACAGTATCGTGGTAGGTGGCGGCTAAAATAGCCCGCAGACAATCGCCCGCCGACAACACGCCAACTACCTGAGCATGCTCATCAACTACCGGAGCGGCTGCCAGGCGATGGCTGAGCAACTGCTCAATGGCTAGCAGCAAATCGGTATCAGGGCGAAATGTCAGCGGGTGGCGGTTCATGCAATCGGCCACGTTTATTGACTTGGGCATAGACGGCTCCCTTAGTGCGCTGCTGCAGCGCAATCACGGGCTCAGTCAAACAACACGGTTTTGTTGTCATGCACCAGCACCCGATCTTCTAGGTGTAAGCGTAGACCACGGGCGAGCACCCTTTTCTCAACATCTTTACCCAAGCGGACCATTTCTTCGATGCTGTCGCGATGGGTTACCCGCGCCACATCCTGCTCGATGATAGGCCCGGCATCCAATTCTTCGGTGACGTAGTGACAGGTGGCACCAATCAACTTAACCCCACGTAACGAGGCTTGGTGATAGGGCTTAGCACCGACAAAGGACGGCAAAAAACTGTGATGGATATTAATCACCCGCTTGGCAAAGGCCTGACAGAGTTGTTGCGGCAGAATTTGCATATAACGCGCCAGCACTATGACATCAGCCTGACTGGTTTCAATCAAGCGAGATACTTCAGCAAAAGCCAGTTGCTTATTCTGCGGATCAACCGGCACATGATGAAAAGCAATCCCGTGCCACTCGACCATGCTGCGTAAATCATCATGATTGGAAATTACGCAGGGGATATCGCAATCCAACTCATTGCTGTGCCAGCGATGCAGTAAATCGGCTAAACAATGCGATTCACGGCTTGCCATCAATACCACGCGCTTCTTTTGTGCCGAATCAGTGACTTGCCACTCCATGGCAAACTCACTGGCAATCGGTGCAAAAGCCTGGCGAAAGCCCGCTAAATCGAAGGGCAGAGAGTCTGCACGAATTTCATGGCGCATAAAAAACCAGCCATTCTGATTGTCTGAATGGTGACTCGCCTCAGTGATCCAGCCGTTATAAGTAGCTAAAAAGTTACTCACCTTGGCAACAATACCAACTCGGTCCGGGCAGGCTATAACCAACCGAAAAGTGCGCATACACAACTCCAAAAGCACTGCAAAGAGGTCCATTCTAGCCAGTGCCAAGCAAAACTGCAGTAGTCCTCGTCAGTCTTTTCCAGCACAGGCAGCGCCTACAAGTGCAGAGTCTTGCGCGATCAATAGTGTTTAGCGTGCGAATGCCACACACAGTAACAATTAAGCCAAGCACCTAAGCAAACTGACTAAAGCAACCGAGCGAGCGACAATTAGTTACTAAATCCCCGCACGACCAATAACTAACTGGACATCAGTTAATAATAAATTTACTGATGTATTTACAGATTCTATTAGCCTGACTATTATTGCCAACACTACTAACCCGTCGCATCGAATACAACACAGGAAATCCCATGTCCTTAGTTAACGAATTCCGTTCAACCGAAGCACAAATCAAAGAACTGCAAGCCCATCTGAAAAGCCTGTCGGAAAACGACGGCCTGAAGAAAGAACTGGAGTTTGAAACCAAACTGCGCGCGCTGATGGCTGAATACCAAAAATCGCTGCCAAGCATCATCGCCATTCTTGATCCACAAGCTAAGGCTGGCAAAGTTGCCCGCGTTGGCAAAACCGGCACCAAGCGCGCACGCAAAATGAAGCAATACAAAAACCCGAACACTGGCGACGTGATTGAAACCAAAGGTGGCAATCACAAAGTTCTGAAAGAGTGGAAAGCTAAGTGGGGCTCCGACCTAGTTGAAAGCTGGGTTACCCTGCTCGACTAAGCGTCAGCCACCAATAAAAAACGCCAGCATGCTGGCGTTTTTTATTGCCTGGGAAAAACCCAATTACACTCCCAGACGCGTAGCCAACTGCTGCGCATAGTGCTGCCAGTGCCCTAGCAACGCCTGCTGATCAGGGCCCGCATCAACCAAAGCCTGCTCTACTGCCTGCGTAAATGCCTCTAAGGTGTTTGGCGCACCATAGTGCGCGTCACTTAAACGCTGCTTACAGAATAATTGCCAACGCTCAACTTCGGCAGCCGTTAAGGTAGCGGGGAAATTGCGAGCACGATAACGGAACAGCAACTCCGGCAAACGTTCATCATCAAACGGCCATATAGGTCGAGCTAAGTCTTCGGGTTCGGCCTTGCGTACTTGCTCACACAAACGCCGATCACGATCACCTAGAAAACCTGCATAAAGTTGCTGCTCGGGGTCTTGCTGCGGGGCAAAGTCTTCCTCGGCATAAATAGTCGATAATTTGCTCTGCCACTGAGCTTGGCTATCACGCAACACAGTGGCGTGCTGTTGGCACAAGGCCAAATCCAGTTGCAGTCGCTGTTTATCGCTATCGCGCAATACCGACAGCGGCGCCAATACCGGACAACGATTAACGTGCAGCAACTTTAGCGGCACCGGCCATTCGCCCTCAGCCAACTGTTCGCGCCGGGTGTACAAGCGCTCACGCAAAGCGTGGCCATCCAACTGCAACAATACCTGCGGATCAAGTTGCAGGTCGCAGACAACCAAGGCATTACGGTTGGTTGGATGCCAGGCCAGCGGCAAAACCACCGATATATAGTGGCGCGCCGCCGAATAACGACCAGAAACATGCAGCAGCGGTTGCAGCAAGTTAATTTGCTCCAAAACCCGTGCTTTGCTGCGCTGCCGGTAAAGAAATTCGTACAACTTAGGTTGCTTATCACGCACTAAGCGCGCCAAGGCAATGGTCGCGCGTACATCGCTCAGAGCGTCGTGCGCTTGGGTATGGGCGATGCCATTGGCGGCGGTCAACGATTCTAATTTAAGGCTGACCCGGCCCTCATGCTCCGGCCAATTAATACCCTCAGGACGCAAGGCATAAGCACAGCGAACTAAATCAATTAAGTCCCAGCGGGTATTTCCACCCTGCCACTCACGCCCATAGGGCTCAAAGAAGTTGCGGTACAGACTGTAGCGGGTCACTTCATCATCAAAGCGCAAACTGTTGTAACCCGAGCCACAGGTCCCCGGCACAACTAACTCCGTGTGTAAGCGCGTCATAAACTCGGCTTCCGAGAAACCCTGTTCAGCCAAACGCTGCGGGGTAATGCCAGTAATTAGGCAGGCCATGGGATGCGGCAAGATGTCATCACTGGGCTGACAATAGATATTTAGCGGTTCGCCAATTTCATTCAAGGCCTCATCGGTACGAATTCCGGCAACTTGTAGCGGCCGATCGCAACGCGGATTAATCCCGGTGGTTTCAAAGTCATACCAAAAAATACTGGCCGTCACGCGAATGTCCTCATCGAAGTGGCGGCAGTGTAGTCACTGCCGCCAAAACTTGGCCAGCCCACTGTTCACGCCACCGAACATTGCGCCTTGCTGGTAAGCGCCGCGAGCCGTTAGCATGCTTGCTCGGCTAGCAAACTCTGCACAAGGACTGTCCCAATGAGCGCCACCC
The DNA here is from genome assembly GCA_019745275.1 of Pseudomonadaceae bacterium. Taxonomy (GTDB): domain Bacteria; phylum Pseudomonadota; class Gammaproteobacteria; order Pseudomonadales; family Pseudomonadaceae; genus Aquipseudomonas. The sequence goes on along the minus strand of JAIETJ010000029.1, from coordinate 16,291 downwards.
CCAGCGAAAACCCCTACGCAGCACCCGTCAGCAACCTGCAAGAGGCGGCGGTAGCAGAACAAGTACCCAGCATTGAAGAAGCACTAAGCCGTGGTTACGACTTTCAGGTTGGCGCACTAATCAGCGAGTCGTGGCGTTTAGTCGCCAGCAGCAAAGGCATTCTTATCGGCGGTTTCTTGCTCTATTACGCCGCCATCATGCTGGTTAATACCGTATTGGGCTTCGTTCTGGGCCTCGTAGGCTTAGAGCCTGGAGAGGACAACTTAGTCGGTATGTTCACCAGTCAGTTTGCCATTGGCATTCTTGGCTCGGTACTGACTTACCCTTTACTGGCCGGTCTGATGCTGGTCGGGATTCGCCGCGCCGCGGGACAAGAGATTAATTTCAATCAAATCTTCCTCGCTTTTAACAACCCCATACCGGTAATCATTACCGGCATTTTAATGTCTGTGATGGTTTACGCAGGTATGTTGCTATTGCTGTTACCCGGCATTTACTTGGCATTTGCCTATACGCTGGCCTTGCCATTGGTTCTTGAGCGCGGACTATCACCGTGGCAAGCACTGGAAACCTCGCGCAAAGCGATCAGCCAGCACTGGTTCAAAGTTTTTGGTTGGGCAATGCTGCTCGGTTTAATAATTCTCCTTAGCGCCATCCCCCTTGGTATTGGCTTGGTGTGGACCATGCCTATGTGGATGATCAGCACTGGTATTCTCTATCGCACCATTTTCGGGGTATTACCCGCCGCCGCATAACGCGCGTTGTCGTACCGGGTAAAGTTACCGCCCGGTTGCTTGTACGCCTGCTGCTCGCTAGCATCGGGCTTTGTTTCGCCAATCATGTGACCCCAGTTGCCGATGCCGCCTACCCCCGCCGCAATGCCCCAGCCCAACGGTGTCGCCACTGAACTGTTGGACACCCGCTATAAAGTGGAGACTCCCGAGGGCATCGACCTCAGCCTTCGTCCGGTCAGCTTGGTGCCGCGGGCGCTGGCGTTTGCTATTGACCTAGCGATTCGCGGTTTACTGTTGCTCGCTGTGCTATTGCTGCTCGAGCTGCTCGGCAAGTTAGGTAAGGGCTTGGCCGCCATCGTCATCTTTATGCTTACCTGGTGGTACATGGTGTTGTTTGAGGTGCTTAACCAAGGCAGCTCACCGGGCAAACAATGGCTCGGCTTGCGGGTGGTGCATGACGATGGCACCCCAGTCGGCTGGGCAGCCTCGCTGACGCGCAATCTATTACGCTTTGTCGATTTCCTACCGTTTGCCTATGGCTTGGGGATTCTCAGCAGCCTCAACCACCCGGCCTTTAAGCGCTTGGGCGACTTAGCCGCCGGCACCTTGGTGGTCTATGCACAAACCCCCGCTGCTCGCCCTGAACTGCCTGAGGCTGAGCCGCTGCGTGCACCCTTCAGCATGAACCTGAGTGAACAACGCGCCATCTTGGCCTTTGCCGAACGCCAAAGCGGTCTGTCCAGCGCCCGCTGCAGTGAGGTTGCGCAGTTGCTGGCCGAGCCGCTGCAAGTGCCGCCAGAACAGGCGCAAGCCCAACTCAACGGCATTGCCCGTGGCTTACTGGGGCCAACATGAAACAGAGCCTATTTGAAAGCCGCTACCAAGCCAGCTGGCAAACCTTCAGCGAGCAACTGCAAGGCCTTGAGCGCGGCAAAGCCAAGCCCGAGCACAGCCACGACTTTGCCGCCCGCTATCGGCACCTTTGCCAACAATTAGCGCTGGCCCAAGAGCGCGGCTACAGCGCGCACTTAGTCGAACAATTGCAACAACTGGTGATGCGCGGTCATCAACAACTGTATCGCCATCGCAGCCACTTGGCCGCCAACGCCATTGGCTTTTTACTCACCGGCCTGCCGCAATTAGTGCGCCGCGAATGGCGCAGCCTGCTGTGCGCCAGCCTGCTGTTTTATGGCAGTTTGCTGGGCATGGGCTTGCTGGTTTATCTGTTCCCTGAACTGGTCTACAGCGTAGTGCCGCCCGAGCAAGTGCACTCGATGGAATCAATGTACGCCCCCGACGCGCATCGTTTGGGACGCTTTGGCGAACGCAACTCGGGTGATGACTGGATGATGTTCGGTTACTACATCATGAACAATATCGGCATTGCCTTTCAGACCTTCGCCAGCGGCCTGCTGTTTGGTCTAGGCAGTTTGTTTTTCTTATTCTTCAACGGTTTGATGATCGGCGCCGTGGCTGGACACTTAAGCCAAATAGGCTCCGGACTGACCTTTTGGTCGTTCGTTATTGGTCACGGCGCCTTTGAACTCACCGCCATCACCGTGGCGGGCGCCGCCGGACTAAAACTCGGCTGGGCATTGATCGCACCGGGCCGCTGGCCGCGCAGTGAAGCCCTGCGCTTAGCGGCCAAGCAAAGTGTGCAACTAGTCGCAGGGGCCATGCTGCTATTGCTGATAGCGGCTTTTGTGGAGGCCTATTGGTCGTCGATGACGTACACCAGCAGCAACGTTAAGTTCGCTGTCGGGGGTGGCTTGTGGCTGTTAGTCGGGGTTTATTTCACCTGTGCGGGTCGAGGTACCGATAATGGCCGTTAGCACCTGCAACAGCGTTAAGCTCGCTGTCGGTGGCCGCCTGCTGCGGTTAGTTGCGGGTTATTGCACCTACGCAGGTCGAGGTGAGCAACAATGCGCCTGACCGATGCCAGCGTGATCATCCGCCCGCGCAGCGCTTGGGAAGCACTCGACCTTGGGGTGCTCTTGGCGCGCCGCCATCGGAGTCTTTTGAGCTGCAGTTGGGCGCTCCTGACTTTGCCGGCATTCATCCTGCTTAGCGTGATTTTCTGGCAATATCCGAGCATTGCAATGCTGCTGTTTTGGTGGCTAAAACCGCTGTATGAGCGACTGCCGCTGCACATTTTGGCGCAAGCCATATTCGGCGCCACGCCATCCTTGCGCCAAGCCTTCAAGGCCCTGCCCGGGCTACTCAAACCACAATTGCTGGCCAGCCTGACGTGGCGACGTCTCAGCGTGACCCGCAGCTTTGACTTGCCGGTATTGCAACTCGAAGGCCTCAGCGGCCAAACCCGCAGCCAGCGCCTGATCGTCCTCGGCCAACGCGATACTGGCCCCGCCACGTGGCTGACGATTGTTGGCTCAAGCGTCGAAACCGCGCTGTATTTGGGCATGTTTAGCCTGCTGTATTTACTCCTGCCGCAACAACTGAAAAGTGACTGGGATTGGAGCCAACTGATATCTCCCGACGGCGCCGAAAGTCTGCTACTGGCACATGTGTACAACGGTTTTTATGCCTTGCTGCTGATTGTTTGGGAGCCAATTTACGTGGCCTGCGGCTTTAGCCTGTACCTGAACCGGCGCAGCGCCCTCGAAGCCTGGGATCTTGAACTGGCGTTTCGACGCCTGCGCCAACGTCTGAGTGGGCTCAGTTATGTCCTGCTGTTGGCCTGCGGATTATTTCTCCTGCAGCCAGCAACGCCCGCATTCGCCGCAGGCGCCAGCGGTAGTTGCCCGATCCCACAGTTTGACCCGGCCGGCCCCGAGGCCGAGCGCTTGCTTAAACAGCCACTGAGCAGCAAAGCCGCGCACAGCAGCATCGCCCAACTGCTCGACCAGCCGCCCTTTGAGAATCGCCAACAGGTTACTCGCTGGAAATTTGGCGACGATAAAAAAACCAAAAAAGCCAGCGATAGCGACGGCACAGACCTACTCAGCAAACTTAAGCTGTTACTTGAGCAACTGGGTTTACTCAAGCATGGCGCACAGTTTGCACTGATCCTCGAAGTACTCTTGTGGGCGGTGCTGTTTAGCGCGCTGGCGCTACTGGCGTGGCGCTACCGTGAATGGTTACGCACCTTTGGCAGCCGACTCAAGCTGCCGAAAAAACGCCAGAAGCCGCTGCCGACGCAACTGTTTGGACTTGAAGTAGCCCCCGAGAGCCTGCCTGACGACATCGCCAGCGCCGCTGAACACCTATGGGCCGAGCAGCCCCGCGAAGCCTTGGGCTTGCTCTATCGCGCCCTGCTCAGCCGCCTGCTACACGACTATCAACTGCGTTTAAAAGGCTCGCACACCGAGGGTGAAGTACTGCAACTGACCGAACAATTGCAGCTAGCCGAGCTTAGTCGTTTCGCCCAAGTGCTAACCCGCCACTGGCAGAACCTTGCCTATGGTCATCAACTGCCACCGGCCAATCTTAAACGTGGCCTCTGTGAAGGCTGGCGCCGCCTGTTTAATCCGCCGCCGGCCAGTGCGCAGGTGCGCCCATGACTCGCCGCTACGGCTTCTATCTCGGCGCCGCCGTTGTCTTGCTGCTCGGTTTACTCGGCAGCTACTTGCTTAGCATTGCCACGCCCTATCAAAAAACCCTCAAGCACGGCCCGGCGCCCGAGGTGCAAAACAACCCGTACCTGGCTGCCGAGCACTTTCTTAGCCAGCAAGGCCGCAAGGTGCAGCGCGCCGACAGCCTAGACGTACTGGCCAACCTACCGAGCAAGGGCCAGACCTTAATCATGCTCGGCTCGCGTGAAAACCTGACACCCAAACAAACCGCCCGCGTGCAGCAATGGACCGCCAGCGGTGGCCATTTGATCGTAATCGCCGAACGCATATGGGACCAAGACCAGCACGCCAGCGGCGACTTGCTGCTTGATCCGCTCGGTATCGAGCAACATATGACAGAAGACTTGGCCAAAGAAGACCAGCAAGAGCAGACCAACAACGGCGCCGAGAAAACGTCCGACAACGAGGCCGAGGCCGACGAGCCTGACAGCGACAACGACAGTCAGCCTGCGCCGAGCGATGCAGATAAACCCCAGCCCGGCGAGCCCGAAAAACCCCAGTACCCAGAGCTCACCAAGCTGTACTTAGAAAACGAAGACGCGCCGGCCTATATCGACTTCGATACCGAGTTTCACCTCAACGACGGTAAGGATCTGGCCCACGCGTGGGCCAATAGCAGCGACAGCACGCACATGCTGCAACTCGACCAAGGTGATGGCCTGCTCACCGTGTTGACCGATAACTGGATTTGGCAAAACGCCAACATTGACCGTTACGACAACGCTTGGCTGCTCTGGTATCTGACCCAAGACAGCGAGGTCACCCTGCTCTACCGCGCCGACCGTGATGACCTATTCAGCCTGCTGCTGAAACACTTCCCGCAAGCGTTGCTAGCCCTAAGCCTATTGCTTGCCGCCACGTTGTGGGCCGCCGGTATGCGCCAAGGCCCGCTGCTGCAGCCCGCCAGCCATGGCCGCCGCCAGTTAGTTGAACACCTGCGCAGCAGCGCCGACTTTCAACTCCGGCATGCTGGCCAGCGCAGCTTATTGCAAGCCTTACAACGCGATATTCAACAGCGTGCCCGGCGCCGCCATCCCGGTTTCGAACGCTTGGCCGTCGCCGAACAATGGCAAGCACTCGGCCGCCTAACCCGTTTAACCCCGCGTGCCATCGGGCAAGCGATGCGTCCGCCAGCCGAACAACGGCTATCCGCCAGCGAATTCACCCGCCAGGTTGCCCACCTGCAAACCCTCAGGAATCTCCTATGAGCGATGAGAGCAACGTGCACATTAACACCGAGCCAGGCGAATCCGCCGAGACCGCCCAGCAGCCCAGTCCGGCCGCGCCCAGCAGCGTCGCACCGGCAGAACCTATAGCCACACCAGCCGCCGTCAGCCCCAGCAGCCAACGCCAGCGCGCCAGTCAACTCGCGCAAGCCTTGCGGCAAGAATTGCAACGCGCGTTGATCGGTCAAAACGCGGTCATCGATGACTTGCTCACCGCCTTGATCGCCGGTGGTCACGTGCTGGTGGAAGGCGTGCCGGGGCTGGGCAAAACCTTGCTGGTGCGGGCCTTGGCCAGTTGCTTTGGCGGCGAGTTCTCGCGCATTCAGTTCACCCCCGACCTAATGCCCAGCGACGTCACCGGACATGCCGTGTACGACCTGCAAACCGAGCAGTTCAAGCTGCGTAAAGGCCCGGTGTTCACCAATCTGCTGCTGGCCGATGAGATCAACCGCGCTCCAGCCAAGACCCAAGCGGCGCTGCTGGAGGTGATGCAAGAGCGCCAAGTCACCTTGGAAGGCCGCGCCCTGCCTGTGCCGTTACCGTTCTTGGTGTTGGCCACGCAAAATCCGATCGAACAGGAAGGCACTTACCCACTGCCAGAAGCCGAACTTGACCGCTTTATGTTGAAGCTGCGGATGGATTATCCGCAGGCCGATGACGAGCTGAACTTAGTCCGCCAAGTGACCCGCTCGACCAAGGCTGACATGCTCGAAGTGACACCGCTGCGCACCCTCCTGCAAGCCAAAGACGTCTTAGCGCTGCAAAAAATCGCCGGCGACTTACCCATGGACGAACAAGTCCTCGACTACGCCGTGCGCGTGGCCCGTGCCACCCGCACGTGGCCCGGCCTGAGTATTGGCGCCGGACCACGCGCCTCAATTGCGCTGGTGCGCTGTGGCCGGGCGCGAGCGTTGCTGCGCGGCGGCGACTTTGTCTTACCCGATGACATTAAAGGTTGCGCCTTGGCGGTATTGCGCCATCGGGTGCGCTTGGCGCCTGAGTTGGATATCGAAGGCCTATCGGTTGACCAATTGCTTCAGCAATTGCTCGATCAGGTTGCCGCGCCGCGCCTATGAAGCCTTCTCGCCTACTGCTGGCTCTGCTGGCGTTCCTGCTGGCCGCCGCCATTGTGCTGGGTGCCCTGCCGGTACTGGGGGTGAAACTGCCGGCCAGTGTTAGCTTGCTGTGGGCCGGCGCTTTGTTGGCTTTGCTAGTGGTCGCCGCGCTGGATGCGCTGTGGCTGCGGCAACTGCCCTCGCCCCGCCTGCAGCGCACCTTAGCCGGTAACTTACCGCTAGGCCGCTGGAGCGAAGTACAGCTACAGATTCACCACGATTATCGGCATCCGGTGCGCATTGAGCTGTTCGACCATCTGCCCGAGGCGATGGCCTTCGAGCACTTACCACAGCGCATCGAGTTGCAACCGCAGCGCCACAGCCAATGCAGTTATCGAGTGCGACCGCTGGCCCGTGGACACTTTAACTTAGCCCGTTGCGAGGTGGCGCTGCCCAGCCCACTGCGGTTATGGCACGCCCGCCGGCTGATCGAAGTCAACGGACAAACCCGGGTCTACCCCGATTTCGCCCGTATTCACGGCGCGCAACTACTGGCTGTGGACGACTGGCTCAGCCAATTAGGCGTACGCCAACAACAGCGCCGTGGCCTAGGTTTGGAGTTTCACCAGCTGCGCGACTTTCGTGACGGCGACACCCTGCGGCAGATCGACTGGAAAGCCACTGCGCGCAAACGCACACCGATTGCCCGCGAGTACCAAGATGAGCGCGATCAGCAGATAGTGTTTCTCCTCGATTGCGGCCGGCGCATGCGCAGCCAAGATGGCGACCTTGCGCATTTCGACCATGCCCTAAACGCCTGCCTGCTGCTCAGCTATGTGGCCCTGCGCCAAGGCGATGCGGTCGGTTTGGCGACCTTTGCCAGCGAGCAGCCACGCTTTATTGCCCCGGTAAAAGGCCAAGCACACCTGAGCACCCTGCTCAATGGCGTGTACGACCTGCAAAGCACCCAGCGCCCGGCCGACTACAGCGCGGCTATCAACAACCTCCTCACCCGGCAACGCCGCCGCGCCTTGGTGGTGCTGGTGAGTAATTTGCGCGATGAGGATGACGAGGAGTTGCTCGCCGCAGTCAAACGTCTCAGCCGCCAGCACCGGGTGTTACTGGTGAGCCTGCGCGAGGAAGTGCTGGATAGTCTGCGCCACACCCAAGTGCACGATTACGAAACGGCATTGGCTTATTGCGGCAGCGTCGACTACCTCAATGCCCGCGCTAACTTGCACGAGCGCTTGGCCGCCAACGGCGTGCCGGTGCTGGATGCACTGCCCAGCGAGCTAGGTCCGGAGTTAGTCAGCCAGTATTTGGCCTGGAAAAAAGCTGGAGTGCTCTAGGGTCTGTTACCGCCACCTACGCCGAAGCGGAGGTGGTGCGAAAGCTGAAGTAGTAGCGCAGGGCGTCGACCAACTCAACGTAGTCGGCAGGCGGTGCCACCAAGGCAAAGCCTGAGTCGAAACTGCCGGGGGTGACATCTTCACGGCACCACTGACAGGTGGCGTGAAAGTCGACAAAGTGCAGATGGCCGTCGCGGCCGGGGATTTTCAAGCGCATGTCAAAGCGAGCATTGAGCAAAATCGGCAACTGGCTGATCAGCATCAAACCATCCAACGACACATTGCCAATACTGCCCATTGGCTTGTCGGTAATCCGATTGAACACCTTGAGGTAATACGGCAACTGGTGGCGGTCGATACTGCGCTGAGTTCGCATGCTGGCAAATCGCTAGTAGTAAAACCTGAGTATGGCCACACAAAGCTGTAGCCGCCAGTCATCAATCAATATTGCTCTTACGCCGTTCCAGCGCTCAATTGCAGCGCTGTGCCAAACGTTCTTTTAAGCGACTGCGAGCGCTATCGACTTTCGCTTCATCGTAGTACTGCCGCTCGCCTTGGGCATCGACTTTATAAAAAGTACCGCCCTGCGCCAACTGGGCATATTGCTCGCGCAATTGCTGACACTCCTGAGCGCTCTTAGCCCGCAGCTCTTGGTTTTTTTCTGCCGCCTGCTGCTGTTCTTCACGGCGTGCTTGGAAAAAACGCTCACTACGTTGCTGGCGCTCGGCGGCGGCTGCATCTTGCTGCACGACCTGAGGTTTCACCTCAACCGGCACGGCACCCGCACGTGGCGCCTCACCAAAATGCACCTGCCCATTAGCATCGGTCCAACGATAAATCTCGGCACTGGCGATGGACGGCAGCAGCAGGATGCACAGTACAAAAGACCGCATGTATTTACTCCCTGTAATGATTAAGGATATCCCTGAACGCACCGCGCTTGGCACGAGTCGACCAGTGGCGCGTGGTCACTGGAGGCTAACGAAAACTACAACGCCTGCGCTGAAACTTTAACGCCGCGACGCAAGTGGCCCAGTTGTTCCAGTGTATTCAAGCGCGCCTTGGCCCGGTAGGCATACTCGCTGCCCGGATAACGCGAAACAATAAACTGATAGGTTTGCTCGGCATCGACAAACATATTGTCGCGCTCCAAACACTGACCACGCAACAGCGAGATCTCCGGCTGCAAGTACGGCCGCGCGCGAATCTGTCGCTCGGCTTGCGACAACTCCAAGCTCACCTGGTTGCAGTTACCTTGGGAGTAGTAGCGATAGGCGTTGTCGAGGTGATAGTCCGCCATGAAACGCGTGCAGCCGCACAGCAGCACAGCGACAGTGAGCAATAACAAGCTACGCATAGGTTTTCTCCTTAACTGTGCAGGGTATCGACCGCAGCCAAAAATTCTCCAGTGCACCGGTGCTCTGTAGGAAATCTAGGGTAATTCACTCACGACTAACAGTTTCTAGATCCGCAGCCCAGCATATCCTCCGATGGGTAATGCTGCTCAAGCGAACCACCCATAACAAGCCACTGCTAGACTCCAACCATCGAAACTTGGCACTGGAGTTTGCATGCGTTCTGTTTATTTTGCCCTGCTCAGCCTCACCCTGCTCAGCGGCTGCTCGCCGACCACCCCACTGTTTATTGCCCAACTCGGCGGCCAAGACGTGGTCGAGTACAAGACCATGAAAACCAACCGTATGAGCGCGGCGGTAGAAGAAGAAAGCGACTTGCTGACCTATAGCGCTCAAGCCATTCGCAACAATAAAAGCGCAGGCGCCGAAGAGCTGTACTTGACGGGTTATCGCGACAAAAACTTCAGTGGGCAAATTCGCGCAATCTCGTTGTATCAAATTGGCTTGGTGTACATGAGCCGCTACAACGACGATCGCGATGACAAAAAAGCCCTTAACTATCTTTACCAAGTCACCAATGAATTCCCCGCTACCCTCGCCGCACAGCGGGCGCAAGCGCGCATTCAAATCATTAACCAACGCAGCCAAGAGCCGATCCAAAAAACCGCGCGAGAGCTACTGGTGCACTGGCAGCCAAGCAGCGAGCTGAATCTGGAGAAACCCAGTTTGGACCGCGACCTGACCATGCTGTCGCGCCGTGCGGTGCTCAAAGATCGGGTCGGCGAAGCCTCGCAACTCTACCTGCTAGCGCTAGGTGACAGCGGCGTACCCGAGGACATTAAAGCCAAGGCGCTGTATCAACTGGCACTGATGAACATGGCCAGCGACAACCCGCAGGCCGACCGTGATGCCGCCATCGGCTACCTGCGCCAATTACTCAGCCAATACCCCGACAGCGACTTGTATGATCAAGCCGCTAGACACCTCGATAACGCATTGAACAACCCCGCACCTTAACGCGCGCTCGACCTTGCGCTAGGCTGATCCAAGTCAAGCACCCATTAGGGTGCTTGGGTTGCAATAGTCCTATTAGCCCAATCGAGGTGAGCAGCCATGAACCTGCGCCAGTTACTGGTAGTCATAGACCCATCCCAGCCCCAACAACCGGCGTTGCAGCGTGCGCAATGGCTGGCTCGCGCCAGCGGGGCAAAAATTGAATTGCTACTGTGCGAATACAACTCAGCGCTGGAACACAGTTTCTTATTTGACCAAGCCACCTTAGCCGACGGTCGCAACAACCTGCTGTTGCAATTGCACAACGAGCTTGAAAGCACGGCGCAAGTGCTGCGCGAGCAAGGCCTGGAGGTCAGCGTACAAGTGCGCTGGGGCAAACTCACCGAGCAGGTGATTTTGCAGCGCATAAGCGAGCTACAGCCGGACATCGTATTTAAGTCCGCCCACCACCACAGCCCAATTAAACGCCTGCTGTTTGCCAATAGCAGCTGGCAGTTATTGCGCCACTGCCCGGTACCTTTGTGGTTGGTGCAGCACAGCAATTGGACAACACCGAGCCTGTGCGCGGCCCTCGACCCGTTACATGGCGACGACAAACCCGCCGCGCTGGACCAGCAATTAATCGCCACTAGCCAGCAATTAAGCCGCCTGTGCGAGATGCCCGCGCACTACCTGCACTGTTACCCACCGCTGCCGGCTTCGTTACTATTCGACAGCCAACTGGTCAACGACTACGACCATTACAATCAGGTCTGCGCGCAGCAGCATCAGCAAGCTTTTACTCAACTGCTGACGGCGGCGGCAGTACCGCTAAACCAAGGCACCCAGCTCGCGGGTTTTGCTGAGCAAGAAATCCCGCGCTTTGTCCGCGAGCAAGGCATACGTTTATTGCTGATGGGCGCCATTAGCCGCGGGCACTTGGCCAATGCGCTGATTGGCAACACTGCCGAGCGCGTGCTCGAAGCAGTTGAGTGCGACGTCTTAGTGCTCAAGCCGCACGCTGCAAAGCACCAGGGTTGATAAAAAGTAGTGACGGACAAAAATGACTACAGGGTCGCAGCGTAGTAGCCTCAGTTTATTACTGAACTAAGGAGCCTCTGCATGACCCTGCGCCGTACCAAAATTGTCGCCACATTGGGCCCCGCCAGCAATTCTCCAGAGGTATTGGAGCAACTGATTTTAGCTGGCATGGATGTCGCCCGACTCAACTTTTCCCACGGCAGCCCTGCCGAACATAAAGCTCGCGCCTTACTGGTGCGCGAGATTGCCGCCAAGCACGGGCGTTTCGTGGCCCTGCTCGGCGACCTGCAAGGGCCTAAAATCCGTATTGCCAAGTTCGCCAACAAGCGCATCGAACTGAAAGAAGGCGACAGCTTTCGCTTCTCCATCAGCCACCCACGCGAGGCCGGCAACCAAGAAGTGGTGTGCATCGACTACCCCGACCTAATCACCGATTGCAAAGCCGGCGACGAGTTATTGCTGGATGACGGCCGAGTCGAGATGCGCGTCGAACAGGTGTTGGCCGATGAGTTAGTCTGTCGCGTATTGATCGGCGGGCCGCTGTCGGACCACAAAGGCATTAACCGGCGTGGCGGCGGCCTGACTGCACCAGCGCTGACCGACAAAGATCGCGCTGACATCATCTTGGCCACCGAGATGGAACTCGACTATCTGGCGGTGTCCTTCCCGCGCAACGCCGACGACATGCACGAAGCCCGACGTTTGCGCGATGCCGCCGGCGGTACAGCTTGGTTGATCGCCAAAGTCGAACGCGCCGAAGCGGTGGCCGACGACGAAACCCTCGACGGTTTAATCCGCGCCAGTGACGGTGTGATGGTTGCCCGTGGCGATTTGGCCGTAGAAATCGGCGACGCCGAACTGGTTGGTATCCAGAAAAAAATCATCGCCCACGCCCGGCATCTGAACAAGGTGGTGATTACCGCCACGCAGATGATGGAGTCGATGATCAGCAGCCCAATGCCAACCCGCGCCGAAGTGTCAGATGTGGCTAACGCCGCCTTCGACTACACCGACGCGGTCATGCTCTCCGCCGAGAGCGCCGCCGGCGCCTACCCGGTAGAAGCGGTCAAAGCCATGGCCCGAGTGTGCTTGGGCGCGGAAAAACACCCGATCAACAAGGTCTCGCGCCACCGCTTAGATGAGAGCTTTGAGCGCTGCGACGAGAGCATTGCCTTGGCTGCCATGTACACCGCCAACCACTTCCCCGGCGTGAAGGCGATTATTTGCCTGACTGAAAGCGGTTACACACCGCTGATCATGTCGCGCATTCGCTCCTCGATGCCGATTTTCGCCTTCTCGCCGCACCGTGCAACCCAAGCACGGGTCGCCTTGTTTCGCGGCGTGCAAACGGTACCTTTCGACCCCGCCACTTTGCCGGCCGATAAAGTCAGCCAAGCGGCGGTGGATGAGTTACTCAAGCGCGGCGCCGTGCAGCAAGGCGACTGGGTGATTTTGACCAAAGGCGACAGCTATCACACCATCGGCGGCAGCAACACCATGAAGATCCTGCATGTCGGCGATCCATTGGCGTAGCGGCAGTTGCTAATAAAAGGGCTATGCACCCGTTAGTGGTTGGCGGCGTTTTTGTAGGCTGTGTTAGCCGCGCAGCGGCGTAACGCACCAATAGATACGGCGAGAGTTAAGCGCACGCTCGTTGTCGTGAAATTGGTGCGGTTCGCAAGCTCACCAGCACCCTACGAAGCCCGCGCACTTTCAACCAGCAACGCAGGCACAGCCAATAAAAAGGGCCGCTGATTTAAGCGGCCCTTTTTTATCTGTGACATAGGCATAAACGGGTTTAACCGAACTTACTAAAATCCGCCTTACGCCGCTGCATAAAGGCCGACAAGGCTTCGATGGCTTCGGGCGTGCGCAGGCGCTGGCCAAACAGTTCGCCCTCCTCGATGATCACTCGACGCAACTCTTCGCGCCCCGGCGCTTGCATCAAACGCTTACTCACCTCGACCGCCGAAGGCGGCAACTGGCTAAAGCGCAGGGCCATCTCGCGTGCCTTGGCCAAGGTAGCCGGGCCATCCTCCAGCGCCGCATTGGCAATTCCCCATTCGGCCGCCTGCGCACCCGTAAATGCCTCACCGAGCAGCAACAGTTCGGCGGCTTTAGCGTGGCCGAGCAAACGCGGCAAGATCAAACTGGAACCAAATTCAGGGCACAGGCCGAGGCTGACAAAGGGCATTTTCAGCTTCGCGTCGCGGCTGACATAAACCAAATCGCAATGCAGCAGCAAGGTCGTGCCAATGCCCACGGCAGGCCCGGCGACGGCGGCGACTATGGGTTTTTTCAGCTCAAACAGCGCGCGCATAAACGCAAACACCGGGCTGTCGAGACTGGTCGGTGGCGCTTGCAGAAAATCCGCCACATCATTGCCGCTGGTAAAGCACTCAGCCCCACCGGTAAGCAGCACCGCACGCACGCTGGAGTCAGCGTCGGCGGCCAGTAGTGCCTCACTCATGGCGCTGTACATGGCACGGGTCAGGGCATTCTTTTTGTCTGGCCGACTGAGGCACAGGGTCAGCAAGCCGGCTTCGCGCTCGACACGTACAAATTCAGTCATGCTTACTCTCAACAAAGGGCGCGTTAACCAAGCGGGTTAGAGCGCGCGCGGTAAAAACACATCGGCAAGCATTTGCTGGCGCGGTAGGCCGAGCAGGTACAGATGCCGGCTAAACGCCTCGACACTGGCGGGCGAGCCGCAGAGTAAGGCGACTGTTTGCCGTGAAACAAGCCGCAGATCGGCCAAAGCCACCGCCAGCTCGGCCGTGCAGACTAATTGCACCTGCAGATTGGAGTGCTGCGCACAGAGCGTCGTCAATGGTTCAGCGAGGTAGTGTTCAGCAGCATCATGGGCCAAATGCAGCAGCCGAATAGGCCCGCTATGACCTTGCCGTAAGGCCTCACGTAGCACCCCCCAAAGCGGCGCCAGCCCCGTACCGGCAGCCAACAGCCACAACGGGCGCGCCTGCCACTCAGAGTCATAATGCAGCGCACCGCCGCGCAGCTCACCCAAACGCAGCGTTTGACCAAGGGCAAAGCCGCGCGCGGCATCGCTAAAAGCGCCACTCTGGCGGCAATCGAGATGAAACTCTAAACAGTCGTCGGCATCCGCCAAGCTGGCGATGGAATACGGTCGGGCAATGCCCGCAGCGGTCCACAGCACAATATGTTGCCCAGCCTGATAACGCAGCCGACGCTCGGGCAACAGGCGCAAACGCAGCACTGTGGCACTCAGCCAAGCGCAGTCGGTGATGCTCGCGGCAATCCCATCAGCGACCGGATCAAACAACTGCACAGTCAGATCGCCCTGCACTTGGCACTGGCAGGCTAAACGCCAACCTTGTGCCCGCTGGGCGGTGCTCAAGGCGTCGGGCTGCGCATCCAGCGGCTCGCCACTCAGGCAGCGGACTAAACAGGCATGGCAACTGCCGGCCCGACAACTGTTCGGTACTTTGATACCGGCCGCCAGTAAGCCGTCGAGTAAGTTCGTGCTCGCCTCGAGCTTAACCCGTGCAGTGCCCACCCGAACTTCAGGCACCACTGCCCTCCCAGGCGGCAGCGCAGCGATTGCGTCCATCACGTTTGGCCCGGTACAGCGCTTGGTCGGCGCGCAATAAGGCTGCATCCAGCGCGTCTGCGGCGATCAATAAGGTCATGCCGGCCGACAAGCTCAAGCCGTCCACTTGCACACCCACCGGCTCGGCCCGCGCAAAGGCTTCGCGCAAGCGCTCGCAGCAAGCACTGAACTGATCGACATCGGTGTTGGGTAATAGCAGCACAAACTCCTCACCGCCATAGCGGGCAAGAATGTCGCCATCACGCAGACACGACTGCGCCACGGCAGCAAAGGTTTGCAGCACCCGGTCGCCCACCGCATGGCCGTAGGTATCGTTGATGCGCTTAAAGTAGTCGAGATCGATCAAGGCTAAGCCATGCTGCTGCCCCGGAGCCAAGGCGGCTAACTCGCGCCCGGCCAATTGTAAAAAGTGCCTACGGTTAAATAATCCGGTCAGTTCGTCGGTCGAGGCTTGTGTCTCCAACTGGCGCATCATGCCGCGCAGGGTGTCTTGGTGCGCCTGCAAGGCAAAGCGCCGATTGCGCATGATTTGGCTTAAGCCCTGGATGTAACGGGCAAACAGGTATAGCCAGCTCAACACAACAAATAATGCGATGACCTGCAGCAGCGCCTGCACCGGCTCGGCCAACTCCTGCTGGTAGGCCTCCCATAGGTTAAGTCCGGCAAAGCTGCAAAAGGCAAACGCGGCGCAGCGGGCAAACACTCGTGGTTTAAGCTGAAATACCCCAAACAATAAAATCAACACGTAAATCATTAACAAGGTGCCGCGTCCACTGCCCATGTTACTGAGCAAAAAAGTCAACCAGCACACCCCTAACAACACCTGTGCTTCGGTCAGGCTCGGGTCACGCAATTTGAGGTTATAGCCGCTGCGCAGCCAAACAAAAATCACCAACTGACTAAACAATACCAAGCCACTTCCGATCAACACCCGCGACGCCGCCCCCTGATACAGGTCAACCAGCACCGCCAGCCAGACTAAGGCAATCGTCAGTACATAGGAGGCAAACGCCATGGCAAAGCGTTTCAGCAGCAACTGCTGCAACGCCTGCGAGGTAAATTTTCGACTGTGGGCGCTCATCGATGGGCCATTCCAGCAGGGCAAAGAGCCATCACTTTACGCTGGCTTTAGGTAAAAACCCAGCCAGCCGCAAGATCGGTACTCGCGCGCGTAAGGATGCGCCAGCAATGGTCGGCGCGGTATACTGAGAGCCTTAATTGAGCTGGTTTTTTACCTTCAAAGCGCGCCGGCTCGTGGTCTGGTGCAACCTTTGATAATGACCGTTGGGCACCACCCATTATAAAGAGGAGCACGCCACCGTGACCGTGATCAAACAGGACGACCTGATTCAGAGC
>JAIETJ010000066.1 GCA_019745275.1 Pseudomonadaceae bacterium | reverse complement strand
TCGCTGCGCTCGACTTGATTCGCTGTGCTCACCCTTCGGGCCAGCCAGCGGCTGTTACTCCGCTGCGCTCCGTTTCCTCACTCCATCATTGCTCCAGAGGCCCGGCGCGAAGGGCCATCCATGGCCAGTCGCGCCTTTCGCCGCATCCATGCGGCTCAACCTCCTACACAACGATTGCGTTCGGCCTCCTGAAAGGGGCGTTGTCCGGGCGCGACTTGATTTGCTCGGCACTGCAAGCTGTTGGCTTTTGATTTGGCGAAGCCAAAGACAATTAAATATTGTTCAGACGACTCGGTCCAAATGTCCCGTCAGGAGGCCGAGTTGAGGTGCTGTGTAGAGGGGCGTTTGGCAGGATGCCAAACGAGGCATGTTGGGCCAAGGATGGCCCGTCTTGCCGACCCTCGGAACAGTGCCAGAGCGAGGGGAGTCTGGCGCAGCCAGACCCGGATGTCGGGCGCGCTTTCTCTTTGGTTACTTTCTCTTTTGCGCGAGCAAAGAGAAAGTAACTCGCCGAGGGGCGAAATAGACAGTGAGCGCGATAGAGGTGCGGCGGTTAATCGTGTCCCCGATTAACGATCATTGCCCACCCTACAAAACTGACTCACTTAGGCAAAGAGTTTATATATGCGGCAGCTTTTGCATCTCGTCCGCCAGAAAGCTCCATTAGCTTCGAGGTAAGAAGCGCGTAAGTAGTAAAATACTCGGGCTTTTCCTTCAAGAGCTTCTTGCAAGCGGCACTTCGGAGATCGGTCATGAGACCTCCGTTGTGCTTTATTTTATTTAAAATAGATTTCCCCTTGCTCGCCGCCACGGAGTAGGGAGAGTCGGATAGTTTTTCAAGTTTGTACCTCAAAATCACAGACTCATAAATTATTGGACACTGCCCACGAATACGCTCGTGTGCCTCAACGGCACCACGCAAGCCAGTATCGTAGTCTTTCGCATCGATCATTAAATTGGAGGCGCTCATCATGACTATCGAGCAGTCCCATGTCGCGTCATAGCATTTATTTTTAACCACATAACTAATAAGACGCTGATCCTTGCTTGCTCCATCAGAAAGACTTTTTAGGTATATAAGTTCACTTTCTTTAAGTTCTCCTGCGCGGGTGCCGAAATATATTTCGCCCCACATATCTTCAATAATCCAGCCAGACTCTCTTTTGCCAATAAAGGCAACAGATTTGCCGAAAATGAAAAACATGACCGCCGATAGTGCGGCTATGGAAATAACTAAAATAATTATTTTTTTCACGGGAATTGACCAAGGAGTTAAATTAAAAAATTAAACGCATGCAAAAATAAAAAAAATTTTTCCCCATATGTTGCGAGCGCCAATTTTTAGCTGTTTTGGTTGATCCGCGAGATGCAATCGACTGCTCAATTTCCATGCGGCTGAGGGTCAGTCTTACAGTCGCGCATCATCTTCCATTAAGCAAACAAACGCCGGGCAAGCCCGGCGTTTTGTGGTGGTGCTGCGGGCTTTAGCCTTCCAACTTGCTCTTCAGCAACTGGTTAACCTGCCCTGGGTTGGCTTTGCCTTTGGAGACTTTCATCGCTTGGCCGACGAAGAAGCCGAACATTTTGCCGCGTTTGGCTTCGTCTGCCGCGCGGTATTGTTCGACCTGTTCGGCGTTGGCGGCGAGCATTTCATCCAGCATCGATTCGATAGCGCCGCTGTCGGTGACTTGCTTGAGGCCGCGGGCCTCGATCACTTGATCGGCGCTGCCTTCGCCATTGGCCATGGCTTCAAAGACCATCTTGGCGATCTTGCCGCTGATGGTGTTGTCTTTGATCCGTAGGATCATGCCGCCCAGTTGCTCGGCGGAGACTGGCGATTGGTCAATTTCTAAAGCGTCTTTATTCAGCAGGCTGGACAGCTCACCCATCACCCAGTTGGCGGCCAGTTTGGCGTCGCTGCACACGGCGTTAACCGCTTCGAAGTAGTTGGCCAATTCGCGGCTGCTGGCCAGTACGTCGGCGTCGTAGGCGGACAAGCCAAACTGCGCTTCGAAGCGCTCACGTTTTTGCACCGGCAATTCCGGCAAGGTGGCGCGGTTTTCATCCAGAAAGCTCTGCTCGATCACCACTGGCAGCAGGTCGGGGCAGGGGAAGTAACGGTAGTCGTTGGCTTCCTCTTTGCTGCGCATGGAGCGGGTTTGGTCTTTGTTCGGGTCGTACAGGCGGGTTTCCTGCACCACTTTGCCGCCGTCTTCGATCAACTCGATTTGCCGCTGCACTTCGTGGTTGATGGCTTTTTCGATAAAGCGGAACGAGTTGACGTTTTTGATCTCGGCGCGAGTGCCGTAGGCGGCTTGGCCGACCGGGCGTACCGATACGTTGCAGTCGCAGCGCAGCGAGCCTTCGGCCATGTTGCCGTCGCAAATTTCCAGATAGCGCACCAAAGCGTGCATGGCTTTGACGTAGGCGACCGCTTCTTTGGCGCTGCGAATGTCCGGCTCGGAAACGATTTCCAGCAGCGGGGTGCCGGCGCGATTGAGGTCGATGCCGGTCATGCCGTGGAAGTCTTCGTGCAGGCTTTTGCCGGCGTCTTCTTCTAAGTGCGCGCGGGTGATACCGATGCGTTTGCTGGTGCCGTCTTCGAGGGTGATGTCGAGAAAGCCTCTGCCGACGATCGGGTGATCCATCTGGCTGGTTTGGTAGCCTTTGGGCAGATCGGGGTAGAAGTAGTTCTTGCGGGCAAAAACGTTTTTCTCGGCGATTTCAGCGTCAATCGCTAGGCCAAATCTGCAGGCCATGCGTACGGCTTCGGCGTTTAGTACCGGCAAGGTGCCGGGCATACCGAGGTCAATTAGGCTGGCCTGAGTGTTGGGTTCGGCGCCGAAAGTGGTGGCGCTGGCCGAGAAAATTTTCGACTTGGTGCTGAGTTGGGCGTGGATTTCCAAGCCGATAACTGTTTCCCATTGCATATGTGTCGTCCTCAGAAGCCAGTCGGGGCTTGGGTGTGCCAGGCAGTGACCTGCTGGTATTGATGGGCAACATTTAGCAGGCGGCCTTCTTGGAAGTACGGCGCAAGCAGTTGCACGCCTACCGGCAAGCCATCGACAAAACCCGCCGGCATCGACAGGCCGGGGATGCCGGCGAGGTTGGCGGTGATGGTGTAGATGTCTTCCAGGTACTGAGCGACCGGGTCGTTATTTTTCTCGCCGAGTTTCCATGCCGGGTTCGGCGTGGTTGGGCTGAGAATCACATCCACTTCGTGGAAAGCGGCGACGAAGTCGTTTTTGATCAGGCGGCGAATCTTCTGCGCTTGCAGGTAGTAAGCGTCGTAGTAGCCGGCCGAGAGTGCGTAGGCACCGACCATAATTCGACGTTTTACTTCATCGCCAAAACCCTCGCAGCGCGAGCGCTTGTACAGGTCTTCGAGGTTTTTCGGTTGCTCGCAACGGTAGCCAAAACGCACGCCGTCAAAGCGCGACAGGTTGGAGCTGGCTTCGGCCGGGGCAATCACGTAGTAGGCGGCGATCGCGTGCTGGCTGTTCGGCAGACTGATGTCTTTAACCGTAGCGCCGAGCTTTTTCAGCTCCTCGACCACGGCCAGCACCTTGTCGGCGACGCGTGGGTCGAGTCCGGCGGCAAAATACTCCTTCGGCAAACCGACGCGCAGGCCCTTGAGTGGCAGGTTCAGGGCGGCGAGATAGTCATCCAGCGGCTGATCGACGCTGGTGGAATCTTGTGGGTCGAAGCCGGCCATGGCTTGCAGCAGCAGCGCGCAGTCTTCGGCGGTGCGGGCCAGGGGGCCGGCTTGGTCGAGGCTGGAGGCGTAGGCGATCATGCCCCAGCGCGAGACACGGCCATAGGTTGGCTTGATCCCGGTGAGGTTGGTCAGCGCCGCCGGTTGGCGGATCGAACCACCAGTGTCGGTGCCGGTCGCGGCCGGTAGTAGGCGTGCAGCCACAGCAGCGGCGGAGCCGCCCGAGGAGCCGCCGGGAACGCGGGTTAAGTCCCAGGGGTTGTGCACGGCGCCGTAGTGACTCGACTCGTTGGCCGAACCCATGGCGAATTCGTCCATGTTCAGCTTGCCGAGGGTCACGGTGCCGGCGGCATTGAGCTTCTCGACCACGGTGGCGTTGTAGGGGGCGATAAAGTTGTCGAGCATTTTCGAGCCGCAACTGGTGCGCACGCCCTCGGTGCAAAACAGGTCTTTGTGGGCGATGGGTGCGCCCAGCAATGCGCCGGTTTCACCATTGGCGCGGCGCGCATCGGCGGCCTTGGCTTGGCGGATGGCCAGCGCTTCGGTGACGGTAATAAAGCTGTTGAGCTGTGGATCAAGCGCGTTGATTCGGTTCAGCAGGTGACGACTGAGTTCTTCGGCAGAAAACTGTTTGGCGGCGAGGGCGCGGGCGATCTCGGCCAGGGATAATTGATGCATGGCTAGGCTCTTTCCCTTACTCGATGACTTGTGGAACCAAATACAGACCATTTTCAACGGCCGGCGCTATGGCTTGGTAAGCCTCGCGGCAGTTGACTTCGCTGACGTGGTCGGCGCGCAGGCGCTGGCTGGTTTCCAGTGGGTGGGCCAATGGCTCGATGCCGCGGGTGTCGACCGCTTGCATCTGGTCGATCAGGCCGAGAATGTTATTCAAGGTCGCGGTGGTACTCGGGATATCGGCCTCATTCAGGCCAATTCGGGCCAGATGAGCGATTTTTTCCACGTCGCAGCGTTCAAGCGCCATCGGGGGTCTCCATAAAAAACAGCCAGCACCGAGAGGGGCAGCTGAGCAGGCAAAAAAACTTACGGACGGTAAAGCCAGCGGCTACACGGCTAAATGCCGTGATGAGGGCGGCAAGACAGCTAAAAAGCGCCAATCTAACATATTGCCGCCTTGCCCAAAATCCCTGTCGTTGTTAGAGTTTGCGGCACTTTTTTACCTGCGCATGTTTAGTTGCGCGCTGCCTAAGGCTCTATCTCAATGTTTAAGAAACTGCGTGGCATGTTTTCTAGCGATCTGTCGATCGACTTGGGCACCGCCAACACCCTGATTTACGTGCGCGATCGCGGCATTGTGCTGAACGAGCCTTCGGTTGTGGCCATTCGCACCAGTGCCAATAACCAAAAAAGCGTGGTGGCAGTTGGTACCGACGCCAAGCGCATGCTCGGTCGTACACCGGGCAATATTGCCGCTATTCGACCGATGAAAGACGGGGTAATTGCCGACTTCAGCGTGTGCGAAAAAATGCTTCAGTACTTCATTAATAAAGTGCATGAAAACAGCTTTTTGCAGCCAAGCCCGCGAGTGCTGATCTGCGTGCCGTGCAAGTCCACTCAAGTGGAGCGCCGCGCCATTCGTGAGTCGGCCATTGGTGCCGGTGCGCGTGAAGTATTTTTGATCGAAGAGCCAATGGCGGCGGCTATTGGTGCTGGCTTGCCGGTAGACGAAGCGCGCGGTTCGATGGTGGTGGATATCGGCGGCGGCACCACTGAAATTGCCCTGATCTCGCTGAATGGCGTGGTTTACGGTGAGTCCGTGCGGGTTGGCGGCGACCGTTTCGACGAAGCGATCATTACCTACGTGCGTCGCAACTACGGCAGCTTGATCGGTGAGTCGACTGCTGAGCGGATCAAGCAAGAAATCGGTACGGCCTTCCCGGGCGGCGAACTGCGTGAAGTTGACGTGCGTGGCCGCAACCTGGCTGAAGGCGTGCCGCGCAGCTTCACCCTGAACTCCAACGAAGTATTGGAAGCCTTGCAGGAATCGCTGGCGGCCATCGTGCAGTCGGTGAAAAGTGCACTGGAACAGTCGCCGCCTGAGTTGGCCTCGGACATCGCCGAGCGCGGTATCGTCCTGACCGGCGGTGGTGCTTTGTTGCGCGACCTGGATAAATTGCTCTCGCAAGAAACCGGTTTGCCGGTCATTGTTGCCGAAGATCCGCTGACCTGTGTAGCACGCGGCGGCGGCATGGCGCTGGAGATGATGGATCGCAACACTATGGATCTGCTCTCGGCTGAATAAGCCGCGAGTGCCATTCATTGGCTTCAAGTTGTAACTCGGCGGGCGCTGCTTGAGCGTTACGCGGGCAGCTTGAAGCTTGCTGTTGCGAGGAGCGCGCCATCAAACCGTTATTTGCCAAGGGGCCCTCGCTGGGCACACGCCTATTGGTGCTGACCGTGCTTTCGGTCACGCTGATGTTGGTCGATGCGCGCCTAGAAACCCTAAAGCCGGTACGCAGCCAGTTGGGCTTGGTCTTGACGCCGTTTTATTGGGTGGCGGACTTACCGGCACGGCTGTGGCAGAACGTCACTCAACAGTTCAGTAGCCATACTGAATTAGTCGCGGAAAACGAAAAACTCAAAGCCGAAGCCTTATTGATGCAGCGTCGCCTGCAAAAATTAGCCACCTTGATCGAGCAAAACGTGCGCCTGCGTGAACTGCTTAACTCCTCATCCTTGGTCGATGATCAGGTGTTGGTGGGCGAGTTAATTGGTGTCGATCCGAATCCGTTTACCCAGCGTTTATTGATTGATAAAGGCGAGAAAGATGGCGTGTTTATCGGCCAGCCAGTGCTCGATGCGCGCGGACTGATGGGCCAGGTGGTTGAGGTAATGCCGTACTCATCGCGAGTGCTGCTGCTGACCGATGCCACCCATAGCATTCCGGTGCAGGTTAATCGTAACGGTTTACGCGCCATTGCCAGTGGTACGGGCAATCCAGAGCGCCTCGAGTTGCGCCATGTGGCGGATACCGCCGATATCAAAGAAGGCGATTTGCTGGTGAGCTCCGGTCTTGGTCAGCGTTTTCCGGCCGGTTACCCGGTGGCCACGGTGCGCGAGGTGAATCGCGATACTGGTCAGCCATTTGCGGTTATTCGCGCCGAACCTACTGCAGCACTTAACCGCAGCCGCTATGTGTTACTGGTGTTCACTGATAAGCGCAGCGCCGAACAACGTGCCAATGACGCCGCCTTGGCGCAAGAGGCCGCCGATAAAGTCGGCGTAGCCGCCGCTATGGCGGCGCCTGCGGTTAGCGCGCCCCCGGCCAGCGTGCAAACCGCGCCTGCGCCAACTTCGGTTGCCCCGATTAACCCCGTTGCGCCAAGGGGGGCTCACTGATGGTCGGTTTACGTCCGCGCAACGCTTGGGTTATTTGGTTTAGTTTCGCTTTGGCTTTGCTGCTTAGCGTGGTGCCGGTACCTGACTTTATGGATACCGCGCGGCCGCTATGGTTGGCCATGTTCGTCACTTATTGGATGCTGGCGTTACCGCATCGCGTGGGTATGACCAGCGCTTGGTTGTTGGGCTTGGCCGCCGATGTGTTGTATGGCTCATTGCTTGGGCAAAATGCGCTGGCATTAAGCTTGATTGCCTTTTTGGTGCTAACGCTGCAGCAACGGTTGCGTGTCGCGCCGCTGTGGAATCAGAGTTTGGTGTTGTTGATTGTGTTTGGTCTGGCACAGTTGGTGCAGCTTTGGCTGAATGTGTTGGTGGGCAATCGCCCCTCGACGTTGTTATTCCTGCTGCCGGTACCTATTAGTGCCTTGTGTTGGCCTTGGGTGTCGGTGCTGCTACGGCGCATTCGCTTGCGCTATGGGGTAACTTAGAGCACTAACAGGCTTACGAAGTGGTTTGCGTAGGGCGGTTACTGCAGGTGCGCATAAGCTGGCATAGATCGGCTTGGTAGTGGTACGGCTTGATAATAATTATAAATACACATGGGGTGACGCAATTATGGATGCTTTGTTTTCGGTTTTAAAATCGTCACGCATGTTTGCCGGTGCTTTTAGTTTGGCTCGGCTTGGCAGTGCCTTGGCCTTCTCGACTTTGTTGTTGGCGGGCAGTTCGGTCGCGCAAGCGAATATCGAACCGCCAGCGGCGGCATCGACGCAGAACGCCGTGGCGGGGGTGTTGACCGGTGAGGAGCAGTTGGCGAGCAATATTCGCGAGCTGGAGGCCATAACACTGGAGAAAACCAGCCTCGAAGAGCTTCTTAGCGCCGAAAAAAGCACCTACGAAGCCGCGAGCTTGCAGGCCGCCAGCTCGAAAAAACTGATTCGTACGGAAATCGAAGAGTACTTTTCGCACAGCGCCAGCCGTGAGCGATTGGACCTGCTGCTGGGCGATTTCAAGAGCGCCGCTGACGCCGAGGACAGCGCGCGCTTGCGTGTGGCCGGGGCACAAAAGAAGCTTAGCGAGCAGCAGTTGAAATTCCTCTTGGCTGATCGTGGCGTGCAGCAGCTTAAGGCGCGTCTTGCGCTCGAGCAAAAAACGCGTGACCAGCAGCGTATCAAGGCGATTGCTCAGCTGTTAGACAAGACCCTGAACTTCGATGACTCGGTTAGCTTTCGTTGTTCGGCAAATAAGAGCTTGGCAGTTTGTTTGAATGAATATGATCGTGGGGCCAACTTGCGTCAGTTGGTTATGAGCAATTATCAGCATGCGCTGGATGAAGCCTTGCGTGGTCAGGTCGAGAATTTCAAGTTAAATGCTGATTGGTTTACCTACCGCAGCAAAAGTAACTTCACTCAGGCGAGCATGGAGTTAGACGGTAGTGTGGCGGCGCATATCAGCTTCGAAGTTAGCATCGCGGCTAAAAAGAACATGCCATGCGCGCTGCTTGGGGTGGCCGAGGCGCTCTGTGACAGTCAGTCTTATGCCTTGAGTGTGCGCAGCAACAAGTTTAATGATCGGGTGCTGATCAACGAGCAGTTACAGGGCGCTACGCCAATGTCGTTGATGCTCGGCAAGGGTGTGTACCGGGTGCAGGTAATTTCCGACGGTGTGACGCAAACTCGCACGGTCAATCTTGAGTCGGACAAGCAGGTCAACTTCAAGTTCTAAAGGCCCTCTAGACCAGCCAGCGGCGGTTACTGAGCTTCCCTGCGGGTGAGTTTTTGCTTTGCGCCCCACATGGATGTGGGGCGTGCTGCTAGCTCGCAGGCACGGGCGTCACACTAATCTTTGCGTCCTAGGTTTGTTGCCGGCTGTTTTTAACGCCGCATAACTGAGCGCAGTAGTTTTAATACAGCCGGTATTGGCGATTTTTCTCGGTGTGCCCTCCGGCCACAAGGACTGTTCATGGCTCGCTTGTTTCTTGCCTCAGGCTCGCCACGCCGGCGTGAGTTGCTCACGCAGATCGGTGTGCCGTTCACCACACTACTGACCAGCATTGATGAAACACCTCAAGAGGCGGAGTCGCCGACGGATTATGTTCGGCGTTTAGCGCAGGCCAAGGCGCAAGCCGGTTTGGCTGCGCTGGACTACAGCGCGGACGCGGTGGTGTTGGGCGCTGATACCAGTGTCATTCTGGCTGGGCAGATTCTGGGTAAGCCGCTGGATCGCGCCGATGCGCACGCGATGCTGGCCGCGCTCTCTGGTAACACTCACGAAGTGCTCACTGCTGTGGCCCTGGCCAGTGATGCGCGCTGTGAGGTGTTTACGGTGAGCAGCTTGGTTAGCTTTCGCCGGGTCAGCGCTGCTGAGATTGACGCTTACTGGGACAGCGGAGAGCCGCTCGATAAAGCCGGCAGTTATGCCATTCAGGGGCTGGCAGCGGTATTCGTCAGTCGTCTTGAAGGTAGTTTTTCGGCGGTAGTTGGCTTGCCAGTGTGCGAGACTGCGGCATTGCTGGCTGATTTTGGTATTCCTTGTTGGCAGCGCCCGGACCCCATTTCGATAAGTGAAACCGCCCATGAGTGAAGAGATTCTGATCAATATCACGCCGATGGAGTCGCGCGTGGCCGTGGTCGAAAACGGTGTGTTGCAGGAAGTGCACGTTGAACGCACCCAGCGCCGCGGGATTGTCGGCAATATTTACAAAGGCAAGGTGGTGCGCGTGCTTCCGGGGATGCAAGCGGCCTTTGTCGATATTGGTCTGGAGCGCGCCGGCTTTATTCATGTGGGTGAAATTGCCAGTCGTGAGGGCAACACCGGCACCAATGAGACCATCAGCGCCTTGGTGCACGAGGGCCAGAGTTTGGTGGTGCAAGTCACCAAAGATCCGATCGGTAGCAAGGGCGCACGCTTAACCACGCAACTGTCGATTCCCTCGCGTTATTTGGTGTACATGCCGCGCACCAGTCACGTTGGCATTTCCCTGAAAATCGAAGATGAAGCCGAGCGTGATCGACTCAAACGGGTGGTGGCTGAATGCGTCGCCGCCGAGGGGATTGCCGAGGTTGGTGGGTTTATTTTGCGCACCGCTGCTGACGGCGCCGGTGCCGACGAAATCCTCATGGATATTCGTTATGTACGCCGGCTGTGGGAACACATTCGTGGCCAGATGCAGACTGCCTCTAGTCCGAGTGTGATTTATCAAGACTTGAGTTTGGCCTTTCGCACCCTGCGTGATTTGGTCACCCCGCGGATCGAGAAAGTTCGGGTCGACTCGCGGGAAACCTTTCAGAAAATCGTTCAGTTCGTCGATGAGTTGATGCCGGAAATTGCCGGCCGGCTGGAGCACTATCCCGGCGAGCGGCCGATTTTCGATCTGTACGGTGTCGAGGATGAGGTGCAGAAAGCCTTGGAGCGCAAGGTGCCGCTTAAGTCAGGCGGCTACTTGATCATCGACCCCGCCGAGGCGATGAGCACCATCGATGTGAATACCGGCGCCTTTGTCGGTCATCGCAATCTGGAAGAGACCATCTTCAAGACTAACTTGGAGGCGGCCACCACCATCGCCCGGCAACTGCGCCTGCGTAACTTGGGCGGCATCATCATCATCGACTTCATCGACATGGAAGACGAAGAGCACCAGCGCCAAGTGTTGCGCACCCTCGAAAAACAGCTCGAACGCGATCACGCCAAGACCAATATGCTCGGCATCACCGAGCTGGGCTTGGTGCAGATGACCCGTAAACGTACCCGTGAGAGCTTGGAGCAGGTGCTCTGTGAGCCCTGCAGCAGTTGTCAGGGACGCGGCAAGCTGAAAACCCCGGAAACCATCTGCTACGAAATTTTTCGTGAAATTCTGCGCGAGGCCCGCGCCTATCAGGCCGGCGCTTATTTGGTGTTGGCCAACCAAAAGGTTATCGACCGCTTGCTCGATGAAGAGTCTGGTAATGTCGCCGATTTGGAAAGCTTTATCGGTCGCACCGTCAAGTTTCAGGTGGAGACTATGTACTCGCAGGAGCAATACGATGTCGTGCTGCTCTGAGGCGCAGCCTTGATTAGCGGGCTCGCTCGCGCGTTCGGGGGGCTGCTGCGGGGCGCGCTAAGCGTTGCCGTGTTGCTGCTGATGCTGCTCGCGCTGTATGTCAGTGTCGGCCGCGAACTGACCCCGCTGGTGGCCGAGTATCAAGCCGAAGTCGAGGCGCGCGCCCAGCAAGCGTTGGGCATGCCGGTGCGTATTGGTCGCTTAAGCGGCGGCTGGCAGCGTTTTGCGCCGGTGCTGCTGGTGCATGATGTGAGCCTCGGTGAGCAGTCCAGCGTCGTGCATCTGGAGCAGGTGCGGGTGATTCCGGACGTGCTAGCGAGCCTGTTAGCAGGGCAAATTATGCTCGCCGACCTGCAAGTCGATGGCTTGCGGATTAGTTTGCGCGAGGGCGTAGATGGTCAGTGGCACTTAGATGGTTTGCCGGCGCAGGCCGAGAGCAGTACTCCTGCGGTGTCCCCCGGTGTGTTGCTGGCCGGCTTGCAGCGCGTCGGCTGGCTGTCGCTGTTGAACAGTCAAATTACCCTGCAGCCGCAGGGGCAGGCGCCGCTGTCGCTAACCTATGTGAACCTGAGCTTGCGCAGTATTGGCACTCGGCAGCGCTTAGATGGCCGCCTGGTGTTGCCCGACGGCCAACCGCTGGCGTGGCGCTTGCGCACCCGCTTGCATCCCGCCGAGTGGGCGAAGGCTGAGGCCGAGTTATACCTGAGTGCGCCGATGAGCGATTGGGCGCGTTGGTTGCCGGCCTCGCTGACCGCGGGTTGGCAGGCGGACAAACTGCAACTGGGCGGTGAATTTTGGCTGTCGTGGGCTAACGGCACTGTGCAGCGGGCAGTGGCTCAAGTGCATGCGCCGCAGCTGCGTGGCGCTTATGCGCAACGCAAGCCGTTAGAGCTGACGGATATGACCGTCAACGCCTACTACCAGCGCAGCGACAGTGGCTTTGCCTTGCAGCTCGATTCCTTGGCCGCCAGTTTGGGCGCCACCCGCTGGGGTGACGTGCATGTGGGGCTGGAGTATCAGGCTGAAGATACTGAGCGCCAAGAGCGCTGGCGGTTGAGCGCCGATCGGCTCGATTTAACCCCGCTGGCGCCCGTCATCAAGGCACTGGCACCGTTGCCGGAAAGTATTACCGGGTGGCTAGATGGTTTGGCCCCGCGCGGTGCCTTACGCAACCTGCAGCTGGCTTACCGGCCGCAAGCGCCGGCCGATCAGCAGGTGCAATTTAGCGCCAACCTCGAGCGCATAGCGGTTAACGCTTACGAAGGGGTGCCGGGGTTGGGCAATATCAGCGGCAGCATTAGTGGCGATCTGGGGCGCGGGGAACTGCGCTTGGCCGCGGATGATTTTATCCTCGACCTTGACGCGCTATTTGCCAAGCCCTGGCACTACCAGCAGGCCCATGCCCTGCTGAACTGGACGCTGACCAGCCAAGAGTTAACCCTGAGCAGCGCTTATATGCGTTTGGATGGCAGCGAAGGCCGGCTCGCCGGTGACATGATGATTCGCCTACCCTTTGCTCCAGAGGCCGACAGCTATATGGATTTGCGCGTGGGCATTCAGCAAGGGGATGCGCGCTATACCGAAAAGTATTTGCCAACCCGTTCTGGTGGGGTTAGCCCGGAGTTGGCCACTTGGCTGACAACGGCGATTCGCGCGGGCCAAGTGGATGAAGGTTTCTTTCAATATCAGGGCGCATTAGCGCCAACCGCGCCGGCCAACTCCAGCAGCATTAGCCTGTATTTCAAGGTGCGCGATGTCGAACTGGCTTATCAGCCAGGCTGGCCTGAACTGCGCAAGGCGGCGGGTGCGGTGTTGATTGATGAGCGCGGGGTGCGTGTGCAGGTGTCGCAAGGGCAGGTGCTCAACAGCACTCTGACTTCGGTAGCGGTGAATATCCCGACGCCGACCAAGGGTGGTATCACGCGCTTGGCGCTTAATGGCGCGCTGCAAAGCAGCGTCGCCGATGGTTTGCAGATACTCCAGACGGCACCTATAGGCACTCAGGCAACCTTTGCTGGCTGGCAAGGCCAGGGGCCGTTGAGCGGGCAGCTAAAGTTGGATCTTCCCTTGGAGGGCAAAGATCCACCCGTGGTTCAGGTCGACTTTGCCACCGAGGGTGCGCAATTAAAAATCACTGAGCCAGCCTTGTCGCTCACGCAGTTAAAAGGCGCCTTTCGCTTTAACAGTGCCAGCGGTTTGAGCTCTCCGGACGTGCGTGCGCAAGTTTTTGGCCGGCCGCTGCGGGGCAAAATTGTTGCTGAGGGCGCTCGCGGGCGCACTCGCACACGCGTGGAGGCCAATGGCCAACTTGCCCTTAAGAGCCTGACGGACTGGCTGGCCATTAGTCAGCCG
This sequence comes from Pseudomonadaceae bacterium, assembly GCA_019745275.1. Taxonomy (GTDB): domain Bacteria; phylum Pseudomonadota; class Gammaproteobacteria; order Pseudomonadales; family Pseudomonadaceae; genus Aquipseudomonas. The sequence goes on along the minus strand of JAIETJ010000066.1, from coordinate 41,395 downwards.
CTGCCCCTCAAGGGCGAACTACCGTACCGTTTACGTTTGACCCTAGATGGCGATGATAGCCAGTTGCAAGTTGATTCAACCCTCAAAGGGCTGGCCATCGACCTACCACCACCCTTCGGTAAAAGCGCCAGCGAGGCGCGCTACGCCGATTGGCGGATGACCCTGCAAGGTAAAGAGCGTCGCTATTGGTTTAGTTATGAAGACCTTGCTAGCCTCGCGCTGGCGGCACCGGCTGGGGCGTTGCTGGAAGGTCGTGGTGAGTTGTTGCTGGGTAAAGGCACGGCGAGCTTACCGACCCGCAAAGGGCTGGGTGTGCGTGGCAGCCTGAGTGCGCTGGACTTGGATGCGTGGCAGGCGCTAAGCAAGCGTTATCTGCCAGAACAAACGGGTGCACGTCCCGATATGCTCGCCAGTATTGCCCTGCAAATCGGGCGTTTTCAGGGTTTTGGCGTAGTACTCAATAGCGTCGATGCGCAACTGACGCGCGGCGCGGCCAGTTGGTTGCTGAAGCTCGACAGCGATTTGGTCACTGGTCAACTGACCCTGCCTGATGCGCCGGGTGCGACCCTAGTGGCGGCGCTGCAACGCTTGCAGTTGCCGGCGGCGGATCCTGCAGTCAGCACCACGGCCACAGCGTTAGATCCCTTGGCAACGGTTGATCCGCGCAGTATTCCGGCCGTGGATCTGTCGATTGCGCAAGTGCTGCGCGGTGCTGAGGTGCTCGGCGCATGGTCGGTGCAGGCGCGCCCCCGTCCTACCGGTGTGCGCTTGAGCGAGCTGAGTATCGACTTGAAAGGGTTGTTGGTGACTGGTGCGCTGAATTGGGACGGTGCTGCCGGCGCTACGCAGAGCAGTTTCAAAGGTCGGATTGGCGGTAAAGATCTGGCCGATGTATTGACTGCTTGGGGATACGCCCCGAGCGCGGTGAGTGAGAGTTTTCGGGTGGATAGCGATGTGCAATGGCCAGGCTCACCGGCGGCCTTTAGCATGCGCGAGCTGAGCGGTAGCCTCGATGTAAGCCTTAAGAAAGGCCAGTTTTTAGAAGTTAAAGGCGGTTCGGGAGCGGCGCTACGGGTGTTCGGCCTGCTTAACTTTAACTCCTTGGGTCGCCGTTTGCGTTTGGACTTCTCCGACCTGACCGATAAAGGCTTGGCTTTCGATAGCGTCAAGGGCGTGCTGCAAGGCACTAATGGCAACTTCGTGACGACCACCCCGGTTACGCTAAGCGGTGCATCAACCATAGTGGTCGACGGTAAGGTTAATTTGCGCCAGCAAACACTAGATACCAGCATTCGGGTGACCTTACCGCTGGCCAGTAACTTGCCGTTAGCTGCCTTGGCGATTGGTGCACCGGCCATTGGCGGGGCCATATTTGTCGCGGATAAGTTGTTCGGTGGCCGTGTTTCATCTTTGACCAGCGTTGAGTATCGCGCGCAGGGCTCAATGGACGATCCGCAGATCACTTTCGTTAAACCCTTTTGAGCGTCATCAACGGTGTATTCGTAACTGGCTTGCCCAGTGCTCGGAGGCTGCAATGAGTGTTGCCGTAATCCAGATGGTTAGCCAAGACGATGTGCTAGCCAACTTGACCGCCGCCCGCACCCTGCTGGAGCAAGCGGCCGTCGGTGGCGCACGCTTGGCGGTGCTGCCAGAAAACTTTGCCGCTATGGGTCGGCGCGATCTGGCCGCGCTGGGCCGCGCCGAAGCCTTGGGTGAAGGGCCGATTTTGCCGTGGCTGGCGCAGGCTGCGCGCGAATTACAGTTATGGATAGTCGCCGGCACCTTGCCCTTACCGCCGGATGATCAGCCGCAGGCTAAGGCACATGCCTGTTCACTGTTAATTGATGCGCAGGGCCAGCGCGTGGCGCGCTATGACAAACTGCACTTGTTTGATGTTCAGGTGGCCGATAGCCGAGGTCAGTACCGTGAGTCTGACGACTATGCCCATGGTGGGCGGTTGGTGGTGGCCGACACGCCGGTGGGTCGCCTAGGACTTAGCGTTTGCTACGACTTACGTTTCCCCGAGATGTACAGCGCGCTGCGCGATGCCGGCGCTGAGTTAATCAGCGTGCCGTCGGCCTTTACTGCGGTAACTGGCGCGGCTCATTGGCAGGTCTTGCTGCGCGCCCGGGCGATTGAAACCCAGTGTTATCTGCTCGCCGCCGATCAGGGTGGTGGTCATCCGGGCGGCCGTGCCACCTTTGGGCATAGCGCCATCATCGATCCTTGGGGGGTACTCTTGGCTGAACAAGCACAAGGCCCCGCGGTGTTATTGGCGCAGCGCGATGCGCCCGCTCAGGCGGCCATTCGCCAGCGTATGCCAGTGCACAGTCATCGTCGCTTTTCTGTGGAGTTGTTATGACTCCGATTGTTTTGAACCTATTTGTTAAAAGCGAGTTGCTATGAGCGAGCTATTGTTGTCCGTCAGTGAACACCTGCTCGGTCCCGGTGGTTTAACCATCGAGAGTTTGCCTGCGGTGCTGGGAGACTTGGCTGGGCCAGGGATTGATGCCGCCGATTTGTATTTTCATGCGCAAGTTTCCGAGACTTGGGTGTTGGAAGATGGCATCGTCAAAGAAGGCAGCTTTAACCTCGATCAAGGGGTCGGGGTGCGCGCCCAGTCCGGCGAGAAAACCGGCTTTGCCTACAGCAACGCCATCACACCAGATGCGCTGAGTCAGGCCGCCCGGGCCGCTCGCTCGATTTCTCGGGCCGGTCAACAGGGTCGCGTGCAGGCCTTTAGCAGCGCGCCGGTAACGGCGCTGTATGCCCCAGATAATCCCCTGGATGTGCTCAGTCGTGCGGAAAAGGTCGAATTGCTCAAGCGCGTGGATGTTGCCACCCGCGCCCTGGATCCACGTATTCAGCAGGTCACCGTCAGCTTGGCGGGCGTTTGGGAGCGCATCTTGGTGGCTGCGCTGGACGGCAGCTTGGCCGCCGATGTGCGCCCGTTGGTGCGCTTTAACGTCAGCGTTATCGTCGAACAAAACGGCCGGCGCGAACGTGGCGGCCATGGTGGCGGCGGGCGTACCGACTACCGGTACTTTTTAAATGAAGACCGGGCCATGGGTTATGCCCGTGAAGCTTTGCGTCAAGCCTTGGTCAATCTCGAAGCCATAGCCGCACCGGCCGGCAGTATGCCGGTGGTAATGGGCGCTGGTTGGTCGGGGGTGTTATTGCATGAGGCGGTCGGTCACGGTTTGGAAGGCGATTTCAACCGCAAAGGCAGTTCGGCGTACAGCGGGCGGGTGGGCGAGAAGGTCGCCTCCAGCCTGTGCACCATTGTCGATGATGGCACCTTGTTTGAGCGCCGCGGTTCATTGAGCGTGGATGACGAAGGGACTAAAACCCAGTGCACCACCCTGATTGAAAACGGCATTCTCAAAGGCTATATGCAAGACAAGCTGAACGCCCGTTTGATGGGCGTGGCGCCGACCGGTAATGGTCGGCGTGAGTCCTATGCGCACTTGCCGATGCCGCGCATGACCAATACCTACATGCTGGCGGGCGAGAGTGATCCGGCAGAAATTATCGCCTCGGTGAAAAAAGGCCTCTACTGCGCCAACTTGGGTGGCGGTCAGGTGGACATCACCAGCGGCAAGTTCGTGTTTTCTACCAGTGAGGCCTATTTGATCGAGAACGGTAAAATCACCGCGCCGGTCAAGGGTGCCACTTTAATTGGCAATGGCCCGGAAGCCATGAGTCGAGTGTCGATGGTCGGTAACGACTTGGCGTTGGACAGCGGTGTCGGTACTTGCGGTAAAGATGGCCAGTCGCTGCCCGTCGGCGTCGGCCAGCCAACCTTGAAAATTGATGCCATTACGGTGGGTGGAACGGGGGCATAGTATGGGGGCGTAGGGTGTACTCGCCGCAGGCAGTACACCATTGATTGACGGGGCGCCCATAGTTGGCGGGTTGCCCATAATCGGCGGACTGTTCGCTGCGCTTCTGAGTCCGCCCTACGTCCGGCTTGCGGTTAGCGCAAACCGCGTTTTGCTTCATCCAGTTCGCGGATGTATTTAAAGATTTTACGTACCGACGCCGGTGGTTTGCTTTGCGCCGCTTCATGCTGGGCTTGGCGAATCAGTTGGCGCAGGTGTTGGCGGTCTGCCTCGGGGTAGTCGGCAACAAAACTGTCGAGGACCGCATCGGTGCCCGCCAGCAGGCGATCACGCCAGCGTTCCAAATTATGGAAACGCTCATTGTATTGGCGGGTCGAGGCATCCATTTGGTCGATTAGGAGCAAAATGGCATCGGTATCCTGATCACGCATCAGTTTGCCAATGAAGTGAATGTGCCGTTTGCGGGCAATGTTAGCCGTATGCTTGGGGGCATCGGCCAGCGCTCGGCGCAACGCGTCAGTCAATGGCAGGCGAGCGATCAGGTCGGGCTTGAAGGTGGTTAGGCGTTCGCCTAAGTCCACCAGCGCCTGTAGGTCGCGTTTAACCTGAGATTTACTCTTCTCATCAGAGAAGTCGTCGAGAGAGTTTTTTTTAAAGTAGTCAGACATGGGGCTGATCCAATTGGAAACGCTGCCATGATAACCGACAAAGGCCGGTGGTCTCGGCTGAATGTGATGAAGTATTAGTGGAGAAACATATGAGCGCATCTGCAACCGTTGGTCCGCAGGCCTTACCAGAGCTGCAGGCACAGGTTGAACGGATCATTCAAGAAGCCGCGTGCCAAGGCGCCAGTGCTTGTGAGGTGGCGGTTTCGCTGGAGCAGGGGCTATCGACGTCGGTGCGCCAAGGCGAGGTTGAAACCGTCGAGTTCAATCGCGACCAAGGTTTTGGCATTACGGTATACGTGGGGCAGCGCAAGGGTTCGGCCAGCACCTCGGCCAGTGGTGAGGCGGCGATTCGCGAAACGGTGGCCGCGGCACTGGCCATCGCCAAGCACGCTTCTGAAGATGCATGCGCCGGTTTGGCCGATGCCGCTTTGATGGCGCGCGAGTTGCCTGATTTAGACCTGTATCACCCGTGGTCGATCACCCCTGAGCAAGCCATTGAACAGGCACTGAACTGCGAGGCGGCAGCGTTCGCCCATGATCCACGGATTAAAAACGCCGATGGCACCACCCTCAGTACCCATCAAGGCTGTCGGGTGTATGGCAATAGCCATGGTTTTATCGGTGGCTATGCCAGCACTCGGCACAGTTTGAGTTGCGTGATGATTGCCGAGGCGGAAGGCCTGATGCAACGCGACTACTGGTATGACGTTAATCGCCAGGGTGAGTTACTGGGCGCCTCTGCGCTGATTGGCCAGCGCGCCGCCGAACGGGCAGTCAGCCGGCTGGGTGCGCGGCCGGTGCCGACCTGCGAAGTGCCGGTGTTGTTTGCCGCCGAAGTGGCCACGGGTTTGTTCGGGCACTTTTTGGCGGCGGTCTCGGGTGGCAATCTGTACCGTAAATCGTCGTTTCTGGAAGGCAGCTTGGGTCAGCAACTATTCCCCGATTGGCTGAGTTTGGAAGAGCGTCCGCATATTGCTCGGGCCCTGGGCAGCGGCAGCTTTGATGGCGATGGATTGGCCACTTACGGCAAGTTGTTTGTCGAGCGCGGCCAGCTGCAGTCGTACATTCTTGGCACCTATTCGGGGCGCAAGCTGGGCATGCCGAGCACGGCCAACTCGGGCGGGGTGCATAACTTGTTCGTCAGTCATGGCGATGACAATCAAGCGACGCTGCTTAAGCGTATGGGCCGTGGCTTGCTGGTAACCGAATTGATGGGGCAGGGTCTGAATCTGCTCACCGGCGACTATTCTCGCGGCGCTGGCGGCTACTGGGTAGAAAACGGCGAAATCCAGTTTCCGGTGCAAGAGGTGACTATCGCCGGCAACCTGCGCGATATGTTCAAGCAGATAGTTGCGGTCGGTAATGATCTGGAGTTGCGCAGTAATATCCGCACCGGTTCGGTGTTGATCGAGCGGATGACTGTCGCGGGTAGTTAGGGTGTAGGGCGGGGCGCGCATGCGATGAACGTTGGCACGCGCGGAATACTGCGCGCGCCGTACCCGCCATCACCATCCGTCAGCGCAGTTGCGCGTTATTCGCCTTCGTCGAAGAAGTTGTTGATCAGCGCAACGACCGCCTGCATGGCGTCCTCGTCCTGCTCGCCTTCGGTGTACAGGTGAATGGCAGTGCCCTTGCCGGCGGCGAGCATCATTACCGCCATAATGCTTTTGCCGTCCACCAGGCTATCCGGGCTGCGCCCCAGCCGCACTTGGCAGGGGAAACGACTGGCGACACCGACGAATTTAGCGGCGGCTCGTGCATGCAGGCCGAGTTTATTGATGATGGTGATTTCGCAGGCAGGCATGACGCGTGGAATCCTATGGTTTTAGGTCGCGGTGGCGAACCTGCAGGTTTTTTAGTTGCGGCTTGAGCGTTTGCCCTAAGCGCTCGGCCAGATAGACCGAGCGATGATGTCCGCCGGTACAGCCAATCGCAATGGTGACATACGCGCGATTGCTGGCGGCGAAGCGTGGCAGCCACTTATGCAAATACGTGTGGATGTCGTGGAACATCTCGTCGACATCCGCTTGCGCGGCCAAGTAATCAATCACCGGCTGATCGAGGCCTGAGTGCTCGCGCAAATCGGGCTTCCAATACGGATTGGGCAGGCAGCGCACATCAAAGACCAAATCGGCATCCACCGGCATGCCGCGTTTAAAGCCAAATGACTCGATTAAAAAGGCGGTGCCCGGCTCGGGCTTGTTTAGTAGACGTAACTTAAGGGTGTCGCGCAGCTGATACAGGTTCAGGTTGGTGGTGTCTATTTGCAGGTCGGTCAGGTCACGAATTGGCCCCAATAGTAGGCTTTCATCGCGAATGGCTTCAGCCAGTGAGCGGTTTTCATGGGTCAGTGGATGGCGTCGCCGGGTTTCGGAAAACCGCTTAAGCAGGGTGTCTTCGTCGGCATCCAGATACAGCACGTCGCAACGAATGTGCCGAGCGCGCACCTCGGCCAGTAACTCAGGAAAACGCTGTAGTTGGCTGGGTAGGTTGCGCGCATCAATAGACACCGCCACTTGCGACTGTAATAGCTCGGTTTGCAGCAGGGTACGTTCGGCCAGCTCGGGCAGTAATCCGGCGGGCAGGTTGTCGATGCAATAAAAGCCATTGTCTTCAAGAACATCAAGGGCGGTGCTTTTGCCGGAGCCGGAGCGACCGCTAACGATGATCAGGTGCATGCTTATTGACCGCTCTGCACGTCCAGCACCACTTGGAACAGCGCAGCGCTGCTCGGTGCTTGGCGCAACCGCTCGCGCACGTCCGCGCGGTCGAGCATGCTGGCAATTTGCCGGAGTAATTCTAGGTGTTCGTCGGTGGCCGCTTCTGGCACCAATAGGACGAACAATAGGTCAACTGGCTCTCCATCGATGGCGTCAAAGTCGACGGCGCTCTGCAGTCGCAGTACTGCGCTCAGTGGCGAGTCGCAGCCCGGCAGACGACAGTGTGGAATGGCAATGCCATTACCGAAACCGGTGGAGCCGAGTTTTTCACGGGCTATTAGGCTCTCGAAGATGTCTTGTTCATCAAGCTGGGGCAATTCGCCGGCAACTAAATGAGCAATTTGTTCGAGGACGCGTTTCTTGCTGCCGCCCGGCACGTCCACCAAGGAACGTGCGGGGGTCAGGATATTTTCTAATCGAATCATAGGAGGGGGAGCATCGGAGAGGTCAGCGGGCAGTAGCGCCCTGCAGACGTTCAAGCTGTTTTTCCTTGTGTTTGATCAATTGGCGGTCAAGTTTGTCGGCGAGTAGGTCAATCGCCGCATACATGTCTTGGTGTTCTGCGTTGGCAACCACTTCGGCGCCGGCAACGTGCAGGGTGGCTTCGATCTTCTGCTTAAGCTTCTCGACAGCCATGGTCACCTGAACATTGGTGATTCGGTCAAAGTGACGTGATAAACGGGCAAATTTTTCGTCGATGTAATCACGCAGGGCGTCGGTCACATCCAGCTGGTGTCCACTGATGTTGACTTGCATACCGCATTCTCCTTGTTGCCGTGTGTAAGCGACAGTTTAAAACACTGCCACCGGAAACTTTTTGATCTTGCTTAAGTGTGGCTTAGATTAATCGTTTGCGCTCGCTGGAAGGCGCTATCGCCAATGATTCGCGATACTTGGCAACCGTGCGGCGCGCCACTTGAATGCCTTGTCCTTCCAGTAAAGCAGCGATCTTGCTGTCACTCAATGGCTTTTTAGCGTTTTCGGCAGCGACCAGTTTTTTAATGATGGCGCGGATTGCTGTGGATGAGCATTCGCCGCCCTCTGAGGTGCTGACGTGGCTGGAAAAGAAATATTTCAGCTCGTAAATGCCGCGTGGTGTGTGCATGAATTTTTGCGTGGTAACCCGTGAAATGGTCGATTCGTGCATACCCACCGCTTCCGCAATATCATGCAAAACCAGCGGCTTCATGGCCTCGTCGCCGTACTCTAGAAAGCCGCGCTGGTGCTCGACAATTTGCGTGGCGACCTTCATTAATGTTTCGTTACGGCTCTGCAAACTCTTGATAAACCAGCGTGCTTCTTGCAACTGGTTGCGCATAAAAGTGTTGTCGGCGCTGGCGTCGGCGCGCCGGACGAACCCGGCGTACTGCGGATTGACGCGCAGGCGCGGCACGGTTTCTTGATTGAGTTCCACCAGCCAGCGCTCGTTGTGCTTGCGCACTATAACGTCGGGCACCACGTATTCCGGCTCGCTGGCCGAGATTTGTGAGCAGGGCCGCGGGTTGAGGCTCTGGATGAGCTCAATTACTTGGCGCAAGTCGTCTTCTTTGAGCTTCAGTCGGCGCATCAGCTGGTTGTAGTCACGGCTGCCAAGTAGCTCTAAGTGCTCGCTGGTCAGGCGCTTGGCTTCCGCCAGCCACGGCGTGCTGGCGTCTAGCTGGCGCAGTTGTAGCGTCAGGCACTCGCGCAGGTCGCGGGCAGCTACGCCGGCAGGCTCAAACTGTTGAATTCGGTGCAGTACCGCCTCGACCTCGTCGAGTTCAATGTCGAGCTCGGGATCAAAGGCTTCGACAATTTCATCGAGGCTTTCTTCCAGATAACCATTGCTGCCGATGCAGTCGATCAGGGTGACCGCGATCAGTCGGTCGGTGTCCGACATCGGCGCCAAATTTAGCTGCCAAAGCAGATGGCTGTGCAGGCTCTCGCCAACCGAGGTGCGGCTAGTGAAGTCCCACTCATCATCGTCGCTATTGCTGGGCAGGCTGCTGGCGCTGGTTTGGTAGATGTCTTCCCAAGACGTATCGACCGGCAGCTCATTGGGAATGCGTTCGCCCCAGTCACTCTCGTCGAGGCTGTCGACGGTCGGTGCTGAGTCTTGGTGGTCAGGCTGTTCGGGTGCGCTGGCGGCTTGGACGTGCTCGACGTTGTCGGCCATAGGGTCGGCGTTGTCGAAGTCTTCGCCTTCTTCTTGGCGCTCCAGCATCGGGTTGGCCTCCAGCGCCTCTTGGATCTCTTGTTGCAGATCGAGGGTGGAGAGTTGCAGTAAGCGGATGGCTTGTTGCAGCTGAGGTGTCATCGTCAGCTGCTGGCCCATTTTAAGGACGAGCGATGGTTTCATAGCAGGCTTAGGACCTTATTCGCCGACGCAATAGCGCCATCTACTACAGGACGCTAATGCGTCCACAATAAGCAAATTATATGCCCGACCTTGAAGTATTTCCCTGCTCTGCGCAACTTTTTCTGTCGGTAATCGCGTGCTGCTTAAAGGCGGAACTCGTGACCCAGATACACGTCTTTGACCAGTTGGTTGGCCAGGATGCTTTCGGCGTTGCCTTCGGCGATCAGTTGGCCATCGTTAACAATGTAGGCTGTCTCACAAATATCTAGGGTTTCACGCACGTTGTGATCGGTGATCAGTACGCCTATACCCTTGGCTTTGAGTTGATGAATGATTTGTTTGATGTCGCCCACTGAAATAGGGTCAACGCCTGCAAAAGGCTCGTCGAGCAAGATAAATTTCGGCGCCGAGGCCAAGGCTCGCGCGATTTCTACGCGGCGACGTTCACCGCCCGACAAGCTCATGCCGAGGCTGTCGCGAATATGGGTGATGTGGAACTCTTGCAGTAGGCTTTCCAATGCTTCGCGGCGCGCCGCTCGGTCGAGCTCTTTGCGCGTTTCGAGAATCGCCATGATGTTGTCGGCGACGCTAAGCTTGCGAAAAATCGACGCTTCTTGCGGCAAGTAACCAATGCCGGCGAGTGCGCGGCCATGCATCGGCAGGAAGGTCACGTCCTGTTGGTCGATCAGTACTCGACCTTGGTCGGCGGCCACTAGACCGACAATCATGTAGAAACAGGTGGTCTTGCCTGCGCCATTGGGACCCAATAGGCCAACGATTTGCCCGCTTTCAATCGACAGACTGACGTCGCGTACGACTTGGCGGCCTTTATAGCTTTTGGCTAGGTGTTGAGCGGTCAGGATCGCCATTAGGGTGTGGTCTGCGCTGGTTTGTTCTTGGGTAAAATAACCATGTCGATGCGTGGACGTGGCGCAGTCACTGAGTTGCCATTGGCGCGGCCCGCGTTGACGATTTGGCGCTTGGTGTCATACACGATTTTCTCGCCTTCGAAGGTGTTGCCTTCTTGGATGACCTTGGCTTGGTCAATCAGCACGATGCGCTCGTTGCTGGCGTAATACTGAATAGTGATGCCGTAGGCTTTAACTATTTGCTTGTCGGCAGAGGGTTGCTGCTCGTAGTAAGCAGGCTTGCCAACCGCGGTAAATACGTCGAGATCGCCTTGTGGTGTCTGGGTAATGGTGACGGTGTCGCCTGTTATTTTCAGGGTGCCCTGAGTGATCACTACCCCGCCGCGATACACGGCTACGCCTTGTTTGTCGTCGAGCTCGGCGCTGTCAGCTTGAACGCGGATAGGTTGCTCACGATCGGTCGGCAGTGCCCAAGCGCCCGCGCTGAGCAGTGCACTGCTCAGACTGAGCAATAGGGGAATGGTTTTAATCAACTGCATGCAGGCCTCTCACGTTGGATAGCAGGAGCATCCTGCCGTCATTCAAGTACGTTTTCATTCCTTGTGCCGTGGTCACTCCATTGGCGGCCTCAATTCTAACGGCTTGCTCGGTCTGCGCATAATCTTTGTCAGGAAATACCGTCAGGCGACTGGTAGTCAAAATAGTGGGGCGGCCCTTGGCGTCGGTGCGCGCGACCCGTACCGAGTCGATTAGCTCCACTTGAGTGCCCTCTGGGGCAACTTCGGCGCGCAGACTTTGCACATGCCATGGCAGTTCGGTGCCACGATAAAGCAGTAAGTCTGGATTGCTGAGTAGGGTTATATCGGTGCTTTTAAGGTGTTCGAGTTTGTCGCTGGTCATGGTATTTGCCAGCTTGCCGTCGGCTTGGAACTGCGTGCTCTTGGCGTCAATGACATAAAAGTCGATGTCGTTGTTGCTGATCTCGCTAGCGCTTTGGGAGGTGAAAGACTCGGGGCGAATATTCCAGTAGCCAGCGGCGGCCAATAAGACCGCCAAGCTTGCGAGTATGAACCGTAGGCGTAGTTTGTTGGTCATGACGCTCACTACAGGTAGGCCGCTTGGGCGGCTGCAAGGTTGCCTTGGGCGGCTAAGATCAGTTCGCAAAACTCACGTGCTGCGCCTTCACCGCCGCGCGCCTCGGTCACGCCATGGGCGTGCTGGCGCACAAATGCATTGGCGTTAGCCACCGCCATGCCCAAGCCTACGCGGCGAATAACCGGTACGTCCGGCAGGTCGTCACCTAGGTAGGCTACGTCAGCGTAGTTCAAGCCGAGTTCGTGCAGTAGTTCGTCGAGCACCACCAGTTTATCTTCGCGGCCTTGGTATAGGTGTTGAATCCCAAGGTTTTGTGCGCGGCGCTCGACGACTGGCGTGCTGCGGCCACTGATAATCGCGGTGCGCACGCCTGAGGCGATGAGCATTTTAATCCCTTGGCCGTCGAGGGTATTAAAGGTCTTGAACTCACTGCCGTCAGCCAGAAAGTACAGGCGACCATCAGTCAGTACGCCGTCCACATCGAAAATCGCCAGTTTAATGGCTTGGCCGCGTTGCAGTAGTTGCGGATCAATTTGGGTGCTGTGCATTACATCACTCCTGCGCGCAGTAGGTCGTGCATGTTCAGCGCGCCAACTGGCCGGTTGTGCTGATCGATCACGACTAGGGCGTTGATTTTGTGGTCTTCCATGATTTTTAGCGCTTCTGCGGCAAGCATTTCGGCGCGTGCGGTTTTGCCGTGGGCGGTCATTACGTCGTCAATTTGGGCTTGGCGAATGTCGGTGCCGCGATCCAAGGTCCGGCGCAGATCGCCGTCGGTGAAGACGCCGGCGAGGCTGCCATCCGCTTCCAAGACCACGGTCATGCCGAGGCCTTTTTCGGTCATTTCCATTAGTGCATCGCGCAAGCTGGTGCCGCGAGCCACTTGTGGCAGGCGGGCGCCACTGTGCATGACGTGTTCGACCTTGAGTAATAAACGTCGGCCAAGCGCGCCGCCGGGATGGGAAAAAGCAAAGTCTTCGGCGGTAAAGCCGCGTGCTTCTAGTAAGGCAATGGCCAGGGCGTCACCGAGCACCAAAGAGGCAGTTGTCGAGGATGTCGGTGCTAGGTTGAGCGGGCAGGCCTCTTGGCTAATGCGCGCATCTAAATTGACTTCGGCGGCCTGGGCCAGCGGCGAGTCAGGGTTGCCGGTCATGCTGATCAGGCAGATGCCGAGGCGTTTAATCAGCGGCAGCAGGGTGACTATTTCGGCGGTGGAGCCAGAATTAGACAGCGCCAACACCACGTCATCGCGGGTGATCATGCCCATGTCGCCGTGGCTGGCTTCCGCAGGGTGAACAAAAAAAGCGGTAGTGCCGGTGCTCGCCAAAGTAGCAGCGATTTTATTGCCGATGTGTCCGGACTTACCCATGCCGACCACCACTACGCGTCCTTTGCTGGCCAAAATCAATTCGCAGGCGCGTACGAAGTCGGCGTTGATGCGCGGCAGTAAACCTTCGACTGCCTCGATTTCAAGGCGAATGGTGCGCTGCGCAGATTGGATCAGGTCGCTGGATTGGCTCATGGGATGCAGTGGCCGAATGAAAGGGCGGAGATTATAGCGGTAAAGGGTCAATTGCTCACTCTTGATTATCGTTGCGCGGCAGGTCGCGATTACTGTCGTAATCCTGAACGGACACACTTTCGATCTTGGGCGGCGTCGGGCGCAATGTTATAGTGCCCAGCTTAATTCGGCCCTCCAGCGGCGGGTGCCTTGGTTGCAAGGTGCTGCGTCTGAGTTGTGTAGGGAGCGTAAGGAGTTTAAATGAGCGCCGAGAGTGTCAATGCCGTCGAGTTGCGAGGGGTTACCTTCCAGCGTGGCGAGCGCAAGATTTTCGATAACGTCGATATCTTCATTCCGCGCGGTAAGGTCACCGGCATCATGGGGCCTTCCGGTTGCGGTAAAACCACATTGCTGCACCTGATTGCGGCGCAACTTAAACCCGCCAGTGGTGAGATTTTAGTAGCCGGGCAGAATCTGCCGAGCCTGTCGCGTAGTGAATTGTTCGACATGCGTAAGCAAATGGGCGTGCTGTTTCAAAGTGGCGCGCTGTTTACCGATTTAGATGTATTTGAAAACGTGGCTTTTCCGCTGCGAGTCCACACCAAGCTGCCGGAAGAAATGATCCGCGACATCGTGCTGATGAAACTGCAGGCCGTTGGTCTGCGTGGCGCGGTTGACTTGATGCCCGACGAGTTGTCGGGTGGAATGAAACGTCGCGTGGCGTTGGCGCGCGCGATTGCGCTAGACCCGCAAATTTTGATGTATGACGAGCCCTTCGTTGGCCAAGACCCTATTGCTATGGGGGTGCTGGTGCGCTTGATTCGCCTGCTTAATGATGCGCTGGGGATTACCAGTATTGTGGTGTCCCACGATCTGACCGAGACCGCCAGTATTGCCGATTACCTGTATGTAGTCGGTGATACGCAGGTATTAGGTCACGGCACCCCGGATGAACTAATGAACTCAGACAACCCGCGTATTCGCCAGTTTATGCAAGGTACTCCCGATGGCCCGGTACCGTTCCATTATCCGGCCAGCGATTATCGTCATGACCTGTTGGGAGGGCTTTGATGCGTCAGATTTCAATGCTTGATCGACTGGCGCTGTTCGGGCGCGTAGGTCTTGCCGTGCTCGAGAGCTTGGGGCGTTCGGCGCTGTTCTTGTTGCGCGTGTTGCTGGGGCGCAGCAGCTTGGGCAACGGTTTTCGGTTGCTGATCAAGCAGTTGTACTCGGTAGGCGTGCTATCGCTGGCCATTATCGTGGTGTCGGGTTTGTTTATCGGCATGGTGCTGGCGTTGCAGGGTTTCAATATTTTGGTGTCTTACGGCTCCGAGCAGGCGGTCGGGCAGATGGTTGCGCTGACCCTGTTGCGTGAGTTGGGCCCGGTGGTCACAGGTTTGCTGTTTGCTGGTCGGGCGGGCTCAGCCTTAACCGCCGAAATTGGCAATATGAAATCCACCGAACAGCTGTCCAGCCTAGAAATGATTGGTGTCGATCCGCTCAAATACATCATCGCGCCGCGCTTGTGGGCCGGCTTTATCTCGATGCCGTTGTTGGCCATGATCTTCAGTGTGGTGGGGATCTGGGGTGGCGCCATGGTGGCGGTTGACTGGTTGGGCGTTTACGACGGCTCGTACTGGGGCAACATGCAAAACAGCGTGAACTTCCAGGATGACGTGCTTAACGGTGTGATCAAAAGCATCGTGTTTGCCTTTGTGATTACCTGGATTGCGGTGTTCCAAGGATACGACTGCGAGCCGACCTCAGAAGGGATCGGCCGCGCTACCACTAAGACTGTGGTCTATGCCTCCCTCGCGGTGCTCGGCCTAGACTTTATTTTGACTGCCTTGATGTTTGGAGACTTCTGATGCAAACCCGCACCATGGAAATCGGTGTCGGCCTGTTCCTCTTGGCAGGACTGCTGGCGTTAGCGTTACTGGCTTTGCGCGTAAGTGGCCTGACGGTGGCGGACAGCGCGGATACTTATAAACTGTATGCCAACTTTGATAATGTCGCCGGTTTGACCGTGCGCTCCAAAGTGACCATGGCTGGGGTGACTATCGGCAAAGTTAGCGCGATTGACTTGGATCGCAATAGCTACACCGGGCGCGTCACTATGGATATACAAAAGCGCATGGATAACTTGCCTGAAGACTCCACCGCCTCGATCCTGACAGCGGGTCTGCTGGGTGAGAAATATGTTGGTATTAGCGTTGGCGGTGATGAAAACGTACTTAAAGAAGGTGGGGTGATTCATGACACCCAGTCGGCGCTGGTGTTAGAAGACCTGATCGGCAAGTTTTTACTTAATACCGTTAACAAGGACAGTAAGTAATGGGCAAGATCAATATGACAGGTTTCTTTCGTCGGCTTGTATTGGTGCTGCTGGCGAGCATGCCGCTGCTGGCTAATGCCGCGCCTACTGCGCAGCAAGTGGTGCAGCAGACGGTTGATCAATTATTGGGTGATTTAAAAGCCAACAAGGCCGTTTATCAGGCCGACCCTGCAGCTTTTTATGCGGCGCTTGAGCGTACGCTTGGGCCGGTTGTAGATGCTGAAGGTATCTCGCGTAGCATTATGACGGTTAAGTACTCGCGTCGCGCGACACCGGAGCAAATGCAGCGTTTCCAAGACAACTTTAAGCTCAGTTTGATGCAGTTCTACGGCAATGCGTTGCTGGAATACGACAACCAAGAAATTCGCGTGTTGCCGGCTAAAGTCGAAGATGCAGAGCGCACCAGTGTTGGCATGGAGTTTAAAGACAGCAAGGGCACGGTTTATCCCGTGTCGTACACCATGACCAATCTCGATGGTCAGTGGAAGCTGCGTAACCTGATTATTAATGGCATCAACATTGGCAAGCTGTTCCGCGATCAGTTCGCCGACACCATGCAGAAGAATGGTAATAACCTCGATAAAGCTATCGATGGCTGGGCGGATATCGTCGCCAAGGCTAAATCTTCGGCGAGTAATCAGCAGGCCAGTGGTACATGAGCCAAGCCAGTATTCGTCAAGGTGCGGCTGGCGAGTTGTTGCTGGTCGGCGTGCTCGACTATCGCACGGCCCCGGCTTTGCGCGAGGCCGGCCGTCAGCTGATCGCTAAGCATCCGGCCAGCGCGCTAAAACTCAGCTGTGCTCAGGTGGAAAAATCCAGCAGCGTTGGTTTGTCTTTGTTGCTGGCTTTTATGCGCGATGCTAAAGCGGCGAATAAGCGTTTGGCAGTGTTCGATTTGCCTGCCGATATGCGTGAAATAGCTCAGGTGTCTGGTTTGCTTGAGATATTTTCGCAGCCCAACTAACGCTTAAAATACTTTCTGGTGATGGCCCTTCGGTCAGCGATAGCCTAATCGGGGTTCGCAGGCGGGGGGCTTTTTTGTATGATGGCCGCCCCGTAAGTGGCGGGCGCCGATAGAGGTTGTGTATGCAGGCCGTAGAAGTGAAGAACCTCCTGGAGCAACAGCTGCCCAATACCCAGGTAGAGGTAGAAGGCGAAGGCTGTAGCTTCCAGTTAAATCTGATCGGTGACGAGTTGGCCGGAATGAGCCCGGTAAAACGTCAACAGCAGGTTTATGCCCACCTCAATGCTTGGATCGCCGATGGCAGTATTCACGCCGTCACCATGAAGTTTTTCAGTCGCGCAGCTTGGGCTGCACGTCCTTAAGCCTGCGGGCGAAGAGATTGCTATGGATAAATTAATTATTACCGGCGGCGTGCGCATTGACGGCGAGATTCGCATCTCTGGCGCAAAAAACGCCGCGCTGCCAATTTTGGCTGCCACCTTGCTGGCCGATGGCCCGGTGACTGTGGGCAACTTGCCACACCTGCACGACATCACCACCATGATCGAGTTGTTCGGTCGCATGGGCATTGAGCCGGTGATCGACGAAAAGCTGCGTGTTGAAATTGATGCGCGCGCGATCAAAACCTTGGTTGCGCCTTATGAGCTGGTGAAGACCATGCGCGCCTCGATTCTGGTGCTTGGGCCTATGGTCGCGCGCTTTGGTGAGGCCGAAGTGGCTCTGCCAGGTGGTTGCGCCATTGGTTCGCGGCCGGTCGATTTGCACATCCGTGGCCTCGAAGCCATGGGCGCGAAAATCGACGTTGAAGGCGGCTATATCAAGGCTAAGGCGCCCGAAGGTGGTTTGCGCGGTGCGCATTTCTTCTTCGACGTAGTCAGCGTGACCGGCACCGAAAACATCATGATGGCTGCTACCTTGGCCCGTGGCCGTTCAGTATTGGAAAATGCCGCGCGTGAGCCGGAAGTGGTCGATCTGGCTAACTTTCTGATTGCTATGGGTGCCAAGATCACCGGTGCTGGCACCGACACCATCACTATCGATGGCGTGGAGCGCTTGCACAGCGCCACTTACAACGTTATGCCTGATCGCATTGAGACCGGCACCTACTTGGTGGCGGCGGCAATCACTGGCGGTCGAGTCAAACTGAAAGACACCGATCCGACCATTCTTGAGGCGGTGCTGCTCAAGTTGCAGGAGGCGGGTGCCACCATTACCACCGGTAATGACTGGATTGAACTGGATATGCACGGCAAGCGGGCTAAGGCAGTTAATCTGCGCACCGCACCGTACCCGGCATTCCCAACCGATATGCAGGCACAGTTTGTGTCGCTCAACTCGGTGGCCGAAGGCACGGGGGCGGTGATCGAAACCGTGTTTGAAAACCGCTTTATGCACGTCTATGAAATGAACCGCATGGGCGCGCAGATTCTGGTCGAGGGCAACACCGCCATCGTCACCGGTGTCGACAAACTCAAGGGCGCGCCAGTGATGGCTACCGACCTGCGCGCTTCAGCCAGCTTGGTGCTCAGTGCATTGGTAGCCGAAGGCGACACGCTGATTGATCGGATTTACCACATCGATCGCGGCTATGAGTGCATCGAAGAAAAACTGCAGATGTTGGGCGCTAAGATTCGCCGCGTGCCGGGCAACTAAGGAACGTCGTTACCATGCTAACTATCGCTCTTTCCAAAGGTCGGATTCTCGATGACACGCTGCCGCTATTGGCGGCGGCGGGCATTGTGCCGACGGAAAATCCCGACACCAGCCGCAAGCTGATTATCGCTACCACCCAGCCAGATGTGCGTCTATTGATTGTGCGCGCCACTGATGTACCGACCTATGTCGAGCATGGCGCCGCCGATTTGGGCGTGGCGGGTAAAGACGTATTGATGGAATACGGCGGTCAGGGTTTGTACGAACCGTTGGATCTGCAGATTGCCAAGTGCAAACTGATGACCGCCGGCGCCATTGGTGCCGTGGAACCCAAGGGCCGCCTGCGGGTGGCGACCAAGTTCGTTAACGTGGCCAAGGCTTATTACGCGGCGCAAGGTCGCCAAGTGGATGTGATCAAGCTGTATGGCTCGATGGAATTGGCACCTTTGGTGGGTTTGGCCGACAAAATCATCGACGTGGTCGATACCGGCAACACCCTGCGCGCCAACGGTTTAGAGGCGCAAGAGTTGATCGCCCACGTCAGTTCGCGACTGGTGGTGAACAAGGCCTCGATGAAGATGCAGCATGGGCGTATCCAAGCGCTCATCGACACCTTGCGCCAAGCGGTAGAATCGCGATGACCGCCATGGATGGTGGAAGTGCAGAAAATGCACGAGCATTTTTCTGCCATCAAGCTTAATCGCTCTGCGGCGCCCTGCCGCACAGCCGCCATGGAAGACGGCACTGCCGAAGCCTGTTCGGCCTGCTTAATTTTTTGTCGCTAAATTTCGCGGGCATCCATCGAGTTGGCTTGTTAGCCTAGCCCTGCCTGAGCACATTTATCCTGAGTTACTGCTACGCCTGAATAACCGCCTATTTATTGAGAGCTGCCATGACTATTGCCACTGCTATTCGCCGACTCAACGCTGCCGATCCTGACTTCGCCGGTCATCTGGATCATCTGCTGAGCTGGGAAAGCGTGTCCGATGAGTCGGTTAATCAGCGCGTACTGGAGATTATTGCCGCCGTACGTGAACGTGGCGATGCAGCTTTGGTGGAGTACACCGAGCGTTTTGACGGTCTCACCGTCGGCTCCATGGCCGATTTGATTCTGCCCCGTGCTCGTCTGGAATTGGCCTTAACCCGCATTAGCCCTGAGCAGCGCAATGCCCTAGAAGTTGCCGCCGAGCGCGTGCGCATTTACCACGAGCGGCAGAAACAAGGCTCTTGGAGTTACACCGAAGCCGACGGCACGGTGCTCGGTCAGCAAGTTACGCCACTGGATCGCGCCGGTTTGTATGTGCCGGGCGGTAAGGCGACTTACCCCTCGTCGGTATTGATGAACGCTATTCCGGCCAAGGTTGCCGGCGTTAGCGAGGTGGTGATGGTGGTGCCGACCCCGCGTGGCGAGATCAATGAAATGGTCTTGGCCGCCGCCTGCATTGCCGGCGTTGATCGGGTCTTTACCATTGGTGGGGCGCAAGCGGTTGCGGCGTTGGCCTATGGCACCGAGAGCGTGCCGCCGGTGGACAAAATCGTCGGTCCCGGCAATATTTACGTGGCCACTGCCAAGCGCCATGTGTTCGGTAAAGTTGGCATCGACATGATCGCCGGGCCTTCGGAGATTCTGGTGATTTGCGACGGTCAGACCGATCCGGATTGGATCGCCATGGACCTGTTCTCGCAAGCCGAGCACGATGAAGACGCCCAGTCGATTTTACTCAGCCCGGACGCGGCCTTCCTCGATAGCGTGGCCGCCAGCATCGACAAACTGCTGCCGACCATGGAACGCGCCGAGATCATTCGCGCCTCTTTACTGGCCCGTGGCGCGCTGATTTTGGTAGCCGATATGGCCCAAGCCATTGAGGTGGCGAATCGCATCGCGCCCGAGCACTTGGAACTGTCGGTGGCCGAGCCTGAGCAATGGTTACCGCAGATTCGCCACGCCGGTGCGATCTTTATGGGTCGTTACACCGCCGAAGCGTTGGGCGACTACTGCGCTGGGCCTAATCACGTGTTGCCGACCTCCGGTACTGCGCGGTTTTCCTCGCCACTGGGCGTGTACGACTTCCAGAAGCGCTCTTCGATCATTAACTGCTCAGCGGCGGGTGCCTCAGAGCTGGGTAAGGTGGCGTCAGTGCTGGCTCGTGGCGAGTCATTGACCGCCCACGCCCGCAGCGCCGAATACCGCATCGCGCCAGCGCTGGAGGTGTAACGATGAGCAAATTCTGGAGTCCCTTCGTCAAGACGCTGGTGCCTTACGTACCCGGCGAGCAGCCTAAAATGGCCAAGCTGGTCAAACTTAATACCAACGAAAATCCCTACGGCCCATCGCCGTTAGCGCTTGAGGCGATGCGCGCCGAGTTGAGCGACGATCTGCGCCTGTATCCCGACCCCAACAGCGATCGCTTAAAACAGGCGATCGCCGCTTATTACGAGGTACCTGCGGCGCAGGTGTTTGTCGGCAACGGCTCCGATGAGGTGTTGGCACACGCTTTTCATGGCTTATTTCAGCACGGCCAGCCGCTGTTGTTTCCCGATATCAGCTACAGCTTTTACCCCGTGTATTGCGGCCTGTACGGCATTCCGTTCGAGCCAATCGCACTGGATGAGAGCTTCCAGATTCGCGTCGAGGACTACCAGCGGCCGAATGGTGGCATCGTCTTCCCTAACCCGAATGCGCCGACCGGCTGCTTGCTTCAGCTTCCGGCGATTGAGCGCTTATTGCAGGCTAACCCCGATACCGTGGTGCTTGTCGATGAGGCCTATATCGATTTCGGTGGCGTTTCGGCGATTAGCTTGGTCGCGCGCTATGCGAATTTATTGGTTTGCCAAACCCTGTCCAAGTCGCGCTCGTTAGCCGGTTTGCGGGTTGGTTTTGCGGTCGGCCATCCGGACTTGATCGAGGCGTTGGAGCGCATCAAAAATAGCTTTAACTCCTACCCGCTGGATCGCATCGCAATTGCCGGTGCGGCGGCGTCGTTCGAGGATCGTGCTTACTTCCAGAGCAGCTGCCAGCAAGTGATCGCTAGCCGTGAAGCGTTGGTGGCTGAGTTGCAGCAGCAGGGTTTTGCCGTGCTGCCTTCTGCGGCTAACTTTATTTTTGCCCGCCATCCTCTGCACGATGCTGCCCAATTGGCCGCTGGGTTACGTGAGCACGGAGTGATAGTGCGGCACTTTAAGCAGGCGCGGATTGCGCAGTTTCTGCGCATTAGCATCGGCACGTCTGAGCAGAATCAGGCGCTGCTGGATGCGCTGGCAGTCTGTCTGGCTTAGCTTGCTCGGCTAACTAAAGTGGCACCGGAACAGGTGCCGCTTTAGTGGCTGGTAAGGCGCAAGCTACTTCTTCGGCGCGGCGCTTAATGGCGGGCGCACGCCAATTTCGGTCGGCAGTTCGAGGCTCTGGCCGCTGCGCAGGATTTGGATCTTAACCTTGTCGCCGGGTTTGGCTTGCGCCACCAGATTCATGCTTTTACGCCCGTCACCGGCTGACTCGCCGTCGATGCTGACGATAATGTCGCCGGCCAGTAGTCCTGCGCGAGCTGCTGGGCTGTCGCGATAGACCGTTGCCACGACGATGCCGGGACGGCCTTCCAAGCCGAAAGACTCCGCCAGTTCGGGGGTTAGCGGTTGCACCTCGATACCCAACCAGCCACGAATGACCCGGCCGTGCTCAATAATCGCGTTCATCACCTCTAACGCCAGCTTGGTTGGGATGGCAAAGCCTATGCCTTGCGAGCCGCCGGACTTGGAGAAAATCGCGGTGTTGATGCCGACCAGATTGCCCAGCGCATCCACCAGTGCGCCGCCGGAGTTGCCGGGGTTGATCGCCGCATCCGTTTGGATGAAGTCCTCGTAGGTGTTCAGACCTAACTGATTACGCCCGGTGGCGCTGATGATGCCCATGGTGACGGTTTGGCCGACCCCAAATGGATTGCCAATCGCTAAGGCGACATCGCCAATGTGAATTTTGTTTGAATAGCCGAGGGTGATTGCCGGCAAGTCGGGTAGGTCGATTTTCAGTACCGCGAGGTCGGTTTCCGGGTCGTTGCCAATCACCCGAGCAAGGGTTTCGCGGCCGTCCTTGAGCGCCACGACAATTTGTTCGGCGTCGGCAATCACATGGTTGTTGGTGAGCAAGTAGCCTTCGGGGCTCATGATCACGGCCGAGCCGAGGCTCGACTCCATGCGTCGTTGCTTAGGTAAATCATCGC
This sequence comes from Pseudomonadaceae bacterium, assembly GCA_019745275.1. Taxonomy (GTDB): domain Bacteria; phylum Pseudomonadota; class Gammaproteobacteria; order Pseudomonadales; family Pseudomonadaceae; genus Aquipseudomonas. The sequence continues at coordinate 19,196 of JAIETJ010000066.1, read as the reverse complement.
CGTGAAAATGCTGGAACTGCGGGTCTGCGGACAGCGCTGAAGCCGGCTTGTTAACCTGCTTGGTGGTGTACAGATTGGCCACGGCCGGGGCCGCATTGCTCACAGCGTCGGCATAGGACACCGGGCCCTGTTGCGACAGTGGGCTGGTGGCGGCTTGACGCAGGTGAATGTCTTGCTCGGGTAAGCCAACCCAGCTGGGATAGCGCTGAATGATCAGCAGCGCTAACAGCAGGCCAACCGCCAGCGGCCAAGCATAAAAGCGCAGGGCTTTGGGCATTGAGATTAATCCTGATAGTTGCGAGGGCGCAGGGCGCCGCTTAAGGTGGCGGCATTATAGCGTTGTCGGTTGGCTTGCGCGGCGCTGGGTGAATGGGTTGCGTTGAGCCGCCTGCATCCGCCGCTAGGCCCCCCGATGATCGGATTTAACCAGGAGCTGCCATGGCCATTGCCTTAACCACCTTAGTTGCCGAAACCGAGCGCTACTTAAGCGCTGCCAGCATTAACGATTTTTGCCCTAATGGCCTGCAGGTTGAGGGGCGCCCGCAGGTACGGCGGATCGTCAGTGGAGTGACCGCCAGTCAAGCTTTGCTGGATGCGGCGGTCGAGTTGGAGGCCGATGTGGTGTTGGTCCATCACGGCTATTTCTGGAAGGGTGAAAACCCTTGCGTGGTAGGTATCAAACAGCGGCGCTTGAAAACCTTGCTGGCCAACGACATCAGCCTGCTGGCCTATCATCTGCCGCTGGATGTGCACCCTGAGGTGGGCAATAACGTGCAGTTGGCGCGCCAGTTGGAGTTGATTGTTGAAGGCCCGTTGGAACCAAGCAACCCGCGCTGCGTGGGTTTAGTTGGCAGCTTGGCCGAGCCCATGACTGCGCGTGATTTTGCCCGTCGAGTGCATGAAGTGCTTGGCCGTGAGCCGTTACTGGTCGAGGGGGCGGGCTTGATTCAGCGGGTTGGCTGGTGCACGGGCGGCGGTCAGGGCTATATCGAGCAAGCGATTGCCGCTGGAGTCGACCTGTACCTGACCGGTGAGGCCAGCGAGCAAACCTTCCATAGCGCGCAAGAGAATGGGGTGAGCTTTATCGCTGCCGGCCATCATGCTACTGAACGTTACGGCGTGCAGGCCTTGGGTGAGTACTTGGCGCGGCGCTTTGCCATCGAACACCTGTTTATCGATTGCCCTAATCCGGTTTGAGCGGCATATGACTAGAACTTTTAGGTCTAGATCCGCGCCTGATTAGACGATCATGCTGTGATAAAGTGCGCGCATCTTCCCAGGCCTAGCGGCCGTCCTTTTGCCAAACGTGAGTAGCCATGCTCGACAAATTGACCCATCTAAAGCAGTTGGAGGCGGAAAGCATCCACATTATCCGTGAGGTCGCCGCTGAGTTTGATAACCCGGTGATGCTCTATTCCATCGGTAAAGACTCCGCCGTGATGCTGCACCTCGCGCGCAAGGCGTTCTTCCCCGGCAAGCTGCCGTTCCCGGTGATGCATGTCGATACCCGCTGGAAATTCCAAGAGATGTACGCGTTCCGCACCAAGATGGTCGAGGAGTATGGCCTCGACCTGATCACCCATATCAATCCGGATGGTGTGGCGCAGGATATGAATCCGTTCACTTACGGTAGCTCCAAGCACACCGATGTGATGAAGACCCAAGGTCTCAAGCAGGCGTTGGACAAGCATGGTTTTGATGCGGCCTTTGGTGGCGCGCGTCGCGATGAAGAAAAGTCTCGCGCTAAAGAGCGGGTCTATTCGTTCCGCGACAGCAAGCACCGCTGGGACCCGAAAAATCAGCGCCCAGAGTTGTGGAATGTCTATAACGGCAAGGTCAACAAGGGCGAGTCGATCCGCGTATTCCCGCTGTCGAACTGGACTGAGTTGGATATCTGGCAGTACATCTACAAGGAAGGCATCCCGATCGTGCCGCTGTATTTCGCCGCCGAGCGCGACGTGATCGAGAAGAACGGCACCTTAATCATGATCGACGACGAGCGCATCCTCGAACACCTCACTGACGAGGAGAAAGCTCGTATCGTTAAGAAGAAGGTCCGTTTCCGTACCCTCGGCTGCTACCCGCTGACTGGCGCGGTGGAGTCTGAGGCGACCACGCTGACTGACATCATTCAAGAAATGCTACTGGCCCGGACTTCCGAGCGCCAAGGTCGGGTCATTGACCACGACGGTGCTGGTTCGATGGAAGACAAAAAACGTCAGGGCTATTTCTAAGTAGGGTTTTATTATGTCGCACCAAGACGATTTAATCAGCGAAGACATCCAGGCCTATTTGGCGCAGCACGAGCGCAAAGAACTGTTGCGCTTTCTCACCTGCGGCAACGTTGATGACGGTAAAAGCACCCTGATCGGGCGCCTGCTGCACGACTCGAAGATGATCTACGAAGACCATCTGGAAGCCATCACCAAAGACTCGAAAAAAGTCGGCACCACCGGTGAAGATATCGATCTGGCGTTGTTGGTCGACGGCCTGCAAGCTGAGCGCGAGCAGGGCATCACCATTGACGTGGCGTACCGCTATTTCAGCACCGCCAAGCGCAAGTTCATCATCGCCGACACCCCGGGCCACGAGCAGTACACCCGCAACATGGCCACCGGCGCCTCGAACTGCGATTTGGCGATTATCTTGATCGACGCCCGTTACGGCGTGCAGACCCAAACCAAGCGGCACAGCTTTATTGCCTCGCTGTTGGGTATCAAACACATAGTGGTGGCCATCAATAAGATGGACCTGAAAGGCTTCGATGAGGCGGTATTCGAGCAGATTAAGGCCGACTACCTCGCCTTTGCCGACGGCATCGCGCTGAAGCCGACCTCGTTGTACTTCGTGCCGATGTCGGCCCTAAAAGGCGACAACGTGGTGAACAAGAGCGAGCGTTCGCCGTGGTACAGCGGCCAGTCGCTGATGGAGATTCTCGAAACGGTAGAAGTGGCGGGCGACCGTAACTTCACCGATCTGCGTTTTCCGGTGCAGTACGTTAACCGGCCAAACCTGAACTTCCGTGGTTTCGCCGGCACTTTGGCCAGCGGCATCGTGCGCAAGGGCGACGAAATTATCGTCCTGCCGTCCGGTAAGGGCAGCAAGATCAAATCCATCGTCACCTTCGACGGCGAGTTAGAACACGCCGGTCCAGGCGAGGCGGTGACGCTGACCCTGGAAGACGAAATCGACGTGTCGCGTGGCGATCTGTTGGTGCATGCCGACAATCAGCCGCAAGTAACCGACAGCTTCGACGCCATGTTGGTGTGGATGAGCGAAGAGCCGCTGTTGCCTGGTAAGAAGTACGACATCAAGCGCGCCACCAGCTATGTGCCGGGTTCAATCGCTAGCATCAGCCACAAGGTGGATGTGAACACCCTCGAAGAGGGCACGGCCAGCAGCCTGCAGCTGAACGAAATCGGTAAGGTCAAGATTGCCCTCGACGCGCCGATTGCCTTGGATGGTTACGCCAGCAACCGCACCACCGGTGCCTTTATCGTAATTGACCGGTTGACCAACGGCACCGTTGGCGCCGGCATGATTATCGCCGCACCTGTAGGTACGCATGGCGGTCATCACGGTAAATTGGCCCACGTTGCGACAGAAGAGCGGGCTCTGCGCTTTGGCCAGCAGCCGGTCAGCGTGCTGTTTAGCGGCTTGTCTGGCGCGGGCAAGAGCACCTTGGCCTATGCGGTTGAGCGTAAGTTGTTTGACATGGGGCGTGCGGTCTATGTGCTCGATGGCCAGAACTTGCGTCACGACCTGAATAAGGGCTTGCCGCAGGACCGTGCTGGTCGCGCCGAAAACTGGCGCCGCGCCGCACAAGTGGCCAAGCAATTCAACGAAGCGGGCTTGTTGACCTTGGCCGCCTTCGTGGCGCCGGACGCCGAAGGCCGCGAACAGGCTAAGGCGATTATCGGCAGCGAGCGCTTGCTGACCGTCTATGTGCAGGCATCACCGCAGGTCTGCCGTGAGCGTGATCCGCAAGGGCTGTACGCCGCTGCTGGCGATAACATCCCGGGTGAGTCGTTTGCCTATGACATCCCGCAGGGCGCTGACCTAGTAGTCGACACCCAAGCCACTTCGGTGGATGAGGGCGTCAAGCTGGTACTCGAACTGTTACGCAGCAAAGGCGCGATCTAACTGGAGCTGAATAAAAAACCCGCCTAGCTAGGCGGGTTTTTTATTGGCTGAAGAAACTAGCGCGGGTTACAGGTTTTTACTTTTAAGGCCGAAGTTAGCATCTAAGGTGCCCGGCGCATCAGCAGTTTTGGGTGCGTAGTCTTTAGGCATTTCATTGTTGGCCGGAGGCGTCAAGCGCTCGCGTGGGGCGCTGGATGCGTCGTCACTATTGAGTGCGGCCAGTAGGCGCTGACGGGTGAGTTCGTCTAAGGCCAAACGATTGGCGCCGGCCGAGATGTGCTCTTGCACGTCTTGGTAGCTCTGGTTCATGCGTTTAACCAAGCTGGCGGTGGTGTTGAAGTGGGTGACCACCTCGCTCTGGTAGCTGTCAAAACGCTCCTTGAGGTCGTCGAGTTGCCGTTGCGTGCGGCCGGGGGCTGCGTTGGGCAGCAGGCGAGCGATTAAAAAACCGCTGGCGATGCCTATGAGTAACGCGATGGTGGGTATGAACCAGCTGGTGAGTGACAGTTCCACGAATCCTTCCTCTAAAAGTGGCTTTGCTTTACGTTAACCAGTCAAACCTGCGCTGTATAGCGCAAACCAATGCTTGATGTGCCAATGCGCTGTGCCGCTGGCTGTCAGCTAGACGAGTCAAGCCCGGTTCGGGTCACGGAGTGAGTGTTTCGATGGCTGAAGTTGCGTTGTTTATAGACGGCCCCTGCGGGCCGCTCGAAGCGCTTTATCAAAATGTGCCGGATGCGCGTGGGCTGGCGCTGTTGTGTCATCCGCATCCGCTGTTTGCCGGCAGCATGCACAATAAGGTGGTCAGCACCCTGCAGCGCACGGCTCGGGATGCGGGTTTTGCCACCCTGCGCTTTAATTTTCGCGGTGTCGGCGCCAGCGTTGGTGAACATGCTGAGGGGCGTGGCGAAATTGATGATGCCGAGGCTGCTGCGCGCTGGCTAATGTCTCAGCATCCGGAGTTAGCCCTGCGTGTGCTGGGGTTTTCCTTCGGCTCCTGCGTGGCGGCTTGCTTGGCCGGGCGACTGGAGGCGCAGGGCGTGGCCGTGCAGCAGTTGTTTATGCTGGCGCCACCGGTTGAGCGCTTTGCTATGGAGGGTCAGCTGCCCATGCATTGCCCGCTGACAATTATTCAGCCGATGGCCGATGAGGTGGTCACGCCTGACAAGGTTTACGCCTGGGCCGACAGCTTGCAACGCCCCCATGAGCTGCTGAAAGTGGCAGAATGCAGCCACTTTTTTCACGGCAAGCTTCCCGAGCTGAAACAGCTGGTGCTTGCCCGTCTTTGAGCCTGTTTAAGTAAAGCGATCCGCCAACCATGACCACACGAATTCTGACCGGCATCACCACCAGCGGCACGCCGCATTTGGGTAACTACGCGGGCGCGATTCGCCCGGCAATTATTGCCAGTCGGCAGGCAGATGCCGAATCGTACTATTTTTTGGCCGACTATCACGCACTGATCAAGTGCGATGATCCGGCGCGGATTCAGCGCTCGCGGCTCGAGATCGCCGCCACTTGGCTGGCCTGCGGGCTGGATGTTGAGCGGGCTACTTTTTATCGCCAGTCAGACATCCCGGAAATACCCGAGCTCACTTGGCTGCTGACCTGCGTGGCCGGCAAGGGCTTGCTCAATCGCGCCCACGCTTACAAGGCTTCGGTGGACCGTAATGTGGCTGAGGGCGAAGACCCGGACGCCGGCGTGACCATGGGCCTGTTCAGCTACCCGGTGCTGATGGCGGCGGATATTTTGATGTTCAATGCCCATCAGGTGCCGGTCGGTCGTGACCAGATTCAGCACGTGGAAATGGCCCGTGATATCGCCCAGCGCTTTAATCACCTGTTTGGTGCGGGCAAGGAGCTGTTCACCTTGCCAGAGGCGCTGATCGAGGAGGGCGTCGCCACCTTGCCGGGCTTGGATGGGCGCAAAATGTCCAAGAGCTACGACAACACCATCCCGCTGTTTGGCACTGCCAAACAGTTAAAGGATGCCGTGGCGCGGATCGTCACCGACTCCAAGTTGCCCGGCGAAGCGAAAGATCCGGACAGTGCCAACCTGTTCACCCTGTTTCAGGCGTTTGCCACGCCTGCGCAGCAGGCCGAGTTTCGCGCCGAGTTGTTGGCCGGGTTGGGCTGGGGCGAGGCTAAGCAGCGCTTGTTCGGGCTGTTGGATAGCGAGCTGGGCGAGGCCCGCGAGCGCTATCACGCGCTGATCAATCGTCCGGATGATCTGGAAGATATTCTGCTGGTCGGTGCCGCCAAGGCGCGCAAGGTGGCAACGCCATTCCTCGCCCAGTTGCGTGAGGCGGTGGGCCTGCGTTCGTTTCGCACTCAGGTGCAAAGCGATGCGGGGGCGAAGAAGAAGGCGGTCAAGAGCGCCCGTTTTGTTAGCTTTCGCGAAGACGATGGGCGCTTTCGTTTCCGTCTGCTGGACGTCAGTGGCGAACAGTTGCTGTTGTCCCAGTGCTTTGCCGATGGCAAGGCGGCCGGCCTTGTCAGCAAGCGTTTGCAGTCGGGCGAGGCGCTGGATTTACGAGAGCAAGGCGCAGGTTTTGGCCTGTGGTTGGACGCCGAATGCGTGGCGCAGAGCCCCGAGTTTGCCGATGCGGCCAGCCTTAACGCCGCGATGCAGGCTTTGCGCGAAGCGCTTAAGCCGCAAGAATAACGCCGCTTGGTCGCTCGTATGACCTTGCCGATTGCCAATCGGTGGGGCCATCGCTACAGTGCCGGCCTGTTTTTTAGTCGATAACGCAGGTTCTTTCTTGTCGAACATGACCCCACTTCAGCGCTATCAAGCCGACTTGCAACGGCCCGAGTTCTTTCACGACGCCTCGCAAGAAAACGCCGTGCGCCATTTGCAGCGTCTGTACGACGAACTGGTCGCGGCGCATCAGCACAAGCCTGGCCTGTTTAGCGGTTTGTTTGGCAAGAAGCCGTTAGAGCCGGTTAAGGGCCTGTACTTCTGGGGCGGTGTTGGCCGGGGTAAGACCTATTTGGTCGATACGTTCTTTGACGCGCTGCCGTTTAAAGAGAAAACCCGCACGCACTTCCATCGCTTTATGAAACGTGTACACGAAGAGTTAAGAACCCTGAGCGGGGAAAAGAACCCCTTGCCGCTGATCGCCAAGCGCTTTGCCGCCGAAACGCGGGTGATTTGCTTCGACGAGTTTTTTGTCTCGGATATTACCGATGCAATGATTCTGGCAACCTTGCTGGAGGAATTGTTCAAAAACGGCGTGAGCTTGGTGGCGACCTCCAATATCGTCCCCGATGGCCTGTACCGAGACGGCTTGCAGCGCGCGCGGTTTTTACCGGCGATTGCCTTGCTGAAAATCCACACCACTGTGGTGAACGTCGACAGTGGCGTCGACTACCGTTTGCGCGCGCTGGAACAGGCCGAGTTGTTTCACTGGCCACTCGATGCGGCCGCCGAGCTAAGCCTAGAGAAGAGCTTTACCAGTTTGCTGCCTGAGCATTGCCACGTCGAAGAAAACCACGCGCTGATGATCGAGAATCGCGCCATTATGGCCCGCAAGATCGGCGACGACGTTGCCTGGTTTGATTTTCGCGCGCTCTGCGACGGCCCGCGCAGCCAGAATGATTACATCGAGCTGGGGAAAATATTCCACGCCGTGCTGATTTCCAATATCGAGCAAATGTCCACGGCCAAGGACGATATGGCGCGACGTTTCGTTAACTTGGTGGATGAGTTCTACGACCGCAACGTTAAGCTGATTTTGTCGGCTGAAGTGGAGTTGAAAGACCTCTACACCGGTGGCCGGCTGGAGTTTGAGTTCCAGCGCACCCTCAGTCGCCTGCTCGAGATGCAGTCCCACGAATTCTTGTCGCGCCCGCATAAACCCTAAGTCGCCGCTTGGGTTTTCTGCAATGAAAAGGGCTTGCCAGTGGCAAGCCCTTTTTTATAGTGCGGTCAATCAGCGTTGGGCGGAGGTTTTTTCGAAGGCTGCCAGGAGTTTTTTCGCGTGGGCTACTTCCAGTGCTTCCATGGCGTTGATCGGCTTAATCGAAGCGGCCAGTTGCAGTTGTGCCAGCGCCTTGGCGTGTTCGTCATCGCCATACACATAGGTTAGGGCGTTGGCGTATTCGTAGTGACCAATAGGTAGATTGTTGGCCTGCTTGAAGGAGCGGGCGAAGAATTTCTCCATCTTCTCTGAGTCAACGCCGTAGGTCATGCCGCCAACAAAGGCGCCGACTTTGCGGATAACCCCGGCTTGATAGCCACCGTAGAGGGCCAGGGCGTAGGGCTGATTGGGCGATTTTTTCAGCAGAGCATCGAGCTCATCAGGAATCTGGCTGGTGTAGCCGCGCTTGAGTACCACGGCAATCGGTAGTTCTTCGCCGAGACGGGCTTTGGCGTACACGCGGCCGAACATCGCCATCGGGTCGGCGTTTACCAATGCGCCGGCTTGGTCGGTGTAGCTGATCACTTCTTCAAGGAGTTTTTCCTTGCTGGCTTGGTCGGGGGCCAGAAATAGTGCGTAGATGACTTGGGCAAACATGGCGGGTACTTGGCCGCCAACGCCGAGCTTGAGTCCGTCGGCCTTGGCTTGCGCGAAGTCACCGCGAAACATTAGGCGCCAGACATCTTGCAGTTGCGCCGCGTAGGCTGCGGCCTCTTCAGGTTTGCCACTAAAGCCGCTACCGGCGGCTACCGTCATTTCGACGGCTTTAGGGTTTTGCTTGGCCATTTTTACTACCCAGTCGGCATCGGGGAAGGGGTAGTTAGTACCAAAGCCGCGGGTAAGTTGTGGCCAGGCGCTGCGCAGCTTGTCGCCGGAGTAGTCGTAGGCGCTTTGATCTTGCGGGAAGGGCTTCCAGTTTTCGTCGGCGACAGCGTTAAGGCTGCACAGGCCGAGCACGGCAAAGAGAAACTTACGCATGGCATAAACCTATTGTTGTTTTTCGGTGGGCCCACAGGGCTTGCCGATGATAGGAGTTGCGGCGGCGCGCAGTACCCATCCTAGGGATGGTGCGGTGTTTCTGTTGGGGCTGGTCGGCTAGTCGCTCTGTTGCTGGAATTGCTTGCGATACTGATTGGGCGATAGCTCGGTGTGTTGGCGAAACAGTCTGGCGAAGAAGCTGGCGTCGTCGTAGCCAACGTCGTAGCTAATGGTCTTGATACTTTTGCGGGTGGCCGAGAGCTGGCTTTTGGCGGTTTCGATGCGCAACCGTTGCAAATAATGCAGTGGTTTATCGCCGGTTGCCGCCTGAAAGCGCCGCATAAAATTGCGGATGCTCATGCTGTGGGCGCGGGCGACATCCTCGAAGCGAAATTTCTCAGCGAAATGCTCTTCGAGCCATTGCTGAGCTTGCAGGATGGTCACGTCTAAATGCAGCTTTTGGCCGCCAAAGCCAATGCGCCCGGGGCTGTAATTGCGCTGTACTTCATAAAGAATGTCGCGGGCCACCGCTTGCGCCACGCTAGCGCCGCAGAAGCGCTCAATTAGATAAATGTACAGGTCGCAGGACGAGGTGGTGCCGCTGGCGCAGTACAGGTTGTCAGCGTCGGTGAGGTGCTTGTCTTGATTGAGCAGTACGCGTGGGAAACGCTGGCCAAACTCGCGGAAAAATCGCCAATAAGTAGTCGCCTGCTTGCCATCCAGAAGTCCTGCGGCAGCCATCCAAAATACCCCGGTGGCTTCGCCGCAGATGGCGGCGCCGGCTGCATGCCGCTCGCGTAGCCAGTCGAGAACCTGCGGATGGCGGTCCGCGAGCGCGTCAAAATCATCCCAGAAGGCTGGCAAAATGATGATGTCGGCGGCGTCTAGACCACTATCGACGGGAATAACCACGTCGCTGAAGCTGCGTACGGCAATGTCGTCGGGGCTGACCAGATGAATTTCAAAGGAGGGGGTGAGCCCGCGGCCTTGCTGTTTGCCATAACGCAGGCTGGCCATGTGAAAGAAGTCTTTGGCCTGTAGCAGGGTGGCGGCAAACACCCCGTCGGTGGCTAAGATGCTGACGCGCTTTAGTGGCGTGGCGGAGACAGGGCTCATGGAATAGTCTTATTTTGTGAATTTGGCGGGTAAATGGTCAAGCTGCGGCAGGATCGTCTTATTTATTGGCTGAAGTGTCCAGTGCGTCTTGCAGTCGGACTGCCCTACAGTCGTGGCTAAACGTTTTCATTATTAGTTTTGTTAAAGGTGCCGCCATGATCCCTAGAACTATTTTTAGCTCCGAGCACGAGCAGTTTCGTGACAGTGTGCGTAAGTTTCTCGAGCAGGAGGCGGTGCCTTTCCATGCGCAGTGGGAGAAGGATGGTCATATCGACCGCGCGCTGTGGAATAAAGCCGGGGAGGCGGGAATGCTCTGCTCACATATTCCCGAGGAATACGGCGGCATGGCGGCGGACTTTCTCTTCAGTACCGTGGTGATTGAGGAGGTTAGTCGGCTCGGTTTAAGTGGCATTGGCTTCTCGCTGCACTCGGATATAGTCGCGCCGTACATCCTGCATTACGGCAGTGAGGCGTTAAAAGTCAAATACCTGCCAAAACTGGTTTCTGGCGAAATGGTTACTGCGATTGCCATGACCGAACCGGGCGCCGGCTCGGACTTGCAGGGGGTGAAAACTACCGCTGTGCTGGATGGCGATGAATATGTCATCAACGGTTCGAAAACCTTTATCACCAACGGTTTTCTCGCCGACTTGGTGGTTGTTGTGGCCAAAACTGATCCGAAAGCCGGCGCCAAGGGCACCAGTTTGTTTTTGGTTGAAGCCAATACGCCGGGTTTCACCAAGGGCAAGCGGCTCGAAAAAGTCGGCATGAAGGCGCAAGACACCTCCGAGTTGTTTTTTCAGGATGTGCGCATTCCTAAGGAGAACTTGCTCGGTCAGGCGGGCATGGGTTTCGCATACTTGATGCAGGAGTTACCGCAAGAGCGTTTAACCGTGGGCATAGGCGCGCTGGCTTCGGCCGAGGCGGCGTTGCGTTGGACGCTCGACTACACCCGTGAGCGCAAGGCGTTCGGTAAGCCTGTGGCAGATTTTCAAAATACCCGTTTCAAGCTCGCCGAGATCGCAACCGAGGTGCAAATCGGTCGGGTGTTTGTCGATAAGTGCCTGGAGCTGCACCTGCAGGGCAAGTTGGATGTGCCTACCGCGGCGATGCTTAAGTACTGGGGTACGGACTTGCAGTGCAAGGTGCTCGATGAATGCGTGCAGCTGCATGGTGGTTACGGCTATATGTGGGAGTACCCAGTGGCGCGCGCGTGGGCGGATGCGCGTGTACAGCGGATTTACGCGGGCACCAACGAAATCATGAAAGAGATTATTGCGCGCTCACTCTAAATGTTGCGGCGGGTGCTTTTGCCTCTTCAGGTTTTTTACTGATTTAAGCGAGAAATTTCTTGAGTTTTTCGTGGTAGTCGGCATAATTCCGCAGCTGTTTTTCGATGGGGGATGCCAAGCCCGTTGAATTGTCGTAACGGACGCGATGACCCGAGCCCCGATAGCGTCCGTGTTCGGCTGTCTTTGACTTGTCAAAGATCGCACTATTTAGTAAGATCCGCCGTCTAATTTTCAGGGCGGCCTCTGAGGCTATAAAGAATGAAAACTTTTACTGCTAAACCGGAAACTGTTAAGCGCGACTGGTTCGTCGTCGACGCTGCAGGTCAGACTCTGGGTCGTCTGGCCACCGAGATCGCTAGTCGTCTACGTGGCAAACACAAGCCTGAGTTCACCCCGCACGTTGATACTGGCGATTACATCGTCGTGATCAATGCTGAGCAGATTCGTGTAACTGGCGCCAAAACTACTGACAAAATGTACTACTCGCACTCCGGTTTCCCGGGTGGCATCAAGTCGATCAACTTTGAAAAGTTGCTCGCCAAGCAGCCAGAGCGTGTGCTCGAGACCGCAGTTAAAGGCATGTTGCCTAAGAACGTGCTGGGTCGCGACATGTACCGTAAGCTGAAAGTGTATGCGGGCGCTGTTCACCCTCACACTGCTCAGCAGCCCCAAGAACTGAAGTTTTAACGGAATAGTTCATTATGTCGGCGACTCAAAATTACGGCACTGGCCGTCGCAAGACTGCAACCGCACGGGTTTTCCTGCGTGCAGGCACTGGTAAGATTTCGATCAATAACCGCACTCTGGAGAATTTCTTCGGTCGCGAAACTGCTCGCATGGTAGTTCGTCAGCCGTTGGAATTGACCGAAACAGTCGAGAAGTTCGATCTGTTCATCACTGTTGCTGGTGGTGGTGTTAGCGGTCAAGCGGGCGCAATCCGTCACGGCATCACCCGTGCCTTGATGGACTACGACGAAACCCTGCGCTCTGCCTTGCGCAAAGCCGGCTTCGTGACTCGCGATGCACGTGAAGTAGAGCGTAAGAAAGTTGGTCTGCGTAAAGCGCGTAAGCGTCCGCAGTACTCGAAGCGTTAATTCGCTGCTACGCTCAAGAAACGCCCAGCTCCTTGCGGAACTGGGCGTTTTTTTTATGCGTAAATTGCTTCTGCGGCAACTTGCCGCAGCCGCTAAGGTCGCGGCTGGCAAGGCTTTCAGTGGATTTGTATCCTGCTATTGCCTTGTCATGTATGGGGCTTTTCTTTACCATTTAGCAAATTTTTTGCGAAGCTTGAAATTTACTTAGTAGACGCCTGAATAACAGGCCACAAAGCTGATGGAGACGACTGAATGAGCAATGACGGCGTGAATACCGGCCGACGTCGCTTCCTCGTAGCGGCCACTTCGGTGGTTGGTGCGGCAGGAGCGGTGGGTGCTGCGGTCCCGTTTGTAGGGTCGTGGTTCCCGAGTGCCAAGGCGAAGGCCGCAGGCGCTCCGGTGAAGGTGAATATCAGCAAGATTGAGCCGGGTCAGCAGATTGTTGCTGAGTGGCGCGGTCAGCCGGTGTTTATCGTGCATCGGACAGAAGAAATGCTGGCGGCGTTGCCCAAGCTCAATCCTGAGATGGCTGATCCTGAGTCAAAGGCATCGATTCAGCCGACTTATGTTGACCCAGTAACGCGCTCATCCAAGCCGGAAATTCTAATTCTGGTTGGCCTGTGCACGCACTTGGGTTGCTCGCCGTCTTTCCGTCCTGAAGTGGCTCCGGCTGATCTTGGCGCGCAGTGGGTGGGTGGCTATTTCTGTCCGTGTCACGGCTCGCGTTATGACATGGCTGGGCGCGTGTATAAATCACAGCCGGCGCCGTTGAACTTGCCTGTTCCGCCGCATTCGTATGAATCGGCTGATGTGGTGGTTCTCGGTCTGGATCAGGAGAAAGCTTGATGAGTAAATTTATGGAGTGGGTAGATGCTCGCTTTCCCGCGACGAAAATGTGGGAAGAGCATCTAAGTAAATACTACGCCCCGAAAAACTTTAACTTCTTCTACTTTTTCGGTTCGTTGGCTCTGCTGGTTTTGGTCAATCAGATTATTACCGGTATCTGGCTGACCATGAGCTACACGCCGTCTTCGGAGGAGGCATTCGCTTCAGTCGAATACATTATGCGTGATGTCGATTACGGTTGGATCATTCGTTACATGCACTCAACGGGCGCCTCAGCGTTCTTTGTTGTGGTGTATATGCATATGTTCCGTGGTTTGCTCTATGGCTCGTACCAGAAGCCGCGTGAGCTAGTTTGGCTGTTCGGTATGCTGATTTACCTAGCATTGATGGCCGAAGCCTTCATGGGCTACCTGTTGCCTTGGGGGCAGATGTCGTACTGGGGTGCGCAGGTAATTATTTCCCTGTTCGGCGCTATTCCAGTGATTGGTGCGGATCTAACCCAGTGGATTCGTGGTGATTATCTGATTTCGGGTATTACCCTGAACCGCTTCTTTGCCTTGCACGTAGTGGCCTTGCCGATCGTGATCTTGGGCTTGGTGGTATTGCATATTTTGGCCTTGCACGAAGTGGGTTCAAACAACCCTGAAGGCGTCGACATCAAGAAGAAGAAGGATGCCAACGGCATTCCTTTAGACGGTATCCCGTTCCATCCGTACTACACGGTTAAAGATATCGTTGGTGTGGTGGTGTTCTTGTTCGTGTTCTGCTCCATTGTGTTCTTCTTTCCGGAAATGGGCGGTTACTTCCTCGAGAAGCCGAATTTTGAAGTGGCTAACGCTTTCAAAACCCCAGCGCACATTGCTCCGGTTTGGTACTTCACTCCGTTCTACGCCATTTTGCGTGCCGTACCTGACAAGTTGATGGGTGTTGTGGCTATGGGGGCGGCGATCGCTATCTTGTTCGTGTTGCCTTGGCTGGATCGCAGTCCGGTGAAGTCAATTCGCCACAAGGGGTGGTTGAGCAAGCTTTGGTTGCTGATATTTGCCGTTTCGTTTGTGATTTTGGGCTACTTCGGTTCCCAGGCGCCTTCAGATGTTGGCACCATCATGTCGCGGACTTGCACCATCCTGTATTTCGCTTTCTTTCTCCTGATGCCGTTTTACACGCGAATGGAAAAGACTAAACCGGTTCCGGATCGGGTGACTTGCTAATGAAAAAGCATTTTGCAGCTTTAATTCTCGCTGTTCTGCCCGCATTTGCCTTTGCTAATGCTGGTCTTGAATTTCCGATGGATCACGTTGAGGTTGATGTCGCCGATCAAGCAGCTATGCAAGATGGCGCCAAGACTTTTGCCAACTACTGCATGGGCTGCCATAGCACTAAGTTTCAACGCTATGAGCGGGTCGCAACTGACTTGGGTATTCCTAATCAGTTGATGCTGGATAACCTGGTGTTCACTGGCGCCAAAGTCGGTGATCTGATGAAGATCGGCATGCAGCCTCAGGACGCTAAGGTCTGGTTCGGCGCTGCGCCGCCCGACTTAACGCTGGTTGCACGGGTGCGCGGTAATGATTGGTTGTACACCTATCTGCGGACCTTCTATGAAGATCCGACCCGGCCGTGGGGTGTGAACAATAAAATGTTCCCTAACGTCGGTATGCCTAACGTATTGGCTGGTCTGCAAGGGCGGCAGGTAATTGGTTGTAAGCAAGTACAGGTTGTCGAACATGGCAAAAAGCAGTACGACCCGCTGACCGGTACGCCGATTACCCACGAAGATTGTCATCAGCTGACTGTGCTGCCGAAGACCGGTGCGCTTACGCCTGAGCAGTTTGACGAGAAAATTAAAAACCTCGTGACCTTCTTGGCCTACTCCGCTAACCCGGTGAAGTTGCAGAGTCAGCGCATCGGCACTTATGTGCTGTTGTTCTTGGCTTTCTTCTTTGTATTCGCTTATCTGCTCAAGCGCGAATACTGGAAGGACGTTCACTGATAGACTGTCGCACTGCGGTATCATGATGTTGTGAACAAGCGCGCCCAATTCGGGCGCGCTTGTTTTTCTGCTACTAAAAATTATAAGTGCGAGGAAAGTCGCTATGGCCGTGACCAATCGGTTGGCCTGTTACTCTGACCCCGCTGATCACTATTCCCACCGTGTACGTATTGTGCTCGCCGAGAAGGGTGTCAGCGCAGAGATCATTGATGTTGAGCCAGGCCATTATCCGGCCAAGCTGAGTGAGGTTAATCCTTACGCCAGCGTGCCAACTCTGGTTGATCGTGACTTGGCTTTGTACGAGTCAACGGTGGTTATGGAGTATTTAGACGAGCGTTATCCACACCCGCCGTTATTGCCGGTATACCCGGTGGCTCGCGCTAATAGTCGCTTGTTGATCCATCGTATTCAGCGTGACTGGTGTAAGCACGTGGACCTGATTCTTGATCCGCGTAGCAAAGAGCCAGCGCGCGTGCAGGCACGTAAAGAATTGCGTGAGAGTCTGACCGGTATTTCTCCGTTGTTTGCCGATAAACCGTACTTTCTTAGCACGGAATTGAGCTTGGTCGACTGCTGCCTGTTGCCGATTCTTTGGCGTTTGCCGGTGTTGGGTATCGAGTTGCCAAAGCCAGCCAAGCCATTGCTGGATTATATGGATCGTCAGTTTGCCCGCGAGGCGTTCCAGGCAAGTTTGTCTGCTGCTGAGCGCGATATGCGTTAACCAAGGAATTGCCATGAAATCCAATCGCCCTTATCTGATCCGCGCACTCTATGAGTGGATTGCCGAGAATGACTGCACCCCGCATTTGTTGGTGAATGCTGAGTATCCAGGTGTGCAGGTGCCGTCGGGTTACGCTAATGACGGTCAACTGGTGCTCAATGTCTCAATCACGGCCGTACGCCACTTGCAGCTTGGTAATGATGCGGTGAGCTTTGAGGGGCGTTTTGGCGGCGTGCCGCAAAGTTTGTATATTCCGGCGGCGGCGGTATTGGCGATTTACGCTCGCGAAAATGGGCAGGGTATGGTGTTCGATTTGGATGCACCGAGTGCCGCCGACGATGCAGGGCCGGACGATGGTGGTCCAGCTGGCACTGAGCCGCCAAGGCCCAGCGGTCGACCGAGCTTAAAAGTGGTTAAGTAGACAGAAAAAAGGCGATCCGAGGATCGCCTTTTTTCTGTCTGGCGTTTACCGCTGTTGGCTAGTTGATGTACTCAAACAGCTTAACGATTTTCTGTACGCCATCGACACCTTGCACCAAATTGCTGGTTAGGTTGGCTTCTTGGCGTGTAACTAAGCCGAGCATGTAGACGATGCCGTTCTCGGTGACAATTTTGATGCGTGAGCCGGGAATAGTGCTGTCGGCAAGCATCTGGGTCTTGATCTTGGTGGTCAGCCAGGTGTCATTGTTGCGCGCCAGTAATGAGGATGGCGGCATTATTTGCAGTTCGTTGTGCACTTGTTTAACGCGCTGAGTGCCGCGTGCTGCTTGTTCCGCTTTGCCTTTGAGCGTGGCATTTGGGGTTTGCCCGGCAAGTAGGACGATACCGTTAAAACTCACCACAACAATGTGTGAGTCTTTATCCAGGCTCGGATCGGCCTTGTTGACGTTAACCGCGACCTTGGTTTCGATTAGTGAGTCGTCGATCGCACTGCCCATGGTGCGGGTGCCACGATCATCCTCGATCGGGCGGTCGCGGGTGGCAGTAATTACTGAGCTGCAACCACTGGCCAGTAGGCTAAGGGTCAGTATTAGGAGTGCGGGTGCGCGATGAATCATTCTTCGCTCCCGAACAGTTGATTGTCGATTTGGTCGCACAGGCAGTGGATGGTCAGTAAATGCACCTCCTGAATCCGGGCGGTGACCTTCGACGGTACACGGATTTCAACGTCCTCTGGCAGCAGTAGCGAGGCCATGCCGCCACCGTCGCGACCGGTCATGGCCACGACGATCATCTCGCGGTCGTGGGCGGCTTGGATCGCCTGAATCACATTGGCGGAGTTGCCGCTGGTGGAAATCGCTAGCAACACATCGCCCGGCTGGCCGAGGGCGCGAATTTGCTTAGAGAAAATCTCGTTATAGCTGTAATCGTTGGCAATCGAGGTGATGGTCGAACTGTCGGTGGTCAAGGCCAGGGCTGGCAGGCTTGGCCGCTCACGTTCAAAGCGATTAAGGAGCTCGGATGAGAAGTGTTGTGCGTCGCCGGCTGAGCCACCGTTGCCGCAGGCGAGGATTTTACCCTCGCTGAGCAGTGCTTGCACCATCACGTGGCCGGCTTGTTCGATGAAGGGTATCAGTTCCTCCATGGCGACGCGTTTGGTGTCGATACTGGCTTGGAACAGTTGGCGAATACGGGCTTGCATGTCCATCAGAAAAGACCTTCAGTGGTGGGCTGATCAGCTATCGAAAGCGTTTTTAATCCAGTTGAGGCGCTCGCTCGGCTCTGCGCTGGCGCTCATGGCTATGACATCAAAGCGGCATGGATGTTTGGCCCAGCGTGTCTCCTGCTGCAAAAAAAATGCAGCAGCAGCGCTTACTTTGCTGCGCTTGCGGGCGTCGACACTTTCCAGTGCGCCGCCCCAGCCAGCATGTCTGCGATAACGGACTTCGATAAATACTACTGTATCGCCGTCCAGCATGACCAGATCTAGCTCGCCAACCCGGCATGCCCAGTTTTGCGCCAGTAAGCGCAGGCCATGTCGTTCGAGATGGTCGCGCGCTGACTGTTCGGCGGCGCGGCCACTGGTTTGGCGGCTATCGGTCATTAAGGTAGGCGTTGAACCTGGCCGTTTTGAATCTCGGCGCAGGGCAGTGAGCGTTTAATTCGCTGCGTGCTATCCATGCTGAGTTGTCCGGTGTGGCCGTCGATACGGCTGTCGGGTAGGTTTTTCAGCTGGTTCAGGCGTGGCGCTAGGCTGTAGGCGTCGATACCCATGGCGTATAAGCGGCCAAGGCTGCCGCCTGCCTGTGGCCACTGTGCGACCACTTGTTGGTGCATTGGCTCGGCGCTGTCGAGCAGCCAAGGGGTTTCGCAAAAACGAATACCGTTGAGGTCGGCCGCTAATGCTTGGCCGTTATTGCCGCTGTTTAGGTGCGAGGTCGCATATACAGGCACATCGCCGGCATATTGAAAGGCTAGGGTTGGTTTGATCTGTTGTGCCTGCTGCGGGGTGGCTGCCAGGAAGATAAAGTCGACATCTTGGCGGCGTGCCGGCAGGGCCGCAATGTTACCGCCTAGCGTGTTTTGCAGGCGCTTGGCGCGGGCCTCGCTCTGGCGTAGCTGAAACAGTTCGGCAATCTGCTGGGCCAGTTGCACGGGCTGGTCAACGTGCTCTGCGGCGATTAGGGTGCCGCCGTCGGCCAGCCAGCTTTGACGAAAGGCCTCTAGGACGCGGTCGCCCCATTCACCACGCGGCACTAGGGCTACGGCGCGGCGCATGCCGTCATCCCAAGCGCGCCGAGCGACTGCGCGCGCTTCGTCTTCGGCGGATAAACCAAATTGATAGAGTTGCTCAGGGCCGGGCTTGCCGTTGTCGCTGTAGTTCAGGGCGAGCGTGGTGATCGGCAATTGGCTGCGATCATTGAGTTGTTTGACCAGCGGCTTTTCCAGTGGGCCAACCACCAGTTGCACGCCAGCAGCCTGCGCTTGACGGTAGAACTCATCCATGGAGGTCAGTTTTGAGCTGTCATAGAGCTCAATGATAGGTGGCTGCTCGGTGGTTTTTTGCGCTTGGTAGTAGCTGGCCATAAAGCCATCGCGCAGAGCTTGTGCTACCGAGGCCAGAGGGCCTTCTTGTGGCAGCAGTAGTGC